>JAYWEP010000287.1:0-39529 GCA_043779205.1 Chthoniobacter sp. | reverse complement strand
CTTCCAGGACGCTGAGAATTTCCATCTCCAGGCTTTCCCACAGCTTCCGCAACCGGCTCACCTGCTCCTCGTCGCGGACGGCTGCCGCCCATCGCGGAGTGATGCCCTGCCGGTAGCCGGGGCTTTCAAGCCCCGGTGCGTGCGGTCCGCAAACGCGCCCGTCGCGGAGCGACGGTTGCAATGAGCACGTTGGCCTGCGATTGAGCGCAAGCGTCGCTCCGCGACGCATCCCTCATCTCGCTTCATCCGGGGCTTGAAAGCCCCGGCTACCGGCGGGCCATCGCTCCGCGATGAAGCGAACGCATCGAACGGGCGCACGGCGATCCCGATTCGATTGCGCCAGCGTCGCCGCGGTTGCTTGGCTTCAAATTGCTGCCATAGGCGGGGCGTCGCCCGTCAGTTCCTCGATCTCTTTGCCAAGCTGATCCGCCTCGCCTTTGAGCGCGTTGATTTCGGCTTCGATCTGCCCGGTTTGTTTGACCACGACGCTGTCGAGCATTTCCGGCTGCTTCGCGATCAGCTCGTGAAGCTCGAACTCCGGGCTTTCGTGAAGGCGGTTGGTCGCCTCCAGGACGCTGAGAATTTCCATCTCCAGACTTTCCCACAGCTTCCGCAACCGGCACCTGCTCCTCGTCGCGGAAGGCTGCCGCCCATCGCGGAGCGATGCCCTGCCGGTAGCCGGGGCTTTGAAGCCCCGGTTTGGCCGCGAACGGCGCGCGTCGCGGAGCGACGCCTGCCCTCGATACCGGTCGGCGCGTGTGTGGCAGACGTCGCTCCGCGACGGATTCCGGTTCGCGGATGATCCGGGGTTTGAAAGCCCCGGCTACCGGCGAGCCATCGCTCCGCGATGAGCGAACGCGCGCCCGGCGATCCCATTTCTTCTCCGCCAGCGCCGCCGTCGTCTCCGCATATTCCTGCTCCTGCTGCGCGCCCGCCTGCCGGTATTCCTGCGCGATCTTCCCGGCCTCTTCCCCGCCCTGACGCACGAGCGCTTCCAGATACTTCCGGCGATAGCCGATGACCAGCCGCAGCCGGTCGCGCCGCTGGAAATGCGCGCGCAACCGGGCAAACAGCCGCGCCTTCATCGCCTCCACCTTCGCCTTCTCGACCGTGAAGCCCGCTTCCAATTCCGCCAGCCGCGCGCGCGCCGCATCGCCAAGCGAATCCCGATCCACCGGCGGTTCTCCGGGAGCCAAATGTGCCTTCACCACCGGCAGGTAAATTCTATGCGCAAAAAATGGGTTGCACGTCGTCAGGCCAACCGGTATCTAGCCAAAAGATGGCTAGACACAGAAAAACAATATACCGCGCCGTTTCGCAACGGTTTGGGGAATGGCTGAGGGGACTTCGTGAAGCGAAACAAGTTCCCCTTCGGGTTGTGGCTGCCGCAGCCGAGATGGATCAAGCTCACCTCAGCAAGGCAGAACTTGGTCAACGACTGCTCACTGCTGAGCAATCCGCTGCGATCGCCAGATTTTTCGAGATCGACAAAACGGAGATGGAGGCGCGGCGAATCGTTGAAAAATTTCGCGTGGAACATGCTGACAATCCGGCCGCAGAGCAGGCGGTTTTTATGCTCCATGAAGACCCTCCCACTTATGGGCAAAAGAAATGACTAACCCTATGACTAAAACACATTTTCCAGTCAGCGGTGCCATGGCGAAGGCTCGGTTGCGGAGCAACGGAACAATACTTGGCGATAACAATGCCGCCAGGAATCCAATTCAACTCAAGAAGCGAAATTACATTTCCCTGTTTTCTGGAGGGATGGGTCTCGACATCGGCTTGGAAAGGGCGGGATTCAACTGCGTGGCTTGCAACGAGATTGATCCCTTGGCGGTCGAAACCATCAAGCTAAACAAGCCGGCATTGCCCACAATTCCCGACTCGGTCGAGGCGGTTACTTTGAAAAGCCTAAGCAAAGCCGCCGGATTCAATGTCGAGGGAATTGATCTGATTGCAGGTGGGCCACCCTGCCAGGCATTTAGTGTGTTTGGGCAGCGCCGCGGCTTGAACGATGGCAGGGGAAAACTAATCTTCGAGTTTTTCCGTCTGGTCAGTGAAGTGAAGCCAAAGGCTTTTTTGATGGAGAACGTTCGTGGACTCCACTCCATGCCGTTGACCCCAAAGGGTGAATTTTTGGAAGATGGTAAATTGTCGCCCGAGCATAAAAACGCGGGATCGCTTCTGCGGGAACTAATCCGTCTTTTTGAGGAGACTGGTTATCGCATTGATTGCTACTTGGTGAACTCCGTCAACTACGGTGCCCCCCAAATTAGGGAACGACTGCTGTGTATTGGCTCGCGCTTTGACATCGATCCGTTGTTCCCTCAGCCGGAATACAGCAACCGTCCATCGGATAGACTTCCGCGATTTAGAACTCTCGGCGACGTGATCGGCAACGGCTTCAAGGATTCTGACCCGTCCATGATGAATTTCAGTCCAAGGAAGCTAAAATATCTGGCAATGGTGCCCCCCGGTGGCAACTGGCGTAGTTTGCCCGAAGAGATTCAAAAGGAGTCCATGGGAAAGAGTTGGTATTTGAAAGGCGGCAGAAGCGCTTATTGGCGGCGGTTGTCGTTTGATTTCCCTTCTCCAACTGTTGTTACAATGCCCAACCATGCAGGCACTAGTATGTGCCATCCAGCCGAATTGCGCGCCTTAACGGTTGGCGAAATGGCGGCTGTTCAGGAGTTTCCTCATGATTGGAAATTTGCGGGTTCGGCAACGGATAAATGTCGCCAGATTGGAAATGCTGTCCCACCACGCCTCGGTGAGGTCGCCGGACGTGCCCTAAAGGAACTCCTATGCAAGGCCGATGGTATGACACCCTTGAACGGAAAATCGCCCACCCCTAGCCGAATAATTCATGTCAGACCGCATGTGCGGACCCGGAGCTATTTCAAGGATGGTGAAGTCGCGAACGGTCATACGGGATACTATGATCGAAGCCGATCCGGCGACGATCAGAGGCAATTGGCGTTCCAAGAGATTTGAACTCTATCCGTTGATTTTTCGGATGATGCTTTCCCAATCAATCGACTTGTCATCCCGAACGAACGCCTGAAACTGCTGGCTAAATTCTCGGCGGAAAGAAGCGAGTAGGTCAGTAAACGATCCGATTGATTTCTCAGCAGTGGCAAAACCTTGAAGGATGCCTTCGAGCACCCACTCCTGAGTTTGGCTCTCACCGTTGTTCAGCCAGGCCCAAAACTCTCGACCGGCATATACGTGAACGTGTTCCCTGACATCTTTTACATCGTGGTTCGCCCCACGGTTGATCCCTCTCAGGATGTCGTATTTATCTGTGAGTGTGTCTTTGGTTCCGTAAAAAACACCGACAGCAATTTCGTCAAAAGTGAACGCACCGAGCTTCTTTGAAGCACGAAGATTCAGCAATTCCTCGAATGTCCGATTCAACTGGACAGCCATGGTTAGCTGAATCGTCCACCGCCCAGCTTTCAACGATAGCAGCTTGGCCGGTTTCCCTCCCGGTGGCAGGATAATGTGGTCGATCTCATTGAATACAGACAGCGAAAAAGGATGCTTTTTCCGAGTGGCCTTATCGAGTTTGGTGGTTCCGAAGACTTGGGGTAAAATTTTCTCGTCAATCAGCTTTCCAAAACCTGTCGCATATCCGGTCGAAAGATGCGCAGCGACGAGAAACTCTGCGAGTTCGTCGAAGTTTTGAAAGTTATGAATCCCGAAAACCAGCGGCAAAAGAAACGGATTCACCGACATCGTTTCATGACGAAGCTGCACGAGCTTTTTTTGACGCTCACCCATCCACCAAACAATCTGATTCGATACCTGTGATACGACTTGGGCTTTTTGCATTTGTTCACCCTCGTTTCCCAGTTGAGGACTTTGCAACGCCGTATTTGCGCGGGGAAGCTGAGCTTCGTGGTGAGGGGCAGAACGGCCTGGAGCGAGTGCGGCGGCGCGTGAACCCGGCCACCCCACCTCGCTTCGCTCGCCTGGCGGACGGCACGGAGTACCGTCCCTACCGCCGCTTGTACGACCGGCTAAGCCGAGCCCGCGAGCGTTTTCAAATCCGCGCGCTGCGTCTCGTAGGTCGTGGCGAAGGCGAGCACCTTTTCATCCGGCGTGAGGTGCTGCGCGCGGCACCAGTCGAGATACACGTCGGGCCACCAGTTGCGATGCGCGGTCAGCCCTTCGTCGCGCCATTGCCGCCAGCCGATGAGCACCTTTGACCATGCGCGATCGCCCCATTCGATCGCCTCCTTCGGACTCTCGAATTGCGACACATACCAGTCGCGCCCCACGCGCGCGTGCAGCACCTCGTCCGCCCAATCGTAATCCTGAAACAGCGCCGAGAGCGCGTGGTGCGCGGCCTGCGCCGTCTCCCACTCGAAGCGTTTGCCGGTCTTCGGCATGAGCCCCTGCTCGATGAAATAGAGCACGCCATGCCGCTCCTTCGCCGTGAGTTGCGTGTTCAGCCCGAGCGACCAGGTGAAGTTCACCATGATCTTTGTCCAGTCCACGCCGAGCGAGACGAAGCCGACCTCGCCCATCATCGCGTGCCGCGCCTCGTCCCAAAGCTGCCGCGTCATGTCGCGGTAATAGCCCCACGGCTGGCCCTTCGTCTCGGTCATGATCGAGGCCATCATCTCCGGCACGTCGATCTCGCGGAGCCGCTTGTAAAACATCATCAGCACCTTCGGCTCCGGCGGCTGGGAGGCATCGTAGAGAAAGGCCTCCGCGTTCACGCCCATGTTGTACGGATCGGGAAAACGCGCGTCGCGCCGCGGCATCTTGTCGTAGATGAAAGGCGTCGCGGAATACCGCTTCGTGAGCTGCTTGGAAACCGCCGCGCCCGTCCCGTCGAGCCCGCCCGCCGCCGCCAGACAATCGTCGAGCAGCGCGAACCACTCCGTTGAGCGTTGGGCGTTGGGCGTTGGACGTTGGACGTTGGACGTTGGACGTTTTCCCCGCCCACCGCCGCCACCGCCATCGCCCCGTACTCCGCCATCTCCCGCACCTCGAGCAGCGCAAACTTCACCACCCGCACCGACGGCGCATCCGCCAGCGGATTCGTCTCCTCACGATGCCACTCCAGTGCCGCGACCAGTGCCGGCACCGCCTTTTCATAAATCCCCGCGAGCAAATCCTCCGTCGTCGGAGCCGCCAGGATTTCATCGAAAAAAATCGCGAGATTTTCATCCGGCACGATGTCCAATCCCAGCGGCGGCTCCCGCATTTCCCCCACCCGCTGGCGCAGCGCGGCCACATGCTCCGCGCAATAGTGCGCGTGGAGCGAAAAGGCCATCTTCAATTCGTAAATCGGCTCCGCCGTCAGCCGCGCGAGGAAAATTTCATGCAGCCGCTTGAACGCGTAATGCCAGCGCTTCAACCGCCGCACACACTCCCCGACCGCGAGCCCCGGCTTTTGCGCTTCGGCAAACGTGGCCAGCCCCGCGAGCGCGGGCATGCGGGGAAAAGTCGGCGCATTCATCCCGCCAGTATGCGGCGCAGAACCCGCCACGCAAGCACCCGCCCGAGCGGGAGCTTCGGCACGAAAACAAAGCGCGCACGCGGCCCGGCAATCCGGTCTTGCCGGCGCCACGAGGAGACGCTCACATGGGCGGTGTTGCAATCGTCCGGCTGACCAGCGACCAAACCTACCCGCCATGAAAGCCCTCTGCCTCGCTCTGGCCCTGCTGCCGCTGGTGGTCTTCGCCGAAGACTTCACCCTCGCCGATGGCACCAAATTCAAAGGAACCGTCACGCGGGTGGATCCGGACGGGCTGATCGTCGAGACCGAGCGTGGCGTGGAAAAGCTCGCCTTCTACGCCCTCACGGCGGAAGACCAGAAGCGGTTTGGTTTCGACCGCAAGGCCGCGGAGGAATTCCGCCTCCAGCAAAAGGCGGCGCGCGCCCGGCAGCTCGCCGAGCAGGTGGCCGCGGTGCAGGCGCAGTCGGCGGCGCTGGACAGGAAAATCCAGGACGCGCCGACGCCGGAGCAGACGGCCGCACGGACGCGCGTGACGCAAAGCGGCTTCACCGCCGAGGCCACCATCACCGCGGGCCGGGAGGAGGGCGTGTGGGTGCGAATCACCACCCACCGAGGCAGGGCGGCGGCGACGCAATTGGACAAAAGCACCCTCGCGGTCGTCGAGCTCGGCGAGGGCTTTATCTACGGGGTGCAGGGGGCCGATGGAGACACCCGGCGCGGCACGCTGTATCCCGCCGGCTACTATCGCTACACCACGGACTTCGGAATTCCCCGCAGCGTGCGCGCCTACGCCACCACCGTGGAGGCAGCCATTCTCCACGGCGCCACCGGCACCGCCGCCGCGCCGGGCAATCTCGACTCCCCGCGCGACAAACTTCCCGGCAACCTCCGCGGAGGCACGCTGCTCGACAAGCCGAAGCACTGAGCTGCGGCGCGGCGGTTCGCTTGCCTACTCCGCGCCGGCTTCGCGGCCCATGAGAGCGGCCATCGCGGCGCGGGGGGAGATGGTGCCGTCGAGGAGGGCGCGCATCTGGGTGATGATCGGGGCGTCGATGCCGTGCCGCTGGGCGACTTCGTGGGCGCTGTAAGTCGTGGGCACGCCCTCGGCGACCATGTTCATCGAGGCCACGATGTCCGCGAGCCGCTCGCCGCGGCCGAGGCGTTCGCCGACGGCGCGGTTGCGGCTGTGCTGGGAGAAGCAGGTGACCATGAGATCGCCGATGCCGCTGAGGCCCTGGAAGGTCTCGCGGCGTCCGCCGAGGGCGGTGCCGAGGCGGCTGAGTTCGGAGAGGGCGCGGGTGACGAGCGCGGCTTTCGAGTTGTCGCCGAGGCCGAGGCCGTCGCTCACGCCGGCGGCGAGGGCGAAGATGTTTTTCAGCGCGCCGCCGAGCTCGATGCCGGCCACGTCGTCGCTCGTGTAGGCGCGGAAGAAGGGCGTGGAGAAAGCCTGCTGGAGCCGTTTCGCGAGCGCGGCATCGGCGCAGCCGAGCACGAGGGCGGTGGGTTTTTGCCGCGCGACTTCCTCCGCGTGGCTCGGCCCGGAAAGCACTCCGACGGGGTTGCGCGGAAAACATTCCGCGATGATCTCGCTCATCCGCAGCCCGCTCCCGCGCTCCACACCTTTGGTGCAGGAAAGCAGCGCCGCATCCGCGCGCAGCCCGACCGTCGAAAGCCGCGAGGCGACTTCGCGGATCGCCTTGGACGGCGTGACGAGCAGGACGAGATCGCACGCGCGGAAATCGTCGAGTTCGGCGGTAAAGCGCAGCGCCTCCGGCAGCGGGACGCCGGGGAGATACGCGGCATTTTCCCGCGCCGCGGCGACCCGCGCGATGTGCTCCGCGTCATGGCCCCAGATGGTGACGGGCAGATGATTCCCGAGCAGCGGAAAGGCCAGCGCCGTGCCCCAGCTCCCCGCCCCGACGATGCCGACGTTTTGGAAACTCATACGCAAAAAACGGCGGGGGAGAGGAACCACGGATTGCACGGATTACACGGATTAAAGGCAGGGACTGCGAACGCGAACGGGTGAGCGGAGACGTTTCCAAAAATCCGTGTAATCCGTGCAATCCGTGGTTTCAAAATGCAGCGGAGTTTCACGGCGCAGCCTCCGGTGGCTTCGGCGTGCCAAAGCGCAGTTCGGTGCCTTCGCGCAGCCGGCGGATGTTCGGCGTGTGGCGCTTGATGACGAGCGCGGCGGCGGCGACGGCGAAATAGAAATTGGCCCAGCCGTGAATCCACCCGAGGAAAAACAGCACGATGACCACGACCGGCAGGCACGCCGCCGCGACGAGCGAGGCGAGCGAGACGTAGCGCGTGACTTTCAAAACGAGGCTCCAAATCGCGAAGATAATGAGCGAGGCGAGCGGCATCATCCCGATGATCACGCCGAGCGAAGTGGCCACGCCCTTGCCGCCCTTGAAGCGCAGCCAGACGGGAAAATTGTGCCCGAGGATGCAGCCCAGCGCGGCGGCGATTCCGGCGTAGTCGGCGGGGAGAAAATGCAGCGCGGTCCTGCCGTGGAGCAGGTGATCGGTCGCGGGAAAACTCCCCGCCAGCCAGACGCCGAGCCGCACCGCGAGCCAGCCTTTCGCGGTATCGCAGACGAACGCGAGCAGCCCCCATTTTTTCCCCATCACGCGCCAGACATTCGTCGCGCCGATGTTCTTGCTGCCATGCTCGCGGATGTCGAGGCCCTGCGCTTTCGAGATGAGCAGGCCGCTCGGAACCGAGCCCAGCAGATAGCTGGCGAGGAGGATGGAGACGATGAGGAGCGTCATGCGGCGTGGCGGAGTGCAAGTCAGCGCGCCGGGCCGCGCAAGGAAATTTGCCGTTGACGGCGCGCGACGCGCGGCCAAACACTCCGCGCGCAGTCCCGAGGAAACCATGAGCGCGAGGCCCACCATGCAGTGCTGCGCGAACCGCCTGCCGCGGCTCGCCGGGGCGGATTTGCCCCCGCCCGCCCACCACCCGCCACTCCCATGAACGAACGCGAATATCTCGCCCGCCTCGAACGGGCCACCCCGGATGAATTTCTCGCCCTCCTGCGCCGCCCCTCGGCGGACGAGGAGCGCGTCCTGCGCACCTACTTTGGCGCGGCCCGCTACGAGCGCCTTCGCACCGGCGCGCTCCGCGGCGGGAAGCGCGGCGCGAAGCAGGGCAATGTCGTCATCCTCCACGGCATCATGGGCGGCGAGCTCAATGTCCGCCACGACGGGAAGGACGAGAGCGTCTGGATCAGCCTGCTGCGCATCCCGCGCGGCGCGCTCGGCTGGCTGCGCATGGATGAAAAGGGCGTTTCGCAGTTCGATGTCCGCGCCACCGGCATGATCAAACGCTACTACGCCGAGCTGGTCACCACGCTCGCCGCGGACTGGAACGCGCAGGCCTACCCCTACGACTGGCGGCGCGATCTCGATGAACTCGCGGACGATCTCGCCACCCGCATCAGTGGCTGGTTCGGGCCGGATGCGCCGGTGAATTTCGTGGCGCACTCCATGGGCGGGCTGGTCGCGCGCACCTTCATCCAGCGGCAGCCGAAGCGCTGGGCGAAAGGCGGCAAGCTCATCATGCTCGGCACGCCGAATCACGGCTCCTTCGCCATCCCGCAGGTCATCACCGGCACGCTCGACGCCGTGCGCTGGCTGGAGCGCATCGACTTCGAGCACGACCTGCCCGCGCTGCTCGGGATTCTCAATCACTTTCCCGGCTCCTACCAGATGCTCCCGTCGCCGCTGATCATGCCGACGATGGCCCCGCTCTACCAGGCGGCCACCTGGGCCGGACGCGGCGTGC
The DNA here is from genome assembly GCA_043779205.1 of Chthoniobacter sp. GTDB lineage: Bacteria > Verrucomicrobiota > Verrucomicrobiia > Chthoniobacterales > Chthoniobacteraceae > Chthoniobacter. The sequence goes on along the minus strand of JAYWEP010000287.1, from coordinate 30,261 downwards.
CGCAGGGTCTGCTCGACCGTGCGCGCAAACATCACGACACCCTCGCGGGCGTCGTCGATGGCGCGCGCATGCGCTACATCGCGGGCGGCAATCAGCGCACCTTCGACGACATCCAAAACTGGTCGCTCATCAACACCGCCGATGCCTACAGCGCGACGATGAACGGCGACGGCACCGTGCCGCACCGGCTCGGTTTTCTGGAGGAAAACGGGAAGCGCATCCCGACGTGGTTCATCGAGGAAAGCCACGGCGATCTGCCGCGCAACGAGGACGTGATCCCCGCGTGCCAGCAATTGCTCGCCGGCGACGACTGCCTGCTTTCCAAAAACCCGCCCGTCACTCCCGGCGCGCGCGGCCCCGGTGCGGATCGCAGCGCCGCCCGCACGGCCGCGACCACCGAGCGCGTGCAGGCCCATCTCGACGAGGAGCGGCTGCTCGAAATCACCGCGCGCCTCGGCGCGCACGCCCGCGGCCCGGAGCACGCCGAAGACGCGCCGCTCTCGTCCGATGAAGTCGAGGCCGCGGACATTTTGCTCCGCCAATTCCTCGGCACCACCGACCGCACCACCCGCGAAGCCGCCTCCGCACAGGCCGCGACGGCCCTGCCGCCCGCACCGCCGCCCAAACCGCCCAGCATCGAGATCGCGCTCCGCCTCGGCGGCATCGACGACGCGCCGCGCCGCGGAGCCGCTGCGCCGGACGCCGTGGCGGTCGGGCATTACGAAGGCGTGAAGCCGCAGAACGCCGAGCTCGCGCTCGACCGCGCGATCAGCGCCGCCCTCGAAACGAAATCCAACCGCGGCGAACTCCTGCTCACGCGCTTCACCGAGCGGGGCGTGCTCAGCGGCGCCTTCGGCCAGCTTTTCCAGCTCCCCGACCCGCGCGATCCCGCGCGCCTCGTGGTCATCGCCGGCATGGGCCAGCCCGGCCGCTGCGGAGCGCCGGAGATCAAGCTCCTCGTGCAGCAGCTCGTCTGGGCGCTCGGCGCGCTCGGCCGCAAACATCTCGAAGCCGTGGTCATCGGCGCAGGGGCCGGCAATCTCTCGCGCACCGACGCGCTCGAGGCCTGGCTCGGCGGCATCCGCCGCGCGCTCACCGGCACGTCGCTCGGGCCGGGGCGGGATTTGCAGCGCGTGACTTTTGTCGAGTTCGATGCCCGCGCCTGTCTCGCGCTGCATCGCATTTTGGAAAAAGGCGACCAGCTCGCCGGACCCGACCTGACCGTGAAGTACACGGGCCTCACCGGCCTCACCCCCGCCGCGCTGCTCCGCAAAGCGCGGGAAAAAACGCGCGCCGCCTTTGACAAAGCGTGGGCGGAAACCGCCGCCGGGAAAGCGCCGAACCACACCGCCGAGCGCACCGTCCGCATCGAGATCGGGCAGCGCGGTCCGGCCTTCGAGTTTGCCGCGCTCACGCCGGATGCCTCCATCCCGCAGCGCGACATCGAGATCGACCCGCGCCTCGCCCACGCCAATGCCGACCAGCTCGCCGCCGCGCGCGACCTCGCCACGCAGCGCGAGTGGGGCCTCGTGCTCCAGCGTCTGATGATCCCCGAGGATTTGCGCGAAACCATCCGCCGCCCCGGCGCCCCGCTCGCCATCACCGTCGATGCCTCCACGGCGCGTCTGCCGTGGGAAATGCTCGTCCTCGGCGACCCCGCGGCCGCGGGCGAAGCGCCGGCGATCGAGCAATTCATCGGCGCATCGAGCGGCGTCACCCGGCAGTTCCGCACGCGCTTTGCGCCGATCTCCGATCCGCCCATGCTGCACCTGCCGGAGCTGCGCGTGCTCGTGGTCGCCGATCCGGCGGAAGACGCGCCGCTCCCCGGCGCGCAGGCCGAGAGCCAGGCGGTGGCCGAGGAGTTCGAGCGCTTCGGGGAAAGCTCGGGCTGCAAGGTCACGATCGTCCCGCTCTTCGGCCCGGCCCAGGCCACGCGCATCAACGTCCTGCGGCAGCTCCTGCTCTACCGCTACGACTTCCTGCACTTCGCCGGGCATTGCTTTTTCAAAGCGGACGATCCCGCCGGCTCCGGCTGGCTTTTCTCCGACAAGGAAAACGAAATCCTCTCCGCCCGCGAACTCCAGCGCGTGGACCGCGTGCCGCGTTTTGTTTTCTCGAATGCCTGCGAATCCGGCATCACGCCCGACCGCGCCGAGCTGCGCAATGCCGCGCTCGCGCCGAGCTTCGCCGAGGCCTTCTTCGCGCGCGGCGTCGCCAATTTTGTCTGCACCGCATGGCCCGTGGATGACCAGGCCGCGCTGGCCTTTGCGCGCCGCCTCTACCGCGGCCTGCTCGGCACCGCGAGCGGCGAGCGCGAGCCGATGCACGCCGCCATGCGCGAAGCGCGCCGCACCATCGCCGGGCCGGACTTCGGCCCCGGCGGGCTCGCCACCTGGGGCGCGTATCAGCACTACGGCGACCCGTGGTTCCGCGTGCGCGCCGAGCCGCCGCCGCCCGCCGCCCCACCCCGCGCGGCGAAACGCCGGCCGAAAAAGTAGCCCGCCATGTCGCCCGAAATCGCCGAGCACTGCCGCCAGATTGTCGAGGAGTTGAAGAGCGGGCGCGTGATCCCTTTCCTCGGCGCGGGGGTGAATCTGTGCGGCTTTCCGCGCCAGCCCGAGGAGGCCGGGCTGTGGCAGAAAAACGGCTGGCTGCCCAATGGCACCGAGCTTTCGCGGCTGCTCGCCCACCGCTTCACCTACAATGATCCGGCGACCGACTGGGACCTCATGCGCGTCTCGCAATACGCCAGCGTGATCAGCGGCACCGGGCCGCTCTACGACGAGCTGCAGAAGCTTTTCGCGCGCGACTACCCGCTCACCACGCTGCACACCCTGCTCGCGAAAATGCCCGCCGCGCTGCGCCAGAGCGGCTGCGCGGCGGGGCTGCCGCTGATCGTCACCACGAACTACGACGAGGTGCTCGAAGCCGCCTTCCTCCTCGCCGGCGAACCTTTCGATCTCGTCACCTATTTCATCGATCGCGAGGGCCAGCGCGGGAAATTCTGGCATCTCCTCCACGCCTCCGAGCACTACCTGAAACGCGCCGACGCCGCCACGCTCGCCGCCGCGCCGTGGCAGCTCATCACCCCGCCGAACACCTACGCCGGACTGCCCGTGAACGAGCGCACCATCATTTTGAAAATCCACGGCGCGGTGGATCGCGCGGACAAGGACCAGTCGAGTTTTGTCATCACCGAGGACGACTACATCGACTTCCTCTCGCAGATGGATTTCGCCAATCCGCTGCCGAAAATGCTGGCCGCGATGATGAAGGACACGCACTTCCTTTTCCTCGGCTACGGCCTGCGCGACTGGAATCTGCGCGTCATCCTCCAGCGCATCTGGGGCGCGCAAAAGCGCTCCTACAATTCGTGGGCCATCCAGCTCAATCCGCAGCCCATCGACCGGAAATCCTGGGCCAAACGCAACGTCGATCTGCTCGACATGCGGCTGGAGGATTACGTGCCGCTGCTCGAACAGGCCGTCCTCGGCATCGCCGCCCCGGCTCCCGCATCATGAGCCCCGCCGAGCCCCAGGCCGAGCTGATCAAAGCGTGTCCCTACCGCGGGCTCGTGCCGTATTTCGAGGACGACGCGGAGTATTTTTTCGGGCGGCAAAGCGACACGCAGATCATCGTGGCGAACTGCCTGACGACGCGCGTCACGCTCTTCTACGGCGCGAGCGGCGTGGGCAAAAGCTCGGTGCTCTACGCCGGAGTCATGCGCGAACTGCGCCGCCGCGCGCTCGCCAATCTCGACCGGCGCAATTGCCCGGAATGCGTCGGCGTGGCCTTCAGCTCGTGGCGCGATGATCCCGTGGCCGGGCTGATCGACCGCGTGGACGCGACGCTGCGCAAGCTGCTCCCCGCGGACTGGCTGGCGAAGCTGCCGCCGCGCGCCGCGACGCTCGCGGACAGCCTGCGGACGTGGACGGAATTCATGCGCAGCGACCTCGTGCTGCTGCTCGACCAGTTCGAGGAATACTTCCTCTACCGCGATGCCCACGACACCAGCTTCGCCGATGAACTCGTGGCCGTGGTCAATGATCCCGAGCTGCGGGTCAACGTACTCATCTCCCTCCGCGAAGACGCGCTCGCCCGGCTCGACACGCTCAAGGCCAACATCCCCGCGCTTTTCGCCAACGGCCTCCGGCTCGAACACCTGACCGTGGAATCCGCGCGCCTCGCCATCGAAGGCCCGCTCCAGCTTTACAACGACCGGCTCCCGTCTGCCGCGCCTCGCGTGACCATCGAGCCCGCGCTCGTGGAGGAGCTGCTGAGCCAGGTGCAGGCGGGCCGCGTGCGGCTGCGCCAGGCGGGCACGGGAGCGGTGCGCTTCGGCTCCGGGATCATCGACGCCAAGGCGCGCGTGGAAGCGCCGTATTTGCAAATGGTGATGATGCGGCTCTGGCGCGAGGACGTGGCCCGCGGCTCGCAGGTGCTGCGGCTGGCCACGCTCCAGGCGCTGGGCGGCGCGGAGAAAATCCTGCGCACGCATCTCGATGTGGTCATGGCGCAATTGCCCGAGCCGGAGCAGGCGCTCGCGGCGCAGGTCTTTCACCAGCTGGTGACGCCGAGCGGCACGAAGATCGCCCACTACGTCAGCGATCTCGCGGAGTTTGCGCACGCCCCGGCGGCGAGCGTGGCGCACATGTGCGCGCTGCTCGAGGGCTGGCAGGCCCGCGTGCTGCGCGATGTCACGCCGCCCGGCATGGAGTCGAAACGCTACGAGATTTTCCACGACCTCCTCGCCGCGCCGATCCTCGACTGGCGGCAGCGGCGCGTGACGGAGGAACTGCGGCTCGCGGCGCGCAGGAAATGGGTGTGGCGGATCGCGGCGGCATTCGCCTTTTGCGCCTTAATCGCGGGATCGATTATCGTCGCCCTCGGAGTCTGGAGTCTGCGACTCAAGGCCGCCAAGAACCAGGCGGAAACCAAGGTGGCGGACACGGAAAAGCTGGTGGGGGACAAACAGAAGAGTGCCGACATTTACAAAAATCTGCTCAAGGAAAAGCGCGACGCCCCGGAGCAAGGGGCACTCGCGCCCGAGGCCGCGAAAGAGGCCGCGATGACGGAGATCGCGCGCAAGGAATCGGTCAGGGAAAAGGGCCGTCTTCCCGTCGCGGAAGGCGGCACGAGCCGGCTCTCCGTCCTGCCGGAGGCCAGCCTCGCGGGCGCGGGCGAGTTTGCCACGGACAAGATCAACACGGCGCACGAACGCGATGTCTGGAATGCCGATTACGCCTCGCTCCCGCCATCCGCACCGCCCGGAGCGAAGCCGGCTTTTCTCATCACCGCCGGGCGCGACAAGACGGCCTTCGTCATGGACATGATGGGCGACAACGACTTCTTCCTGACCGGCCACGAGGGCGAGGTGAATGCCGCCCTCATCAACCCGAACGCCGACGCGCGCGCCACCGGCTGGTTCGCCGCCACCGCGAGCGACGACACCACGGCGCGCGTCTGGAAGCTCGCGCCGGGTCACGCTTTCGCGGAACTGCGGAAGCACACCGCGCCGCTGACCGGCCTGGTCTGGAGCCGCGATGGCCGATGGCTCGTGACGACGAGCAAAGACCGCAAGGCGATCATCTGGGATCTCAGCGGCGCCGTGCCCCAGCCGGCCCAAATCCTCGACCGCAGCGCTGGAAACCTCTGGGCGCCGACGCTCCTCGAAACGAAAACCGGCGCGTGGCTCGTCACGCCGGGCGGCGATGGCAAGGCGTACATCTACAGTTTTCCCGACGGGAAATTCCTGCGGGTGCTCGATCACGGCGCACCCGTGCGCCGCGCGGCGCTCAGCCCGGACGGGCGGCTGGTGCTCACCGCCGGGGGCGATGGCCGGGCGGTTTTGTGGAACCGGGAAACGGGCGAACCGCTGCTCGAGGCGGTGCATGAAAAGGCGGTGCGGGATGTCGCGTTCGACGCCGCCGGGCGCTACTTCGCCACCGCGAGCGCGGATGGCACCGCGCAGGTCTGGGACGCGCAGACGCTCAAAGGCGTGCTCGCGCTCAAGGGTCACACCGCGCCCGTTTTCGCCGTGGCCTTCACGCCGGGCGGCCCCGGCGTGGTGACGGCGAGTTGGGATCGCACCGCGCGGCTTTGGAACTTCGCGGAAAAGCGCTGCCTCACCGTGCTCACCGGCCACGCGAACGTGCTCTGGTCCCTCAAGTTCAGCCCCACGGGCACGAACTTCTGCACGACGAGCGCGGACGGCACCACGCGCATCTGGGATCTGAAAGCGATCCCCGGCACGGAATCGGTGCGGCCCAAATAACGGCGTCGACGCGGTCAGCCGGCGCGCTTCCGCTTCGCCGCGAGCACGGCCTCGATCTGGCCGAGCGGCAGGCAGTTCACCACGTCCTTGCGCGTGAGCCAGCCCTTGCGCGCGGTGCCGATTCCGTAGTGGAGAAACTGGAGATGCTGGGTGTGGTGCGCGTCGGGATTGATCACGCACCGCACGCCTTTCTCCCTCGCCAGCGGCCACCAGCGCCAGTCCATGTCGAGCCGGCGCGGGTTCGCATTCAGCTCGATGAGCGTGCCGGTGCGCGCGGCGGCGTCGATGACCGCGGGGACATTGACCGCGTAGCTTTCGCGCGAGAGGAGGAGCCGCCCGGTGAGGTGGCCGAGCATCGTGACGTAGGGATTTTCCATCGCGCGGATGATGCGCGCGGTCATCTCCGCCTCTGGCATCGAGAACGAGCTGTGAATGGACGCGACCACGTAATCGAGCCGCTCAAGCAGATGGTCGGGAAAGTCGAGCGAGCCGTCCTTGTGGATGTCCACCTCGCTCCCGGCGAAGAGCCGGAAATGACCGTCGAAGGTTTCATTCAGCGCCTTGATCTCGGCGATCTGCGCGAGCAGCCGGTCGGTCTCCAGACCGTGCGCCTGCACGGACGATTTCGAGTGGTCCGCGATGCCGAGGTATTGCAGGCCCAGCTCCTGCGCGGCGGCGGCCATCTCGGCGAGCGTGCTGCGGCCGTCGCTCGCGGTGGTGTGGTTGTGGAAAGTGCCGCGCAAGTTTTCGGGCGCGACGAGGTCGGGCAAAGTGTGCGCCTCCGCCGCGGCGAATTCCCCGCGATCCTCGCGCAGCTCCGGCTCCACGTAGTCGAGATCCAGCGCGCGGTAGAGCCCGCGCTCGTCGAGAATCTGCGGCGGGTCCGACTTGGCATTTTCGAGCGCGCCCAGCCGGTATTCATTGAGCGTCCAGCCGCGGGCCAACGCACGCTGGCGCATGATGATGTTGTGCTCCTTCGAGCCGGTGAAGTAGTTCAGCGCGAACGGATACTCCGCGCTTTTGACCACGCGCAGATCGGCCTGGATGCCGCTCTTCAGCCGCACGCTCGATTTCGTCGGACCGTGGGCGATCACACTCTCGACCATCTCGTGCTTCACAAAAAAATCCGAGACGGCTTCGGGCGTGTTCGTCGCCACGATGAAATCCAAATCGCCCACGATTTCCTTCCTCCGCCGGTAGCTGCCGGCGATGCACGCCTGATGGACATCCGGCAGCTCGCGCAGCTCCGCGAGCATCCGCTCCGCATCGACCGCGATCGACCCGAGCCGAAAGCGCCCGGCGTGTTTCGCCCGCGACTGGATCGCCGCCAGAATATTGTCCGCCGTCTTTTTTCCAAAGCCCGCGAGACCCGCCACGCGCCCGTCTTTGCAGCCCGCCTCCAGCTCCGGGATGGTGGTGATGCCGAGCTTGTCCCACAGCGCCTTGATCTTCTTCGGCCCCAGCCCTTGCAGCTCGAACATCTCAAACACGCCCGGCGGAAACTCCGCCTTCAGAATCTCGAAATACGCGAGCTGCCCCGTGGTCACGAGCTCCGTGATCTTCTCCGCGATCGCTTTGCCCACGCCGGGAATCTCCCCGAGCCGCCCCTCGCCCGCCGCCGCCGCGATGTCGCCGGTGTAGGTCTCCAGCGCCCGCGCCGCGTTCGTGTAGGCGCGGATTTTGAAGACGTTCTCGCCTTTGATCTCGAGCATCTGCGCGATGCTTTCGAGGACATCGGCGATCTGGTCTTTCGTGATGAGGGCCATGCGGGGAGCGCGAGGGTAGAACGCGCCGCCGAGCACTGTCACGCGCGCGGGTGAGAAAAAAAGGGCGCTCTCGCGAGCGCCCTTTTCGGTGAGGTGCGTTGGTCGGCGGAGGCTACAGCTTCGCGGCGATGAGCTGCTCCAGCTTCACAATATCAGCGGCAAAACTGCGGATGCCCTGGGCCGTTTTCTCCGTCGCCATGGCGTCCTCGTTCAGCTCGTAGCGGAAGGTTTTCTCTTCGAGATGCACCTGCTTGAGCGTGAGCGCCTGCGCGGCGGAGGCGTCGAGTTTTTTCGCGAGCGGCTCGGTGCTCGCGGCGAGTTCGCCGAGGAGCACGGGGCTGATCGTCAGCAGGTCGCAGCCGGCGAGTTCGGTGATCTGGCCCTTGTTGCGGAAGCTCGCGCCCATGACCTCGGTCTGGTGGCCGAACTTTTTGTAGTAGTTGTAAATCTGCGTGACGGAGACGACGCCGGGATCTTCCGCAGGCGCGTAATCCTTCTTCGTCGCAGCCTTCCACCAATCGAGGATGCGCCCGACGAATGGCGAGACGAGCTGCACTTTCGCCTCAGCACAAGCGACGGCTTGGGCCATGGAAAAAAGGAGTGTCAGATTGCAGTGGATGCCTTCCTTTTCCAGCACCTCGGCAGCTTTGATGCCCTCCCACGTCGAGGCGATCTTGATCAAAATGCGGTCGCGCGAGATGCCCGCCTTTTCATAAAGCGCGATGAGCTGGCGGCCTTTGGCGATCGAGCCCGCGGTGTCGAAGGACAGGCGCGCGTCGGTTTCGGTGGAGACGCGGCCGGGAACGATCTTGAGGATTTCGAGGCCGAAGGCGACGAGGATGCGATCCATCGCGGTCTCCACGTTCGGCGCTCCGGCGACGGCCTGATCCACGATCGCGGCATATTGCGGCTTGGTCGCGGCGGCGAGGATGAGCGAGGGATTCGTGGTCGCGTCCTGCGGTTTGAAAGCGCGCATCGACTCGAAATCTCCGGTGTCGGCGACGACCTTGGTGAGTTTCTTGAGCGCATCGAGCTGGCTCAGTTTGGTGGCGGCGGGTGTTTCGGCGGTGGCGGTGCTCATGGTGTTTTCAGTTGAAATGATTTTGACGCATGAACGTAACGACGCCTGCCGGGCCGGGCAAAAGGATATTTTTCATGGCGTGCCCGCAGGCGGTTCATGGCGGCGGTGGCAAAGCGGCTGCTTTGTCACAGCCCACCCACGCCATGCAAGAAGCGACCACCCTGCCGGAAACCGGCCATCCCGCACCCATCGACGGCCTCGCCATCAAGCTCTATTTCTGGAGCCGCAGCCCCTACGTGCTCGCCGGTCTGGCCGCACTTATTTTGAGCATCGCCGGCGGCGTCGGGTGGTGGCTGCAAGCGCCCGACGGTTTCAGCCACGGCCGCCCCGACCAGGCCTTCATCGACGAACTCGACAAGCCGCAGCCCGACATGGCGCGCGTGCTCGAATTGCTCGCGGGCTTTCAGCATCAGGAGACAGGCCGTCTCGGGCGCATCCTCGCCGCCGTGCGATTCAGTGATCCGAGCGAGCGCATCCTCCGCTCGCAGCTTTCCAAAGACGAAAAAGCCGTCGCCGTCGCCTACGCCGACAGCCTGCTGGCCTACGACGGCGATCCCGGCGCCGACCTGCTCTGGCTCGCGCATCAGGTGAAGCCGCTGCCGCACGCCAATGAACTCGTCGCCGACCTCCACGCCTCCGGGAAGGCGACCGACAAGGCCCGCCAGTACTACGAGCGCGAGCTGCGCTTCACGCCCGGAGCCAGCGCGGCGCGGGCGAAAATGATCGCGCTTTTCCACGAGCGCCGCGACTACGCCGCCATTGAGCGCGCCCTCGCCGATCCCGCTTTCAAAGCGGAGCAGACCCCGAAGCTCGCGTTGCAAGTCGCCGTCGCCGGGCATCGCTGGGGCGGCCTCGCGCGCCCCGTCACCGCCATCTGGCGCGGCTACATGGCCCCGCTCCCGCTCGCCCTCGCGGCGCTCGCCGGGCTCGTGTGGCTCGTCATCGTGCTCCAGGTCGGGCAGCCGCAGGGGCTCGTTTGTTTCCGCACCGCCGTGCCGCTGCTCGCCGTCGTCGCCGGCATGGCCAGCACATGGGCCACGCTCTGCGCGGTCTTTTGGCAGGACGAAATGTGGGGGCTGAAACAGACCGGCGAAATTTTCGGCGACGCCGCGTATTTCATCGCCGGCGTCGGGCTGCGCGAGGAGCTGGTGAAACTCGTGTTCTTCCTCCCGTTCGTCCCGCTGCTCCTCGCGCGCAAAAACCGCCTCGAAACGATCATCACCGCCGGCTGCGTGGGCCTCGGTTTCGCCGCCGCGGAAAATCTCATCTACTTCGCCAGCGCCGGCCCCGCCGCCGCGTTCGGGCGCTTTCTCACCGCCAATTTCATGCACACCGCGATGACCGGCATCATCGGCCTCGCCTTCTGCGACGCGCTCACGCAGCCGCTCAAAAAAGGCTGGGTCTTCCTCGTCACCCTCCCCGCCGTCGTGCTCGTCCACGGGCTCTACGACTTGATCCTCAGCCTGCCCGTCGAGACCGCGAAAGAAAAAGCCGGCCTCGCGTGTCTCGCCGGCATGCTCTTCATCCTGCTCGCGCTTTTCTTTTTCCATCAGCTCCGCCCGCTGCGCGACGCCGCCACCGACCAGGTGAATATCGCCGCCATCCTCATCGCCGGGCTCTCGATTCTCACCGGCGTCATCTTCGTCTGCGCCGCGCACCAGCTCGGCTTTGCCTTCGCGGTCTTCTGCCTGCTCGCGCAGGTCTTCGTCCTCGGGATGATCGCCTACATGTTTTACTGGCAGCTCGGCGAAGGCCTGTCGCTCGCCGCGCAGGAGCAGGAAAAACCCCGCTACTCGCTATGAACGGATTTCTCGCCCTCGTCGGCCTCGTCGGCCTGCTGCTCTTCGCCATCGGCCGCTGGATCATCAGCGCGCACGCCCGCGACATCAGCTTCTGGTGGTGCTGGAGCATCCGCTTCGTCCCGCTCGCCGACATCATGTTTCTGGCCCGCTATTGGGAGCTGGGAAAATCGGGCGCGCTGACCTCGCTCATCGGCCTCGTGCTGCTCCTGCCGATGACCGGCAAGGCGCTCTGGGACAAGAAGCATCCCAAGGTCGATCCCTACGTCGCGCTCTTCTCGAAGCTCAGCGGCGATCAGAAAAACGGCATGTTTCTCGAGATCAGCCAGGCCCACGACTCCCGCGTGCATCTCGGGGAGAGAAAAATCCAGCGCCTCAATGAGCGCATGGCCCCGTGGTACGCGACCATGCAGACGAAACGCCCCACGCTGAAAAGCGAAGAGGAAATCGCCGCCTTCAACGAGGAAGCCGCCGCCTACTCCGCGCTCCTCGCCGTCGCCAAGGAGGAGGCCGCCACGCTCGCCGACCTCAAGGCGAAAACCTACGCGAGCTGGATCCAGATCACCCTCGAAGACGCGCACCCTTTCCTCGAACAAATGATCCGCAGCGCAGATCGCGACTGAAAAAAAACTCCGTCATCCTGAGCGGAGTTCCGGTCGGCTTTGCGACCGGAACTCCAGTCGAAAGATCTCTCAGAGCCTGTTTGAAAACTGAGAAAGATAATGGCGCACCTTATTGTCTGTACCTTGTAAATCTCATCCCGCAGGACGCTGGGGATGCGATCCACCTCTGATCTGTCGGACACCGAATGGCTACTCCTCGACGATTGTTTTCCCAAGCCGCGTCCGACGGGCCGTCCGCGGAAACACCGTCATCGGGAACTGCTCAACGCGATCTTCCACCTCACCAAGACGGCCTGCCAGTGGCGGGATTATCACCATGCCAAGCCCGTCAGGGCGACCGAAAATAGCCCAGCGGTTCAACGGTGGGTTGCCATCGCACAAAGCAGGCAAGCCCCGAAGGCGTGAAAGAAACCACGCGAGGATCCGTTCACTATATTCCGTCCCCTCGTGACCAAGCTCCTGCTTGGTAATGCCGCTGTCTTCGAAGCTCTGCTTCGTCGGCGCGGATCACGCGCGAGGGCTCCAATCAGATGGCGACGCGGGGAAGCAGAGCTTCCAAGACAAGTGCGTGACCAAGCTGGAGCTTGGTCACGAGGGAATTTCGTTCATCGGAGTTGGTCATTACCGCCATACCAAGGCCAAGGATAAGGCGGGTTCCCGTTGGGGCCGAAATACCTGAATAGCTCTTCTTCGGTTCTGCGAGCGAGCTTCAATTCAATGGTCGCTCGCTTGCCGTTCAATTCGTATTGAATCTTGATTGGAATGCTCGTGCCGGAGTCGAAGATTTTGAAGTTTCCGACCGCATCGCCTGTTTTCTGTTTGGGGAGGGCATTGATGACGTTTCGGTTCGGTGTGAATGACTGGCCTCCTGAGGTGACGAGCAGAATCGTCACGGGATGTGTTTGGCTGTCAAAATTCCAAAGATAGACCGTCACCTTACCGTTAGCGTAAGAATCGCTCGATCCAAGAGCGCCGAGTGATTGTTGGACACCAGAGACAATCGGGATGCGCGTCTTCTCGTGGTCCATAACGACGCTCATGCCGAGATGCTTTGAAACGAGCCACGCAGAGGCATCGTAATACTTGGTGTAAACCTTGCGGGTGGATTGACCGGTGGCATCGGTAGAGTCCACAGTCATCGTTGTGGAACTGCATCCGGCGAGTGTGAGCAATGACACAGCGAGCAAATAGTGAATGATTTTCATGGTTTTCATTTCAGAGAGTTGGCAGAAACGCCTAACTGGATTCAACGACTAACTCTCCACTTAACTCTCCTCACACACCGCCTGCAGATACTCCCGATACTCATTCTTCGGCAGCGCGACGATGGCGGCTTGCAAGCCGGCGCGGTCGATGAAGCCTTGGTTGAAGGCGATCTCTTCGATGTTTGCGATCATCAGGCCCTGGCGGTTTTGGATGGCGGCGATGTAGTTACTCGCTTCGAGTAAGCTGGCTTGAGTTCCTGTATCTAACCAAGCCATGCCTCGACCTAAGACGCGGACGTTGAGTTTGCCGCGGCGGAGGTATTCGCGGTTCACGTCGGTGATCTCCAGCTCGCCCCGCGGGCTGGGTTGCAAGTCACGGGTGATATTAACAATCTCGCGGTCATAGACGTAGAGGCCGGGGACGGCGAAGTGGCTCTTGGGCTTCGCGGGCTTTTCTTCGAGGCTGAGGGCTTTCCCATCGGGGCCAAACTCGACGACGCCGTAACGCTCGGGGTCGCGCACCTGGTAACCGAAGACGCAGGCGCCGCCGTCGCTTTCCACCACGCGCAGGGCGTCGCGGAAGAAGTCGAGTTTTCCGTAGAAGATGTTGTCGCCGAGGATGAGCGTGACGCCGCCGGAGCCGATGAATTTTTCGCCGATAAGAAAGGCCTGGGCGATGCCGGCGGGCCGCTCTTGCTCGGCATACTCGAAGCGCATGCCGAGGTGCGCGCCGTCGCCGAAGAGGCCGCGGAACTGCGGCAGATCCTTGGGCGTGGAGATGATGAGGACCTCGCGGATGCCGCCGAGCATGAGCGTGGCGAGCGGGTAGTAGATCATCGGCTTGTCATAGACGGGCAGGAGCTGCTTGCAGGCGATGCGGGTGAGCGGGTGCAGGCGGGTGCCGGCGCCGCCGGCGAGGATGATGGCTTTGCGGTTCATGGGGCGATGGGGTCGAAGGATTTGGCGAAAATCTGGATGGTGGTGGTGTCGGACTTGATCTCGGCGACGCGGGCGTAGTGGATTTTCACGTAGTCGAGGACGGGCGCGGCCCAGTGGGAGAAACGCGACGCCGGGGTGCCATTGATGGCGCGGTCGTCGATGACGATGACGGCGGGCTTTTTGTCCTCGAAATCGCGGATGGTGGTCGCGGTCCAGCCGGCGTCGTGGGTGGCGTTATCGACATAGACGTTGTGGACGTAGGTGCGCCGGTTGGTCATGAGGTTGTAGCCGGGGTTGTAGGGGTAGCAGACGAGGAAGTCGCCGGCGCGCGAGTGGGCGAGGACGGTGTCGCGGACGGTGGTGAGGGATGCGGCTTCTTTTTTCGAGGCGCGGATGGCGACGCCATTTTCGGCGGCGAATTTCGTCTTCCGTCCGGTGCGCGCGGCGGCGGTGCCGGCGGAGGGATGCTGAAAAGCGAAGAGCGCAAAGACGGCGAGGTGGATGAGGAGGCCGGCTGCGAAGGCTGAGGCCAGCAGGATGCGCGGGCGGCTGCGCTTTTCGCCACGCGGCCAGAGCAGCACCATGCAGCCGGCCATGGCGAGGATGTAGCCGGGCATGAACTCGGACAAATGCGGGCGGTCGGGACGGAAGAAAATGAACTGTGGAAACGTGGTCAGCGAGCCGCCGATGAGGAGCAGCCATTTCATGGAATGCTCGGCGAGCTTGAAGTCGCCGCGGAGCACGCGGCGCGCGCAACCGAAGACGCCGCCGAGGAAGAATAGGCCGAAACCGAGGAGCGGTGCGTAGGTGAGAAAGGTGAGGACGCGATTCCACCGGCCGACGCGGTGCCAGAGGTCGGAGAGGGGATGGCGGCGGAGCGTGGAGCGGTCGGTGATGGGCGGCGCAGTTTTCGCGGGCGCATCTTCCACGGTCTCGGCGGGCGCGATTGGCGAAACTGGCACGGGTTTCGCCACTGCGCCGATTTGATCGCTCACGCCGCCGCGGAGCGCGCCGAGCCAGGCGGGGACTTGCTCCAGCAGCACGGACTCGACGCCGAGCGTCCGCAGGTAAAGGTACGGCGGGATATGCACCGCGCAGACCACCGCGGCGAGGAGCGCGGCACCGAGCAGCATCCGCGCGGCGCGCTGGGCGAGCGCGAGTCGTTTATCCAGCAGCACGAGCAGCAGCAGCAGCGCCCAGATGACGGCGAAGAAAATCGCAATCTCCACACGCACGAGCGCGGTGAGCCCGAGCACCGCGCCGCCGAGCGCGATGGCACCGAACCATTTTCGCCGTGCGGCGAAATCGACGGACAGCAGGTGGATGAGGCAGGCCGTGTTCGCCATCCCGGCGAGCGGAATATAGTTTTTGAACTGCGAGCCTGGCAGCACCACAAGCACCAGCCCCACGGCCACGCCGAGCCAGCGCGGACCGCCCACGCGTTTTACAATCCCGCAGCCGAGCAGCGCCGTGATCGTGGAGAGCCCGAAAAAGAAAGCGCGGGCCGCGAGGTAGTTCACGCCGGTGAGGTGGAAGAGCCCGACGAGCGGGTAGAACCAGCCGACGTTGTAACCGAGCGCCACATCGACCCACGGGCGCTCGCCCTGCATGAGCCGCTGCGCGATGAGGCAGACGGTGCCGCCTTCGTCGTGGGGATTGAACCAATACCGCAAATAACTCCCGTAATAGGCCAGCGCCGCCGCCACGATGATGAGCGTGGGCAGCCATCGGAGGAGCGCCGCATTTTTCCCCGCAGGCGGCGGGCAGGCCGCGTTTTCTTGCGCTAAAGAGCTGTTCACCCGACGGAAAGTAGATTCTTTCTCCGCTGCGTGAAACATCAAACTCCCGAGACGCCGACCATTGAAGTGCCCGTGCAGATTATGTTTTTCGACACGGACTGCGCAGCGGTTGTCCACAATATCGCCTACCTCCGTTTCATCGAGATCGCGCGCACGCTGCTCGCCGAGCAGCTCGGCATGGGGCTGGTGGAAATGGCGCGCACTCAGATCTACCCGGTCGTCGTCCGCACGGAGATCGACTACAAAAAGCCTGCGGTGCTCGGCGACAAGCTCATCGTCCACGGGCGGCTGGAAACCGTGGACCGGCTCCGCTTTTGGTGCGCCTTCGAGATTCGCCGTCCATCCGACGGCGCGCTGCTCGTGACCTCGCGGCAGATGCTCGCGGTCATTCAGATGCCGCTGGGGAAACCGATGCGGCTGCCCGCGGAGTGGATGCAAAAGTTCGCGCATCTGAAGCCGGTGCGCGGTGAGCGCGGCGGCGCGCTGAAAAGCTACCGCTTCACCTCGTAGTAATACGCGCGGTAAGTCCCATCGATCGTGATGCTCCCGTCCGCAGCCACCGGCACGGACTTGCCGGCCATCGGCACGCCGTAGTGGTCGCACGGCGTCACACTCACGGGTTTCGCGCCCGCGAATTTCAGCGTCGCCTGCACCGGCTCGAGCAGCAGCGGCGCGGTGCCGGTCGCTTCGAGCGCGGTGCCGGTGGTGTTGTAGCGCGTGCCGCTTTGTTTGTCCTGCGCGAGGGCGGTGATGAGGATGTGTCTGCTCTGCGCCAGCGGGAGATTGTCGAGCGGGGTGAAGAGCGTGCTGACGAATGGCGTCTTGAAAGTCGCGCTCACGCCGGGCAGGGCGAAGGTGCCGCCGCCGGCTTTTCCGATCACGCCCTGCGTCTTCGGCGTATGCACGGTGATAACCTGGCGCCCGTAATCCCACGTCAGCTCGCCGGTCGCGGACTCGATGACTTTGTTCGCCTCGTTCCAATACTTCGCGAAGTCCGCCGTCTCGCTTTTCCCGCCGTCGAAACCAACCGTCACGCGCCCGATGGCAAAGGCCTCCGCGGGCGTGCCGCCGTTGCTCACGAGCGTCTTGATGTCGTAGCCGCCTTTCGTGAAATCCTGCTTCAGCGCGTCGAGCCCGGTGAAAAGATCCGCTTTCACCAAACGCCGCGCGGCGACGATCGGCGCCTCCGTGATGTGCCCGGCGTAGAGCGCAAACGCGAGCGCGGGAAACTGCCCGAGATACGCTGGCGTGTCCGTGGCGTAGCTCGACATGCCGGGCCAGCCGTCGCCAAGCCGCGTGCCACTTTGGATGAAATGAAACGACGCGTCCCAACCTTGGAGACCCATCGCGTAGAAAGCCATGATCGGCGCGGTTTCGATCTTCCATTGGTTCGGCGCGGATTGCGTCCACTCGGTCACGCAAAACGGCTTCGTCTCCACCTGCTTCATCCCGACGGTGAAAATGCCGCCGCCCGGCGTGCGGAGGTGCGATTCGTTGTTCACCTTGCCCTCGGCGATGCCGTGCCCGCCCGCGCCGCCGCCCGCGTAATTGTGCCGGTCGATCATGCCGCCCACGGTGTCCGTCCACGTATTCGCCGGGTCAGTCGCCGAGCCGCCGACCTGCCACGCGGTCGTCATCGTTACGGCTTTGAAACCGGTCGCACGGATCGCCTTTTCGCAGCCCTCGAACTCCGCGCGCTGCATCTCCGCGAGGAACTCGATCACGTCGCCCGCGCGTTTGTTCATCCCGGCGAAGCGCCCGCGCGCGCCTTTGCCATCCAGCTCCCATGGCGTCATGAGCAGCAGCTCGCGTGCGGCCACGCTGTCGCCTTCCTTGAGCGCGCCCCACGCCGATTTCAGCGCGTCGTCGGTTTTGTATTTCGCCTTCACCCACGCGGCGAAATTTTCGCGCAGTTGCTTCGCGTGGGCCGCCCATTTCTTCGGCTTGTCGCTCGCGAGTTCGCCGAGCGGATTCCAGAAAAAGATCGAATCCTCGTTTTGCATCTCGACCACCGCGAGCGCCGGATCGTCCGCGTAGCGCAGGCCGGTGTAGGGGTTTTTGTGGTTGAGAAATTCGGCCACGACCTTGTTGCGCATCTCCCAAAGTTTCGGTGCGCCGGTGATGACGCCATACGTGTCGCGCAGGTCGCCCGTGCCTTCGAGATCGTCGAAAAGCGGGTAGCCGTCCGCGCGCGCGACCGTGAAGTGGTAGAAGATCGACCAGTCCGTGTAGATTCCATTCTTCTTCAGCTCCGCGAACCACCAGTCGTATTGGTCCAGCTTCTTCGCGTCGATTTTCCCGCCCGTCTGCAGCTCGTCGAAAACGGCGTGCTGCCGCACCACATTGATGCCGAATTTCCGCAAATACTTCGCCCGCACCGCGAGCTGTTCGCGCGTGTAGCGGCCCGGCTCCACGTTCCCGCCGACGCCCCAGAGCTTCACCGGCGCGGTCGCTTTTTCAAAGCGCAGGTCTTTTCCCACCGCATGCAAAACGCCGAACTGCCCCGCCGGCGCAGGCACCAGCCGCGACATGTCGATCACGCTCGCGGGACTGAAAACATCATCATCCGCGAGCAGCGGGAACCATTCGTCCGCCCCGCCCGCACCCGCTTTCGCCGCGGTCGGTTTCGCCGCGCCCTGCGGCACGAACGCATCCGTCGTCAGCACGAAGCAATCGAGCCCGCCGCTGTTCGACGCACCGCCTTCCCAATGAAACGCAATCGTGTGCTTTCCCCTCGCGAGTTGGAGCGCGCCCAGCTTCACCCACGCGATGAAGCGGTGATCCGGCTGGTTGTCGCTCGCGATGTTCTGCTGCCCGCGCGCATCCTTGAAATCCACCGCCGTCCACGCCCCGCCGTCGAGCTGCCATTTCGGCTGCGACGCCACCGGATTCAGCCGCGCCCAAAACGTGTAACTGCCCGCCTCCGCCACCTCCACGTCGTAGCTCGCCTCGCCCGGCTTGTCGCCGTAGTGCGAAAGCCAGTCGTTCCCGCTCAGCGTTTCCTTTTTTACGGAATCGTACCAGCCGTGTTTCTGCGTGGTGCTTTTGGTCGGCTTCTCGCCTTCGATCCAAATCGAAGCGGCGGACGCGGTGAAAGCCGAGCCGCAGAGCGCGGCGAGAGTGAGGGGCACGAGACGGGATTTCATATGAAGGCGGATTTCTATTTCCCGGCCCTTCAAACCGCCAGCCCCGTCCGCACCATCGCGGCCTCATCCACCAGCGCGGGCTCTCCGGCCAGCCAGCGGCGCTGCTCCGCGGAAACATCCACGTTTTCGTGCCAGCGGCTCACGACCGGCAGGCCGTGGCGGGCCTGGTGGCGCATGAGCGGACTCGGCGCGGGATGCGGCGAGGCGCGCAGCCATTCGCCCGTCCCGGCGAGCGCGAGGTCGAGCTGATCCACGGTGAAAAGTTTCAGCATCCCGGCGGCGAGCTGTGCGGGATCGGGCGTCTCGGCGAGGCCTCCCGCGGCGAGCAATTCGCCAGCGCGGCGCAGCGCGGCGTCGAACGCCACGCGCGCTGGCGCGGCCTCGCAGAGCGCGGCGAAAAACGCCTTTTGCGCGGGCTTCACCACGTCCATCGCGAAGCCGTGCCGGCCCGCCAGCCGCAGCGCAGCGCCGGGCGCGAGGTCGATGCGCCGATCCGGCGGGAGCATGTGCAGCATGAGCGCGCAGTCGCGGACGATGCCGGCGTCCGGCTCCCGGGCAGGCGGAGCGTCCGCACGGACGAGGAGCGAATTGCGAAGCCGGCGGTTGCCGAGCAAATCGAGGAGTTGCTGAGCCTGGAGCGGATCGCCCGCGAAGGCCGTGAGCGGTGCGCGCGCGGAGTCGGGCAGGTGGTCGTAGGGCATCGAGGAAAACTGCGCCTCGGCGAGAAAACGCAGCCCGTTGCGGGCGGCGTGCGCGGCGAAATCGAGGAACGCAACGGGGTCGTTCACCGCGGCGAGGTCGGCGTGGAGCAGGGTCGCCGTGGGCGTCGCGAGCATGTCGGCGAGCAGTTCGCGCATCAGAGCCGCGTACGGTCCCGGCTGGGTGGCAAAGGCGGCGGCGAGCGAGCGCAACATTTCGTCCGTGCGCGCCGCGTCGGGTGCCCGCCCGAGACTCGCGAGCATCGTCGCGCGCAAGCCGCCGGCGATGCCGCCGCCGGGCTGCGTATGGTAGCTCACATAGCCGACGCCCGCCGGCGCCAGCGCGCGCCCGATGACCGCGAGCAGGCGATCCTTCACCTCGTCCGTCACCCACGAATAGACGCCGTGCGCGATGACGTAATTGAAAGCGCCCGCCTCCGGCTCGAACTCGCGCAGGTCACCGCACACCAGCCGCGCGTTGGCGAGGCCGGCGGCGGCGCGCGCGGCCTCGGCGGTCGCGATTTGCGTGGCGGAAAAATCCACGCCGATGAACTGCGAAAGCGGAAACCGCTCCGCGAGCGGCAGCAGATTCATGCCCTCGCCGCAGCCGAGTTCCAGCACGCGGCAGCCGTCCGGCGGCGCGGCGGCGGTTCCGAGCAGCCGCGCGATGGCGCCGATGCGCGCGGGGTGCGATTCGGGCACGGCCCCGTGGCGGTAGGGGATCGCGTCGTAGCGGGCGCGGAGCGGATCGGTCATGCGCGGCAGGAGAGCAGTTTCCTCACCCCACGACAAAGGCACAAACGCAGTGCGGGTGGCATTTCCCACGTTTCCTCGTTCGCTTCCTCGTTCCGAAGTTGAGGACTTCGGAATGCACTCCTGCGGGGGCAATTAAGCCGCCCACCTCCGCCCACGGCTTTATCTTCGATTCCTAATGCGTGGGCTGGGTTGGCGGAGTTCACGCGCCGGACGACATGCGCCATGCAATCCTCCCCTGCCCACGAAGCACAGCTTCCCCGGCACGGATGCGTCACGAAGCCTTAGCTTCGTAACGAGGGAAAACGAGCTGCGATTTCATATGGTGGCAGCGTTGATTGGGAATGGAGCAGTTCAGTCAACCAGCCTCAGCGACTGCTGGATGAGGCCGCCGAGACGACGAAGCAGTAAGAACTGCGCCAGACCCTGACCGGCACCTTTCAGGGCATACTCGCCGAGCGATTTGCCGAAGGCCTCGACGGCTTGGTTACTGGCGATTACGGCCCAATCGCCGTGCAACAATTGCTCCGCTTGCGCTTCGAGATGCGTTTCAGTCATGGCCTCGATTTTCCCCGCGAGGGCTGCTTGCGCGACAGCCCAAAGAGTGACGAGGAAGAGCCCGCGCGCACCGGGGCGCAGGCAGTGTAATTCGCATAGGTCTTCGATCAATCGGCGTGCCCCATTGATAACTATGAGAGTGTCGAGCAATGGCAGCGGCGACGCGGCGACGCGGAGCGCGACGGAGCGCGCGCGGCGTGCAGTAAGGCGATCACCGGCTTTGAGCAGCGAGGTTTGAAAATCATCGCGATAGAGCTGCAGCCATTTTGTCTCTCCGTGCTCATTGCTTTCGAGCAGGCGGGTTCGATGGGATTGCAAGGCGTGGATATCCTCGCTACCAAGCCCACGCTGGCGCAACTCGTCCGTTGCCGCCGGGAATGCATCCAGAAAGGCGCGCACTTCCCTCACTGCAGCCTTGGTGTCTTGCATGGCCTGTTGGCGTGCTTCGGCCCGTTCACGCCACGCTGCGAGCGAACTTAGGCTGATCCGACGAGCGCGACGAAGGCGTAACACGCGCACGATACAACGCCCCACGCCAATGAGAATCTCTACAAGCAGCGCAGCGAGGACGCCGTAGGCGATTGGTTGCGCACGGGTAGGAAGAGCAGCGATCTGCGTGAGTGTGCTCAACGTGTATGTGTAAACGATGAGCCCGCCGACAGCGAGTAATGCGAAAGCAGCCGCGCCGAGCCCACGATCCAGCAGCCATGCGGGCAAGGGCCAAGCGTATGGTACCGCTTTTGTGGCGCGAGGTTCCGGGGCTTCGGGTGGGGGCTCCTCGCAACCCGGTGTATCGGGACTGGCGGGCCGACCTTCCTGCGCGGCGACTGCGGGCACACCGAGTGGATCGTCGCTTCTCTCTTCCGTGACCGACATCGCGGGCGCTTGTGGCGGCTGCGCAGGTGCCGCCATTAGGCGATGTAGTGGCGTGCCAAGGGGCGGATCCTCATCAGTGTCTTGGTTCGAGTTCACTTCAAAAGAAATCTCATGATCTCGTCGAGCCCGATTTGATCTGGTGGTTGGTTATAAACAGGCGGCACTTCCGGGTGAAAATAGGTAAAGCCAGAGTAAGCCCCGGCAGACCATTGCTTCGGCCATCGTTCGGGTAACTCGGGGACTTTTAGCTCTAGCGGATCGGCATCAAACGAACGCCCCTGCGATTTGCCTTCCCAGAATTCATGCGTGGGGCGGCCCCGAAGATTTCGATTGGGAAGACTGCGGGTAGAGCGTGCGGCGCTACAGTAAAAGAAACCGACGGCGGCGGCGTCAAAGCCGTTGTTCTTGGGGTGATTGCCCACCAATTGTTTTACCAGACTTTCGAGTCGCCCGCGATCATCGCGATGCACCCGGTCCGCCTGCGATGCAACGAATGTGATCCGCTCGATACAACTCCAACGCTTGCCCACGACTGAAGCCACGGCATTGAAACACCAACGTCCAAATCTGGGCATCAGGTCGCGGCCAGGTTCGAGACAGCGAAATAACTCACCGACCATATGCTCTGCATCGTTCCGTTTCATCGGGCCGGAAGCGAGAATGTCTGCAACATCAATCAGATAGACGAGTTGATGGCATTCGAGGAGGTGTCGTTGAAACGGCTCTACCACCGCCTTCTTGTATCCGCGATAACGATTGGCGAATTCGGATTCTAGCGCAGGAAGGTTTGCACGCACGGATGCGGGTAGCGGTGCAAATTCAGCCTCCGCGAGACCAGCCACGCGGCCAGCGACAATTTCGTCGATGGTTTTACCACGAGCACGAACGCCGTGCTCATCAAGAAGGAAGGTCGATGGCGAGATGAGCGGTTGGTTGTCGAGAATGAGCGCTGCGAGCGCCCCTTTGTACGCGACAACCAACTCTTCAATCTTGGGTTCGGACGATTCCGCGAACCTCAAAAACTCCGGGGCGCAGTTCTTCTTATTGGAATCGCTATTGAGAAGATCCCACACGCGATCCGACCAAGTTGCATAATCGGCATCGAACATCAGCACGTCGGCCAAGCGCTCGCCGGGGAAGTCGAAGAACTCAACTTCGTCCCATTCGATGATGCCGTGATTTGGTCGTCGAAATCGACAGCGGTAAAACCATTGGTCCTTCGTTCGAGGCGGCCATCGGTTCGCTGCGAGATGTTTACGGAATTTGTCGTACGGGAACTCGATTTCTTTCTTATCCCGGCCTAGCGGCAGTTTGTTGAAACGCGGGATTGACCCCGGCTTGTTGCGCTCCGTGCTCACGTCGAGATCGCCAGACTCCAGGTGATTGATGAGCGAGAGGAGGAATACGGTCTTTCCAGCGTGCGAGGAGCCGGTGATGCCGATACGGCGAAAGCGTGGGAAGAGGGGTTGACGGATTTTCATGCTTGGTTGGGCGGCAGCAATTCCTTCGCTCGTCCGGGCGTGAGAAGGCCGCGTTTCGCATACTCATTCACTTTCTCGATCATGTCGGCATCCAGCGTGTCACTGCGAGCTTGGTTCACTTTTTCCGGGAGGTATCGAAGGTTGCCAAAAGTGGTTCTTGTTTCTGGTGCTCGCGACCATGGGATGATGTGATCAACCTCCACGAACTGGCCAGCATATGGGCCTCTTGTAATCGTCGGAGCGCGCTCGTGTTGCATTCGCTCGATATTGCCTGCGTCGTCAAAAATGCCCCACTCCTTTGCTTGATGGTAGGTTTTCTGAATCTGGGCGATGTCGATTTTTGCGTCGAAAATTCCGCTATCGCGTCCTGCCGCCTTCTTCAGCACCCCGGCAATGTCTCCACCAGCCGCTTCATGTTGATACAGGTAGGCTAAGAGCTTGTGCGTTCGCGTTGTCACGCCGGAGCGTGTGGTAATCGTCGCCAGTCGGGCCGGATCGATCAACGAACCGACAATCTTCTCCATCCGCGTACCGGACTCGGCAAGTTTCGCGAATCGTTGCCCTCGCAAGAGCGCTCTTCGCACTCTTGCCCCTTCGGAGAAGGCTTCGGCACACTGCGCGACGCGTTGCGCGCTACGCCATTCGCAGGCAACTCGCGCAACCTCTCCACTCACTTCTAGGGCGCGAGCCACGCGCATTAAAGCGACCGGGGCGAAAGCAGCTAAGAGTTCTGCCGTCGCCCGACCCACGATCCGCGGACGCGCAAGAGTCTCTACCAATGCCCGTGCTTCCGGCGTCTGCATCTCGAGATAATTGCAGCCGAATTCTCCCGAAACCTGTGTGCAAACATTAAGCCAGTAGCCATCTACGAAGAAGGCGACGTCCGCACTCGGCTGCGCCCGACCTTCGGCGACCAGCTTGGCGTAATCGACTAGGCCACTGACGCCGCCATACATGGCTTTCACCGTGTCGATTGGGTGTTTGAAAACGTCGAGCAGACCATTCGCCATCGCTTTCGTCGCCTCGCCGGCACCACTCGCCGCTTGGCTGATTGATGCGACACCGACTCTCGCCGATTGCTCGCGCACGAACTTGAGTTCGCGCGCCAGATGACCAAGACCCTCTGCATCCGTATGCAAAAAAACAATGTCGCTGACTGGAAATCGCGCCGCATCATTCAGCCGGAGTTCGAACAATCCGGTTTTGGATTTAGGGAACCAGCAAACCGGACCAACCGCCTGCCAAAGCTGCCCCTCGGCCTGTCGAGCCTCCTCACTCAAGCCTGGAACGTCCCGCAGCGGAATCGAGACTGCCGCGTCTGCGTCACGTACCCAGCCGCACCGGGTCGAGAGAGCGGCGACGATCACCGTGACGAGGAGGAAGCGAACGACGATGCGCATAACGCCTAGATTAACGGCAGCAGGTACGCACAAAGACAATCGGAATCACTCAGCGCGTCACCCGAGGTACTGCGCCCAACTTTTCCAAACGAGCGAACCCTACAGCAGCACGAGCGCGGGGCTCTATGAGCCGGCGCATGCGGCTGAGTGAGAGGCGCTCGTCGCCCACGCCCGCCGGTGTAGCGGGGCTTTTTGCATCAGTGTCCGGCGGAGCGCAGCCGCTGGCGGATTTCCCCGATGGTGCTCTCGCGCACCCAAAAGCTCGTTGCACGCAGGCGCACGATCGCTTGATCAAAGTCCACAAGCCGCATCCGGGCGGCACGCTCCAGGACGCCCAATGTCCCGGTCGTGACGAAGCCGAGTTCTGTTGCGGCGCGGCGCGCGGCGCGGTCGTCCACGACGACTAGGGACGCATGCAAAGCCAAAGCCAGCGCGAGGGCTTCGCGCTCGCCGGCATCAATTTTTTCAAACGCGAGCAAGCGATTTTCATCCGGTACGTCGGGATGGATTTTCAGCCAGCCTGGCGGATTCGCCGCCCATTGGCGCACGCTGTCCGGCGCTCCTTCTGCGCGGAGTTCGTCCATCACTCGCTCAGGCGCGTGGATCTCGCCAAACAAGCGCGGGAGCAGCCAATCGGCCTCGGTCCAAGCGAGATGGCAGAGCGGTGTCGTATCGGCGACGACGATCATTCGCCGACCGGTCCGAGCAGCCGGTCGAGCGTCGCCGCATCCTGCTCCGCGTCTTCGCTGGTGGTGCCAGGATACACGCCGGCCTCACCCAGCATCCGGGTGAGCGCCACCCGCTCCATTCCTAGCAAGCGCGCGAGTTTCCCAGTGGATGCGCGCCCCGTTCGATACGCTTCCGCGGCCCACGCCTCGATAAACTGGCGGGAAATGTCCTTGTCCGTTTGGCGGCGCAACTCCTCGGCGAGCGGATCAGGAATTTCGAGCGTGAGCGTCATGGCCAGAGACTAAAGTGGTGCGACGATTTCAACAACTCCGCAACCGAGCTTCCTTTGACAGGATCGGCGAAGCGCAATCCGGTCGCCCCCGCGGTTACAGCAGCATGAGCGCGGGGCTCTCGATGAGGCGGCGCAGCTCGGCGAGGTAGGTCGCGCCGACCGCGCCATCGACGACGCGGTGGTCGGCGCTGAGGCCGATGGCGAGGCGCTGGCCGACGACGATCTCGTTCTTCGCGTTGACCACGGGCTTTTTCACGATCGCGCCGATGGCGATGATGAGGGCCTGCGGGGGATTGATGATGGCGCTGAAACTTTCGATGCCGTAGCTGCCGAGGTTTGAGACGGTGAGGGTGCCGCCGGCGTATTCCTCGGGCTTGAGCTTTTTGCCGCGGGCGCGGGTGGCGAGGTCTTTCACGGCTTCGCTGATTTCGCGGAGGGTGCGTTTTTGCGCGTCGCGGATGACGGGGGTGACGAGGCCGTCCTCGACGGCGATGGCGACGCTGAGATGCACGCTGCCGTACTGGATAATCGCGTCGCCCGCGAAGCTCGCATTGACGGCGGGCACTTTCACCGCGGCGGCGACGACGGCTTTCAGCACGAAGTCATTGACCGTGAGTTTCGCGCCGCCCGCGGCCTCGCTCGCGGCGTTGGCTTCGGCGCGGAATTTCATCAGCGGGCCGGCATCCACTTCGATGTTCAGGTAGAAATGCGGGATCGTGCTCTTGCTCGCGAGCAGCCGCTCGGCGATCACGCGCCGCATGCCGCTGAGCGGGATGCGCTGGTCGCCCTCGCCCGCCGGCATCGAGGCGATGGCAGCGGGAGCGGAGGAGGCTTTCGCGCCGGGCTGCGCGCCCTGCACGTCCTTCGCCACGATGCGCCCGCCCGGCCCGCTGCCGCTGAGCGCGGAAAGCGTGACGCCTTTTTCCGCGGCGATCTTTTTCGCCAGCGGCGAAGCTTTCACCCGCGCGCCGGTGCCGGAGGCTGCGGGCGTGGAAGCCGCCTGGGCGCTTGGTCTGGCGGCGGGGGCTTCGGAAATGGTGTCCGCTTTGGCCGCGGTGGTCTTCGGCGAATCCGGGATCGCGGCCCCCTCGGCGGGCGGTGCTTCGCCTTTTTGCAGGAGCAGCCCGATCCTCGCGCCGACCGCGGCTTTGCCCCCGGCGGCGAGGAGGTGCTGGTGCAGGATACCGTCGTCAAAAGCCTCCATCTCCATGGTCGCCTTGTCCGTCTCGATCTCGGCGAGCACGTCGCCGGTTTCGACTTTGTCGCCCTCGTTTTTGCGCCACTTGAGGAGCGTGCCCTCGGTCATGGTGTCGCTGAGTTTGGGCATTTCGATGTAGATGGCCATGGGGATGAAAAGTGGATGTGTGAAAGCGGAGAGCCGGAGACTAAAGCAGAACCTTCGCGGAAAAAACAAGTCTCCTGCCGTGCGGTCCTCGGTTTGAGCGTGGGTGCGGGCAAGGGTGAGTTTTTTTCCTAACAGACACGCCCGGCTGGCGCTGGTATCGGTGCGTTTTCCCAACCACAAATCACCGCCATGTCCGACACACCTCCACTGCCCGCCGCCACGCCCGAACCTAATTCCCCCGCGCCCGATTCCGGGCCTTCCACGGCAACGACGAGCGGGCTCGCGCCGAATGTGGCGGCGGGGCTGGCGGCACTTTTTCCGCTGGTCGGCGGCGCGGTTTTTCTGGCGCTGGAGAAGCGAGACAAGTTCGTGCGCTTTTGGGCGATGCAGTCGGTGTTTTTCGGCGGGACGACGATGGCCGTGTCGGTGGCGCTGCGCATTGCGGGCTTCATTTTCGGCATGCTGCCGCTGATTGGAAAACTCATGGTGATCGTGCTCATTCCGGTTCATTTGGTTTTCGGGCTGGCGTGCCTGGCGGTGTGGATCATCGGGATCGTGAAAGCCTTTAGCGGAAAGGAATGGGAAATCCCGTGGCTCGGCGCGCTCGCGCGCAAACAGCTCGCGCAGACGGACGGCGGGGCGACTCCGCCGGCCGCTCCGCCCGCGGCTTAGCGCGGCGCGGCGGTGAGGTTTGACCCACCGCGGGGAAGTTGCTCTGCTCGCGGCGTGAACTCCGATGCCATCTTCGCCCTGGAACGCCCGGAGCCCGCACTGTGGCGGCTGTATCTCATCCGCTCGATCCTGAGCGGGCCGGCCGTTTTCATCACGCTGCCGGTGCTGTGGTTCCGCTATTACACGCTGCGCTATCGCTTCGATGCGGAGGGGATTCACATGAAGGTGGGCATCCTTTTTCGCCGGGAGGTGAATGTGACCTATGCGCGCATCCAGGACATCCATCTCAGCTCGGGGATCATCCAGCGGTGGCTGGGGCTGGCGGATGTGCAAATCCAGACGGCGTCGGGCACGGCGGGCGCGGAGCTGACGATCGAGGGGTTTCATCAGGCGGAGGAAATCCGCGATTTTCTCTACGCACGGATGCGCGGGGCGCGGGACCGGCACCCGTCCACGCCGCCGGTGCTGCCGCACGCGGCGGGTGCGGGCGGAGATGAAGTGGTGACGCTGCTGCTCGGCATCCGCGATGAGCTGCGGCAGACGCGCGAACTGCTGGAGACCCGCACGGACAAAGGCTCGCCGGGCGATGCGCATGTATAGCTCCTTTCGCCAAATCTGTGAGCGGGTGCTGCGCATCCCGCACGATCCCGCGCCGCCGCCGGGCGACGAGGCGAGTGCGCGGGTCTTCCGCGCCGCCCCCGCGTATTTCAAATACCGGCTGGTGCTGGGGGGCCTGCGGGCGGGGTTCGTGCTGGTCTTCGGCGTGGTCTTTCTCGGTGGCCTGAATCTGGGGCTGATGGCGGATGAGCAGGTGACGGGGGCGGTGCGCGCGCTGGTTTTCACGGTGTCGGCTTTCATCTTCCTCGGCCTGCTCGCGCACACGCTCTTTTCGCTCGCGGTGCTGCGGCTGGATTACGAGAAGCGGTGGTATGTGGTCACGGATCGCAGCCTGCGCGTGCGCGAAGGCGTGGTGACGGTGCGCGAGATGACGGTGACGTTTGCGAACATTCAAAACGTGGCGGTGATGCAGGGGCCGATCCAGCGCGCGCTGGGGCTCGCGGATTTGCAGGTGGAGACCGCGGGCGGCGGCTCGGCGCAAGCCAATCAAAAGCAGCTCGGGCCGAATCTGCATGTGGCGTGGTTCCGGGGAATCGACAACGCGGAGGAGGTGAAGACGCTGATCCAGGACCGGCTGCGGAAGCTGAAGGATGCAGGGCTCGGCGACTGCGATGACCACGCGCCGCCCGCCGCGGCGGCACCCGCCTTTCTCGAAGCGCTCCGCGCCGTGCATGCGGAGGCGCGGGCGCTGCGGGCGGCGGCGGGCGGTTAGGTGTGGAGGCTCAACACGTTGTTCATGGGCAGGCGGAGTCTGGAGATGGAGAGCGGAGTTTGAGGGAGTGATGAGGGCGATGGAAGGCCGGCAGCTTGCGGCGGCGCAGAGCCAGGACGCGGGCCACGCGCAAGGGGTGGAGGGTTCGGGGGGAAGATTTGGGGCGCGAAGAACGATCGGCAAGGCCGGCTGCGCCCTCGGCGCGGAAGCGGGCCAGCCACTTGCAGGCGCAGCGCTCGGAGAGGCCGAAGCCCGCCGCCGCCACCGCGCCGGGCTGGTGAAGATCGACGATGCGATGGATCATCTCCGCTCGACTCCGCGCGGTGAGTTTGGCCTTACTGGGCGTGTTCCTGCGGCGGTGGTGCTTGGCTCGGTGTTGATTTCACAACCCCACCTTCCAAAGTCCTCACCGCATGAACAACCTATTGGAACGTCACAGCTAGGCGCTGCAGCGAACAGCTCCGTGCGTCACAGCCCATGCTTCCCACCCCCTTCGCCCCCCTGCCGCTTTCGCCCGCGCATGGGCTGCGCCGTGCTCCGCCGTCGCTGAGCTTGGGGTCGTTAGGCGTTTCTGCGCTTGCTCTGGAATCGAATAGCACTAAAGTAGCACTTTATGCGAACTGAACTCGTTACCACACTCAAGCGCAAGGCCACCGAAATCATCGCGGACCTTGAAGCCGACCAAGACCCCGTGCTCATCACTCAGCACGGCAAGCCTGCGGCCTATCTCATGGCCGTCTCCGCGTTCGACACCCTGAACCGCCGCCTCGGTATTTTGGAGGGCATTGCCCGTGGCGAACGCGCCATTGAGGAGGGCCGCGTTGTCACCCACGCCGAAGCCAAGAAACGCATGGCGCGATGGCTGAGCTAATCTGGACTGAACCGGCTCTTCATGACCTCGACGCCATTGCCGATTACATCGCTCTCGATGACCCGCAAGCGGCACGGGGTCTTGTGCAGCGAGTCTTCCGGCACGTCGAGCAGCTTGTGGAGCAACCGGAGAGCGGTTCCCGTCCGCCGGAGATGCGGCAGTCGCGCTACCGCCAGGTTGTCGAGGCTCCTTGTCGCGTTTTCTACCGCTACGACGGCAAGAGCGTGTTCGTGCTCTACGTCATGCGCGGGGAGATGCGTTTTCGCAAGTCCCGGCTTATCAAGCGTGACCGAGACAACCGCAACGCCTCCTGAATAACAAGAGGTCGAGTTAGATAGCTGGAATGAGTTGAAGGCCGAGTTTGGCGGCTTGTTTTTGAAGGTGGTGGAGGCGGCGGGCCTGGGTGGCCGGGGTTTGCTTGAAAGCTTGGTCCTCGTTGTAGGGCACACGGCGCGTGATCACCGCGTAAAGGATGCGCGCGAGTTTGTGTGCGGTGGCGGTGATGCCCTCGGCTTTGCCCAGGCGGGCTTTCATCCGGCGGCAATACTCGCCGAGTTTGTGCTCGCTGTTGCGCAGGGACTGGGCGGCGATGCGCAGGGCGGCGGCCACGCGGCTGACGACTTTGCGCGTTTTGGCTTTGAGCACCTTGCCGCCGCTCACCCGGTTGTCGGGACACAGGCCGAG
>JAYWEP010000286.1:0-4592 GCA_043779205.1 Chthoniobacter sp. | reverse complement strand
GCGCCGCCAGATCGGCGCGCACTACACCGCCGAGCGCAATATCCTCAAAGTCGTCCGCTCCCTTTTCCTCGACGAATTCCGCGCCGAGTTTGCCGCCGCGCGGAAGGACAAATCCGGGCGCGGCAAAAGCCGGCTGCTCGCCCTGCAAAAGAAACTCGCCTCCCTGCGTTTCCTCGACCCGGCGTGCGGGTGCGGCAATTTCCTCGTCATCACCTACCGCGAGTTGCGCGCCCTGGAATTGGAAATCCTGCTCACCCTCCACGCCGGCCAGCAGCAGATGGGCGAAGCCGATGTTTTCAATCTCTCGCTCATCGACGTGGACCAGATGTTCGGCATCGAGATCGAGGAATTCCCCGCGCGCATCGCCGAAGTCGCCCTCTGGCTCACCGACCACCAAGCCAACGTGCGCCTGTCCGAAGCCTTCGGCCAATTCTACAAGCGCATCCCGCTCCGCAAAAGCCCGCACATCCGCGTCGCCAACGCGCTCCGCCTCGACTGGCGCACCGTCCTCGCGCCCGCGCAATGCAGTTACGTGCTCGGCAATCCGCCGTTCGTGGGGAAGCAATTCATGAGCGTCGAACAAAAGGCCGACATGGCGCTCGTCTGCGGGCGGGTGAAAGGAAGTGGCGTCCTCGATTTCGTCACTGGCTGGTATTTCAAAGCGGCGGAATACAGCGCAGGCACCGCCGTCCGCTGCGCCTTCGTCTCCACCAATTCCATCAGCCAGGGCGAACAGCCCGGCATCTTGTGGGGCGAACTTTTCGGCCACTACCGGATGAAGATTCACTTCGCCCACCGCACCTTTGCGTGGGAGAGCGAGGCGCGGGGAAAAGCCCACGTCCACGTCGTCATTATCGGCTTCGGTGCGGAGGACCTCCCCGCGAAGTGGCTCTACGACTACGACCACGATCCCGCCAACCCCGCGTGCGCCCCCGCCGCCAACATCAATCCCTATCTCGTCGAAGGCGGCGACATCGTCCTGCCCAGGCGCACCTCACCGCTTTGCGCCGTGCCCGCGATCAGCTTTGGCTCCATGCCGAATGACGGCGGGCATCTCCTCCTCTCGAATCAGGATAAGGTCTGGCTCATCTGTGTGGAGCCGGGCGTCGCCGAGTTCATCCGCCCCTATCTCGGTTCCGAAGAGTTCATCAACGGCATCGAACGCTGGTGCTTGTGGCTGGAGGGAATCAGTGCCGGGCGGCTGCGCGCCATGTCGGTCGTGATGCAGCGCCTTGAGCGGGTGAGCGAACACCGCCTCAAAAGTACCCGGCAGACGACCAAGCAACTCGCCACCGTACCCAGCATGTTCGCCGAAAACCGGCAGCCTCAATCCCGCTATCTCGCGATCCCGAAAACATCCTCAGTTGGTCGCCGCTATATCCCTATGGCTTTCCTCAAACCGGAAGTCATCGCTATTACTCCGGCGACTAAAAGCCGTGCGGTAGCTAGGCAGCGTATTGGACATACTGATTGCGGAAATAGGAAGCGACATGCTTTGGCGATCTTTGGAGTTTGCGCATGTGCCGGATGACCTTGTTTTCGAGCTGGTCGAGATTGTGCGCCGGAGTGGTGGAGGTCACCGCCGTCTTCAAGTCGCCGTTGAGGTCTTCATCCGGGTTGCGTTCCGGGCTGTAGGAAGGCAGATAGAAGACTTCGAGCTGGGCGGTGTGTTCCAGCAGCCAGGCTTTGACCGGGGCGCTGTGATGGACTTTGAGATTGTCCACGATGAGGAAGACCTTGCGTGCGGCGTCTTTGATCAGCCGTTCCAAGAACCGGATGAAAACCGCGCTGGACAGAGTTTCACGGTAAATCATCCAGCGCACCTTGCCCTGGTTGGTCACCGTGGAGATCATGTTGGAACTAAAGCGCCGGGCGCGCAGTCGCACCACCGGCGTGCGCCCGCGCGGCGCATCACTGCGTCCGTGCTGGCAATCACTGCGCACACCGGTTTCGTCTCCCCAGTGGATCTCCGCTCCCTCGGTCTTCGCGCGCCGGGCAATGGCTGGATAAGTCTGAGCCATCCACGCAGCGACGGCTTTGGGATTTTGCTCATCGGCGCGCCGGGCGGGCTTCTGCGGGGTGAAGCCCCAGCGTGCCAGATACTCTCCGCAAGTGCGCACCGGCAGGCGGATGTCATACTCGCGCTCAACGAGTTCGCACACTGCACGGCGCGTCCATAAGGCGAAGGCGAGCTTGAGTTGATCCGGGGTCTTCTCGCAGATCATGGCTTGCACGGCCTTTTCCTGTTGGGCGCTCAGGCGGCGCTTTTCCCCCTCCTTGCGACCGCGCTTCTTGATCTGCAGCGCCTTGACTCCACCGATCTTGTGGTCCGCCACCCAGCGCCCGATGGTATTGCGATGCGCCTCCAGCATCTCGCCGATCGCCGTGCGACTGTGCCCTTGTCGCCGTAACTTGACCGCTCTCATTCGTAACTCTTCCTGACTTTGCCTTGATAGGCTCCGAAGGTCTCGTGTTTGCATCCATCCTACTTATCCGCTTCCCACATAAGATGCACTGGTTATTATCGCCGGGTTAATAACACTGAGCTTTTTACGATCCCTGGCGCAGACGATTTTCATTTCGGTATCCTCACGTCCGCGATGCACATGGCATGGGTGAAACAAGTTGCCGGGCGGCTAAAAAGCGATCCCCGCTACTCGGCCGGCCTTGTTTACAACAACTACCCCTAGCCTGAAGCACCCACGCCTGCGCAGCGCAGTGCTGTGGAGAAAGCTGCCCAGCGAGTGCTCGCCGCCCGCGTCGAATGTGGCGATGGACGCCACGGCTTCCTCCCCGTTCGGACGAAGAGCGCCGCCTCCACCCTCGCCGACCTTTACCACCCCACATCCATGCCGCCTACCCTCGCCGCCGCCCACGCTGCGCTCGATAAGGCCGTGGACAAATGCTACCGCAGCGAACCCTTTCCCAGCGACCGCGCCCGCCTGGAACACCTCTTCGCCCTTTACGAAAAACTCACCGCCCCGCTCGCTCCTATGACGGTGACCCGGCGCAAGCGCTCCAAGGCATGAAGGGGCTTGAGCCCGGACGGATGGCGTTTCCGGTCAGTCGGGTGGCGGGCTAGAACCTGTGATGCACTTTGCCTCGGGAGCGATGGGAGCACCAAAGGTGCGAAGAGAAGCCAGCCCAGGGCAACGCCCTGGGAACCGGGATAAGAGTGGGCCAGCCCTGAAAGGGCGTGACCAGTTATGCCGCCTTTTCGGGGCTGGCTAATCTTCATCTCTTGACCCATGTCGTTGCCCTGGGCTGGCTTGTCTGCGGGCCTTTGTCCCTCTACGGCGAGGCGGGCTCTAAGAGGGTGTACCGAAACTCGCCGGGCGATGCTTTTTTAACCACGGATTGCACGGATTACACGGATTTTTAAGATTCAGAAATCCGTGTAATCCGTGCAATCCGTGGTTAAAAACTTTCCCATTACGACTTTCGGTACACCCTCTAAGAGACTGTGAAATAAGTCCCGCGATGCTGGAGGGGAACCCGTTGGGTTCCCCCCGTTCCTCGGAGAGGAGCTGCGGAAGCTGGCAGCTTCCCCTACAGTGGCCGCGACTTTGTTCACAGTCTCTAAGAGGGCGTCTAAAAAGTCATCCTGCTCTTGCTCTTGCTCTTGCTCCCTTCCCCCGCTGTCGAAGGATCAAGAGCAGGAGCAGGATTTTAGACGCCCTCTAATGGGTATGGCAGACTCTAGGGTTGGGGGATGGTGAGGGAATAGCGCCCGGTGCGGTGGGTGAGGCCGAGGGGAGTATCGAACGTGGCGGAGAGTTGGGCGGTGGTGAGGACGGTTTTGTTTGGGCCAGAGGCGAGGATGCGGCCGGCGTGGAGGAGGAGGGTGTGGGTGAAAATGGGGATGATTTCCTCGACGTGGTGAGTGACGAAAAGGAGGGCGGGGGCGCGGTGTTGCGCGCCGAGGCGCTGGAGGAAGGCGAGGAAGTTTTCGCGGGCGAGGGGATCGAGGCCGGCGCAGGGTTCGTCGAGGATGAGGAGGGGCGGGCGGGCCATGAGGGCGCGGGCGATGAGGATGCGCTGGCGCTCGCCTTGGGAGAGGACGCCCCAGGGACGGGCGGCGAGGTTTTTCGCTTCGACCTGGACGAGGAGGCGTTGGGCGGCGAGGCGGTCGGCGGCGCGGATGCGGCCCCAGTAGTCGATCATGGCGTAGCGGCCGGAGATGACGGTGGTGAGGGCGGGTTCGTGGTCGGGGATCATCTGGCGGATGGTCGAGCTGACGAGGCCGACGTGGGTGCGGAGTTCGCGCCAGTCGCTTTCGCCAAAGGTCTGGCCGAGGACGGTGATGGCGCCGCTGGTGGGGGAGAGGTAGCCGGTGAGGGCGCTGAGGAGGGAGGTTTTGCCGGAGCCGTTGGCCCCGAGGATGACCCAGTGCTGGCCGGGCTCGACGCTCCAGGTGACGCGGTCGAGGATGCGGACGGGGCCGCGCTGGATGGTGAGGTCGCGGACGGTGAGGATCATGGAGATTTACGATTGGGTCTTGCCCAGTCTAGACGTTGCCAAGGCGTCTAAGCTACTGGACTTCAATGACCAACAGATATATTCGCGATGCAAGGATTTCGGAGCGGGAATTC
>JAYWEP010000285.1:0-10850 GCA_043779205.1 Chthoniobacter sp. | reverse complement strand
CGCGTGATCCAGGAGAGCCTCTCGAACGTGCGCCGCCACGCGAAGAGTGCGACGGCGGCGGTGCGGGTGGCCCTCGCGGACGGCTGGGTGACGCTGGAAATCCGCGACCGCGGCTGCGGGATGCCGCGCGAGGATGGCGACGGGATGGGCGTCGGGATCGCCGGGATGCGGGAGCGGCTTTGGCAATTGGGCGGCTCGCTGACCCTCGCGCCGAACGACCCGGGCACCGCCGTGATCGCACGTCTGCCGGAGATTTTATGAGCGCGAAAACCATCCGCATTCTCCTCGCCGACGACCATGAAGTGGTGCGGCGCGGCTTGCGCGCGCTGCTGGAGACGCACCCCGGCTGGGAGGTCTGCGGCGAGGCGGCGGATGGCCGCGCGGCGGTGGAGCTCGCGCAGAAGCTGTCGCCGGACATCGTGGTCATGGACATCGGGATGCCGCAGCTCAATGGCTTTGAGGCGACGCGGCAGATTTTGGAAAGGATGCGCGGCATCGAGGTGCTGGTGCTGTCGATGCACGATTCGGAGCAATTGGTGCGGGAGGTCATCGGGGCGGGGGCGCGCGGCTACGTGCTGAAATCCGACGCCGGGCGCGACCTCGTGGCGGCGGTCGAGGCGCTGCTGCGGCGGGAGCAGTTTTTCAGTCCGAGGGTGGCGTTGAGCGTGCGCGCGGCGGCCTTGAAAGTCTCCGGCTCGAAGCGCCCGAGCCTGCGCCCTGCGGGCGAACTGACGAGGCGGGAGCGCGAGGTTTTGCAACTGCTCGCCGAAGGCCGCGCGAACAAGGCCGTGGCCAGGGTGCTCGGGATCAGCGTGAAAACCGCGGAGACCCATCGCGCGCGGATCATGCGGAAGCTGGGGATGAAATCCGTCGCCGACCTCGTGCGCTACGCGATTCGCAATGGATTTATCGAGCCCTGAAAATACCGGGTTTTCCGGAACGGCCCGGCATCCGCAGGGGTGCGCGGATGCGAATCACCAAGGAATGAAGAAGGACAAGATTCGCGCCTACTGCCGGCGGTGCCGGCACGAGCAGACTTTTGTCCGCGCGCGGATGCACCACGGCGTGCATCTGCTTTTTTCCATCCTGACGCTGGGCCTGTGGGCGGTGAGCTGGCTTTCGATCTACGTCGGGCAGCGTTTGCGTCCGTGGCGGTGCGAGCATTGCCGGTGGAACAAGCCGGAGTTTCTCCATGGCGGGGAGGGCAAGGATGAGCCGAAGGCGGAGGCGGTGGGGGGGCGAAGTAGCGTGGGCTTCAGCCCAAACGAGCACGGCGATCCTTTGGACTAAAGTCCACGCTACTTTGCCGTGGTGTGGTCGAAGCGCTTTTCCAGCACCAGCTCGGTGCCTTCCTTTTTGAGATTGTAATCCACCTGGCTGAAGGCCCGCCGGATGAGATGAATGCCGAGGCCGCCGGGCTGGATGAGGTCGAGCGGGCGGCCGTGCATTTTTTCCGCCGGGCACTGGGTGCCGTAGTCGCGCAGGTGAAAGCGCACGCCGTCGTCGCGGAGTTCGCAGACCAGGCAGATGAGTTCGTTGGGCTCGTGGTGGTAGGCGTAGCGGATGACGTTGGTGCAGGCTTCGTCGAGGCCGAGGATGATGAGATCCTTTTCCGTTTCGGAAAAACCGAGCGGCTTCAAAAACTGCCGGACGAAATCGCGGACGAGCGCGAGATTCGCGGGGTGGCTGGCAAATTCGATTTCGCTTTTCATTGGAAACCAAAGACGAGGATCGTGAGGTCGTCGTGCGGCTCGGCCTGCTGGCGGTGGGCGATTTCGCCGCAGTTGAGCGCGTCGATGACATCGGCGGCGCTGCCAAATTTGCGGTCGAGCAGACGGGTGACCCCGGCGCTGTCGAGCGGCTCGTCGCTGGCGTTGAAGGATTCCACGAGCCCGTCCGTGTAAACGATGAGCCACTCGTGCCGCGCGAGCGTGAGCGTGTGCGCCCGCGCGGGCAGCTCGGGCAGCAGGCCGAGCGGCGGCGAGCCGGCGATTTTCACCTCCGCCGCGCCGCCATCCGCACGGGCGAGGAAGGGGTGGCAGTGCCCCGCGCTGCACAGCTCGATGTGGCCGGTGGAGACGGTCAGCCGCCCGAGCAGCGCGGTGATGAACATGCCGCGAATGGTGTGCCCGCTGAGCATCGCATTCCACCGCGCCATCGCCGCCACGGGCGAGATGCCCGGCTTCACAATGAGCCGGAGCATGCTCAGCGCCTGCGCCATGAGCAGCGCGGCGGGCATGCCTTTGCCGGAGACATCGCCGACCACGAAATAGATTTCGTCCGGGCCGAGTTCCAGCACGTCGTAAAAATCGCCGCCGACATTCAGCGCGGGCCGGTAGGTGGCGGCGAATTGGACGTGCGCGAGCTGCGGGAGCGACTGCGGGAGAAAGCTCGCCTGGATTTCCCGCGCGAAGGCAAACTCCTGCGCCACGCGCTGCTGCTCGCGCTGCCGCTCGATGGTGCGCAGCTTGTCGATGGCCGTGGCGGCGAGCGTGGCGTAGGCGCTGAAAGCATCGAGATCGCTCTCGTCAAACGCCTGCCGCCCGATCGGGTTGAGCACCTGGAGCACGCCGATGACGCTGCCTTTCCGCGCCAGCGGCACGCACAGGATCGAGCGCGTGCGGTAGCCGGTCTTGCGGTCGATGTCGGGGAAAAAGCGCGGGTCGGCGTAGGCGTCCGCCACGAGCAGCGGCTCGCCTTTTTCCAGCACCCAGCCGGCGATGCCGCGCCCGCGCGGGACGGTGA
Source organism: Chthoniobacter sp. (assembly GCA_043779205.1). Taxonomy (GTDB): domain Bacteria; phylum Verrucomicrobiota; class Verrucomicrobiia; order Chthoniobacterales; family Chthoniobacteraceae; genus Chthoniobacter. The sequence goes on along the minus strand of JAYWEP010000285.1, from coordinate 8,105 downwards.
TTTTCGCCGCGCCCTCCGGCATGCCGGGGCCGCCGCTGGCGGTCGCGAGTTCGAGATCGCCACCCGCGTTCGTGAGGAAAAGCGACGCCGCCTCGACCTCCATGACGCGCCGCGCCACGTCGAGAATCGCCGGCAGCAACTCGCGCGAATCGGTGATCCCGTTGATGAGGGCGCTGACCTCCACGAGGCCTTTATAGACCTTGAGCTGGTGCTCGAGGGAATCGAGTGTGGCGGGCATGACCGGGCCAGTCATGCGCGAGGATGCGCCGCGAAGAAAGCTCAAATGCGGAGCGTCTTGCGCGGCGCGCTGCGCATTCGCGCTGGAAAAATCCGCGGCATCACGGCATCGTCCCCGAACCATGAAGCCCGCCTTATTCTCCATTCTGTTTTTTGCCCTCGCCCTTGCCTCGCCCGCGCAGGACACGGCCTACAATGCCCTCCGCGTGGTCGGCCACAGCCAGGGCAAGGACGCCCTCAACCGCGTGCTCGAACTCCGCGGCCGCGGCGGCTCGCCGCAGCCCGCCGTATGGAAGATCACCCTCGACGAACCGCGCGCCCGCGGCGGCGTCCGCGAGATCGAAGTGCAGCGCGGCAAGATCATCGGCGAGCGCACCCCGGCGGCGGCGCGCACCGCGGGCAGCCCGATGAATTTCAGCCAGCTCAATCTCGATTCCGACGGCGCTTTCACCGTGGCCAATCAGGAGGCGCAGAAAGTGGCGGCACCTTTCGATCATGTCGATTACCTCCTCCGCAGCGGCACCGGCGGCGGCGCGCCCGTCTGGCAGCTCGAGCTGAGCGACAGCAAACTCGGCCGCGCCGGCAGCATCGACGTGGCCGCCGACACCGGCACCATTCTCCGTCAGGAACTCGGCCGCCCGGTCGCGCGCCGGGCCGACGACGACCACACCTATCTCGACGAGCGCCGCAATCCACCACCACCGCCGCCGCGCGCCGACGTGCGTTCCGACGAGGGCTATTCCCAGTCCGGCGAATCCTTCCGCGGCGTCGGCGATTTTTTTCACCGCATCGGCAAGCGCTTTGAAAAGCGCGGCACCCAGCTCGAAAATTTCTTCAACGGCAAAGGCGCGCAAGCCGACCACGAACGCTACCGCGAAGAGAACCGCGACCGCGCCCGCGACGACTACCGCGACGGGCGGTAGGGGCGCGGGCGGTAGGGGCGCGGGCGACTGTAGGGGAAGCTGCCAGCTTCCCCCTACAGGCGCGTCGGGCCGGAACTATTTTCCGCGCCCGCTCCAACGCGCTTGCCACCATCCCTTTCGTCTCCTAGTTTCCGCCTCCTGAAAAAAGCCGGCGTGGCGAAATTGGCAGACGCGCTAGACTCAAAATCTTGTTCCCGAAAGGGAGTGTGGGTTCGACCCCCTCCGCCGGCACTTTTCAGAAAATCACGCGGGCCGCGGGATCTCGCGAGGCCTCTAAAGTTGAGCCAAGCCGGGCGCAAAAAAAACATTCTTGACGTAGCGGCGTTGGCTGGGCAGAACCACACCCGTCTTGTGAAAACGCCCCCCGAACAAGCGTCAGGAATCTGGAACCCGCACTGCGCGCCAAGCGTCGGAGCGTCGGAGCGTCGGAGCGTCGGAGCGTCGGAGCGTCTATTGGCGCGGCGCTAGTTTCGCGAGGAAAAGCAACTCAAAAGCACCACGCGCCTCGTTCCCAAGCTCCTGCTTGGGAATGCCAGTGTCTTGGAAGCTCCGCTTCCCTGCGCGTGGCTGCCACGGGCCGTGCGCCTCTCGGAGCCGCGCGGCGAAGCAAAGCTTCGGGGACAAGGGCGTTCCCAAGCAGGAGCTTGGGAACGAGGAGAAACCGGGACGGGCGACGGGCTTTGGTCCGCGCGGGAGGGAAGTTGCGATGCACCGGAGCGGCGTCGAGCAAGGCCACTCCCGGCGGGAGCAAGGCCCGTCCAGACCGGCGCATGTTCACCTCCGCGCGGCGCAAAGTCCGTCGCTGGCCCCGCGCTCGCCCCGTCCAGAGTAAATCCCCGCTTTTCACCCGCAGCAAACCCAACCCACCCCTATGCCCCAGCTCCGCGTCCTCCTCGGCTTCCCCAATGCGCCGGATCACTCCGTCGAAGAAACCGCCGGCTCCGTCCGCGAAAATCTCTACGGCAACGCCGCCTTCCCCACGCCACCCGCGACCAAGCCCGCGCTCCAGGCCGGGCTCGATGACTTCACCGCCGCCATCGCCGCCCAGGCCCAGGGCGGCACCGCCGCCACCGCCGACAAAAACAACGCCCGCGACACCCTCACGGGCCTCCTCCGCCAGCTCGCCGGCTACGTCCAGGAGACGAGCGGCAACAACCTCGCCACCCTCCTCTCCAGCGGCTTCGACGCCGTGAGCACCAATCGCGCGAGCGTCCCCCTCGGCCCGCCCACCATCCTCAGCCTCGACAATGGCAACTCCGGCCAGCTCCTCGCCCGCGTGGGGGCCATCGCCAATGCCAAATGCTACGAGGGGCGGTTTGCCGCCGCCGGCCCCGGCGGCACCCCCGGCCCGTGGCAAAGCGCGGGTCTTTTCACCAATTCACGCTCCATGGCCGTCAATGGCCTCACGCCGGGGACGATGTACACCTTCCAGTTCCGCGCCATCGGCGGCAGCACCGGCTACTCCGACTGGAGCGACCCCAGCAGCCACATGAGCCTTTAAGGCCCGCACCCACCACCTGGAGGGGAAGCGGCCAGCTTCCCCTCCAGATCCCCGCCTCCCTGAACCCATCGCATCCACCGATCATTCTCCGTTCCCTTCCACCCACCAGCACCAACTCCACATCCCATGAAAACCATCCGCACCCTCCTCCTCACCAGCCTCGCCTTCTGCCTCAGCCTTAGCTTCGCCGACGCAGCCTATCCCATGACCGTCGTGGTATCCACCACCAACGGCAACCTCATCAGCGCCCAGCTAAGCATCCGCAATTACCAGGGAAACGTCATCCCTGTGAACGGTGGAACAACCCTAGCGCCCGGGACGATCTCCCCATCCAACTCCAGCTATAACAACAACGCCATTACCATCACCTACACGTTTACAGTCCCCGATAACATTCAAGGCCAGGCTATTTCGATCGGCTATACCGTCAGCGGGTATGTTTCCAATGGCTCATCGGGCGGATACACTCAGACCCAGACCGGATGCTACACTGCTCTGTTCACTGCCCAGTCGAATGTCAACCTTCCCGTGGAAGGTTTTGCGAAACAAGGGCTGAACGTCACCGCACCTACAGGCCTGCAGTATCTGCCACCGCCGCAGACCGGTGATCTGACCATCAGAAACTTCTCCACCAACCCCGATGGCGACCTCGACTTCACCATGCGGCTCGACATCAGCTCTACCCGGACGGACACCCATGTCACCATCCTGTCCGATACCGGTCTCACCACGGCTCCCGTCCCCACGCTCAGCCAGCGTTTCGCCAGCCAGAACGGCGAATGGCGCTGGTCGCTGCAGACCGCGGGAACTTCGCCTCAGGAGGTAAAACTCATGTCGTTGGGGGCAACCGTGACTGCACCTTTTTCAAGCGTCCTCAGTCTCTACAACTCCACGAGCAGCACCGTCCCGGCCATCAAACTCGACCCCGGCACCGGGGCCGCAGGCACCGCGAAAATCACCATCGGCACCCATACCGTGCTCACGGATGATGTGGCTGCCGGGCTTTACCTGACCCAGACCGCCGCCACCGGGCTCTATCTCACACAAACAGAAGCTTCCACTCTCTATCCCCGCAATATCAACGGAAACTTTAGTGAGGGCTTTCTAGCAATAGCTAACGGCGGCACTGGAGGATGCAGTGTGGCTATGGGCAATTGGTCGCGAGCGATTGGTAATGGTTCCACTGCTATAGGAATCGGTTCTATCGCCGAAGGTGAGCGTGCAACGGCGCTGGGTGGCGCTTACGCAACGAATGCCTATGCCACAGCGTTTGGCTTGTCTGCGGCGTCGGGAATAGCCGCCACTGCGCTGGGTGCTTCCACAGCTATTGGCGAGGCTTCCACATCGATGGGAGACGCGGCCACGGCACTAGGGGACAATTCAGCGGCTATTGGTCTTAGTACGACCGCGCAAGGAATGAGCCAGGTTGTCATCGGGCAATACAACCTTCCACAATATCCTGATCCTCTGACGGGCAATCCCTCGGCCTGGGTTCTCACCGACGAACTTTTCACCATCGGCAATGGCATCGACTACGCCCACCAATCAAACGCTTTCGTGGTTTTGAAGAATGGCGACACCGCCATCACTGGCAATCTGACCACGCAAGGAAGCGCTCATGTGGTGGGCACCGCCACGTTCGATGGGCCGGTGCGGATTGCGCCGCAGGGCGACCTGAGCATGGGAGACTTTATCCAGGTCGCCCCGGCGACACCCTGAACTGACGCACGCCCGGACAAATCAGCCGATCCCCCAGAATATTAGGAACCTGAACCCCCTGACCCGATGCAACCAAAACGCACCCGCACTCGCTCCGCCGCTCCCCGCCTAGTCTCGCTAGCCCTGATCTTTCTGCTTGCTGGCCTGGCGCTCTGCTTTGTCGCCGGGCTCGGTGCCGCCAGCCCCCTCCCGACCAGCGGCAAGCCCGCGAAGTTTCCCGCCTGGTGGTTTGAGCAGGAAGCCATCAAACCAAACTCCCCGGCACCCGCTCCGCTGCCGGCTACCTGGCCCCGGTATCCGCAGGACTATCCCGCCGCCGATGACTTCACCGCCCTCAAGCAAGGCCAGCTCAAGCAGCTCGCCACCGCCGCCTTCGATGAACTGGAGGCCCACCTCTTCGGCAGGGCCGGCCTTCCCGCCACCACGCTTATCAAGAGCTGGTTCGAGACCGACGCCTCCGGAGCCTTCATTTATGACAGCGGCACTGGCCGGCGCATCCCGAAAGTCACCGCCGGGCAGACCAACGACTACGCCCCCGTCAATCTCGGCCAGCTCAAAGCCGTGGCCGAACCTTTCTACGACCGGCTCATTGCCATCGGCTACCGCAGCAGCTACCCGTGGACCAACCCCGTGAGCCCCGCCAATGACTTCGCCCTCGCCAATCTCGGCCAGGCCAAAAACCTCTTCGCCTTCGACCCCGCGCACGATAGCGACGGCGATGGCATCCCGGATTGGTGGGAAGACCGCTATGGCCTCCACAAGGACGACCCCGCCGATGCCACTCTCGACGCGGATGGCGATGGCTTCTCCAATCTCTACGAGTACCAGCACCACACCGACCCGAACGATTACTACAATGGCGCGCTGCCCGTCATTACCGTGGTCAGCGGCAATGGCATCAATGGCGGCGGGCAGACCACCGAGCCCGCGGCATGGCTGCCCGAGGCGCTCGTGGTGCTCGTCACGAAGGCGGGTTTCCCGCCCTTGCCACTCGCGAATGCCCCGGTCAGATTCGATGTCGCCATGGGTCATGGAAAAATCGCCGCGTCATCGGGAGCCACTCCGTTCTCTTCCCTCACCGTGCTCACGGATGCCACCGGGCATGCCCAGGTCTCTTATCACCAGCCCGACAAAGAGTGGGTGCCGAGCCGTATCACCGTCACCGCGGTTGCGGGCAAACGCACGGCGCAGACCGGGTTTCAAGCCCGCACCACCGCCTACCCTCCCGGCGGCGGTCCCGGCGGCGGCGGCCCCGGCCCCAACCCCGCCGACGATCCTGACGGCGACTGGGACCACGACGGCCTGACGAATGCCGAGGAAATGGAAATCGGCAGCGACCCGCAGAGCGCCCAGAGCGATGACGACGGCGTGGCTGACGGGGCGGACGCCATGCCCGCCGACAGCGACATCAGCTTTCCCCGCGCCGGAGCGCCCCATTACGCGCTCATCGACATCGGCGAGGGCAGCATCAGCGCCATCAATGGCAAAGGGCAGGTCGTGGGCATGGTCCCGGCAGCGCAGGACACCACCGATGACCCCACGGCCTTTTTTTGGGACAAAGGCACCCGCAAGTTCCTACAGGGGCGCAAGCCCGAGCCGCACTCCATCAATGACTCCGGGGCCATCGTCGGTAGCGCGGAGTTTGCGGTGCCGGGAGTGGCGGACACTTACAACGTGCGCGCCGCCCACTGGGCGGACGCCGATAGCGAGCCCACCGACCTTGGCTCGCTGGGCAAAATCACCACCACCGGCTCTAGCGAGGAGGACAAGCAAAAGAAACCCGGCGAATGGGGCACGAGCGTCGCTGTGGCGATCAATAACAATGGGATGATCGTCGGCGAATCCACCCATACCGTCCCTGCAAAGCCGAGTCCGAACAGCCTGACCGGCTCCTCCGCGGCCAGCGGCGGCCCCGGCCGCACCACGGTGAACTTGCAGCGGCCCGCACCCAGCCCTATGCCGGCCCCCGGCGTCCCCAGCCGCAAGGCCGCGACCGTGCCCCGCGTCGCCCCCAGCTCGACGCCGTCCGGGAGCCCCAGCCGCAAAGCCGTGCGCTTCAACGTCGGCGGCAAACCGACCCTGCTCGGGCCGGGGAAGAAGGACGACATTAAGATCAGCAACTACGTCATCGCCCTCAGCGAAGGCGGCGTGGCCGTGGGCATGACCCACAGCGAAGACACGGATGACTACTCCGGCGCGGCACTCTGGGACAATGGCACCTTTTCCAAAGACCTCGGAGAAAAATTCACCCCCACCGGTGTCACCACCGCCCCGTCCACGGACACCCACTACAAATACTACGTCACCGGCTCGACCACGGACACCGACCCGCCGGGCACCGGCAGCGACCCCGACACCGGCACCCGCCTCATGCTCAGATCCAAGGACAGCGATTCGTTCGTCACCAAAAACCTGCCCACCGCAGGGGCCATAGGTATCACCAGCGACGGCCTCGCCTTTGTTGGTGGAACTGATGTCTGGCGCAATGGCAAGGACGCAGACATCGCCGCAGACATTACCGCTCCTGATGGCTCGACATTCGATGGGGTCACTGTGCAGACGGCGAGTGGGATCATTGGCGGGAGCATAACCATCAGCGGCGCGTCACTGAGTGCCAACGTGGGTGCCCCGGCACCGAAGGATGAAACGCATGCAGTTATCGAGGACACTGCGGTCGAAGTCAGGGCGGTGATTCGCGGTGGCTCCGGTAAGGAGGTCTCTACAAAAAAGCTATGGATTGATCGCCTTTACGATGCCTTCCTATCCTCGGGAAACCTCGCGCAAAACTGGCTGGAAGCCTCCCCGGATAGGTTCTATATTCAAGTGATCTCACCCGATCGCACTGGAGACGGAACCATGATGGCGAAGATTTCCACCACGAACACGGATTCGTTTTACAATTCTGTGGAAAGGGAAGTTACATTAAAAGAGATTCCCGAAAAACCGGGTGTTTTTCGTTCTCTTCCACAGTTGCTTGTTTCGGATAAAAAGGACGACGAGAAGCAATGGAAAACAAGTCCACCTAACACAAAAGATGACGCCACTCATCTCATTGCTTTAGGCGGTGAGGTTTGGCTCGAATACAAGACAAAGGATGGTAAGAACACCACTCGCAGCAAGATTGCGACCGTGGACGTGGCGCGCGTGATCAAAGTCAAACCTTTCATCCTAAAAGCTGGCAGCGATGACGTTTTGACCATAGCTCAAGTTCAGGCCGATCTTCGCACTGTTCGCGAGCGGCTGGCACCGCTCGGTATTCGCGTGGACTACGATACCCCAAGTCATATTACTGCCAATCCCACAGGAGTCAGTCCTGATGGATGGGTAGATGAACCTTTTAGCAGTGATGAAGCGCCGCGCATCCCAGATGAATCCAAAGCATTATTTGCCCTAACTGGAGCGCAGGATGAGATTTCCATTTACTATACCTCTCAACTTCGGCTCACGCCCACCGCGATCAACGGAGGCGGACCAGGGGATGTGGGCGTGTCTCTATTCCCGAGCGCCCTCACTGCTGCGGAGAAAGCCGCCGGATACGCCAACCGTATTTTAATTAATTGCAGTAAAAAAACGAAATGGACTACTGCCCACGAAATGCTTCATATCTTGTCAGACGCCAAGCATTCTTGGCCTGCTCCCCAAAAGTTGATCCAGGCGCTATGAGAGATTGGCGGCGCGATAGCGCCGCCGAACTCTCACCATGAAACGCAAACGACACACACCCG
>JAYWEP010000284.1:0-11545 GCA_043779205.1 Chthoniobacter sp. | reverse complement strand
CCGCTTAATCTTCCTCCTCGTTCGCCTTGGCTGGGAGGAAGATTAGGCGGAAGAGGAAGAGGAAGAAACAGACCTGATCGGACTTTTTAGACGCCCTCTTAAACTGACACGCCTCCTGATTCTCACCGCCGCTTTTCCACCGCCGCCACCTCGCGCTTCACCAGCGCGGAGACGCGGTGCTTCACGAGATAGACCTGCGCGATGCTCACGCGCAGTTCCGCGGCCACTTTCGCCGCCGGCCATTGCTTGACGATGAGGCAGTCGAAAATCTGGTAGTGCTTCGCGTCGATCTTGCGCTTCACGCGCTCCAGCGCGGCGGCGAGGACGTTGCGCTGCCATTCCTCCTCCCACGCGGCATCGAGGTCGAAGCCATCCGGCACGCGGTCGATGGTGGCCGTGCCGCGGCGGCTGTCGTCGCGCTTCGTCCGCTGCCTCTCGGCGGGCGCGCGCTTGCGGAATTGATCCGCGATCCGCCAGCGCGTGATGTGCAGCAGCCAGCCCTTGAACGAGCCCGCCTCGCGCTCGTACTTCGTGATGTTTTTCGCCACCGTGATGACCGTCTCCTGCACCACGTCCTGCGCCTCCGCATCGGTCAGCCCGCCTTTGCGCGCCACGCCGTAGATGAGCCGCCAGTAGGTCTCGAAAAACTCCTGCCACTTCCGCTGGTCGCCGAGATCCGTGAGCCGCTCCACGAGACTGCGCCGCGTGGCCGTGAGGCGTCCGTCTTTCGTCGCAGTGGCGGTTTTCATTAGGGCTGCGGCAATGACTGAGTGACCGGCAGTTCACCGCGGAGCATTTTCGCGCCTGCGCCGGTGAGCTTGAGGTAGAAGTCGGCGGGCAGACCATCGTAGGTGAGGAATTTCGATTCGTCGCTCACGGGCACGTCGTTGGCGCATTTGAAAATCGCGGTGCCCTCGTCCACCTCGTCGAACATCGCCACGTAGATCATCGTCGCGCCAGCGCGTTTTGCGGCGGCGAATTGCGCCCAGAGAAACTCGCCCTTGAGCCGCGGGATTTGGTCAAACGCGCCGCCCTTCATGTTGAACCAACTGAATCCGGGAAAGACGACGGGCAGGTAATCGAGCTTCTGCTGCGCGCACCAGGCGAGGTCGGGCGTCCACATTTTCTCGGCGTGACGGGCGGCTTCGGCGGGCGTGCGGTAGCGGCCCACGGTCCACGGGCTGATGACGTCGGCGAGTTTCAGCACGTCGTGCAGCGCGGGGTCGCGCACGGCGTCGCGGTCGAGGTCGCGCCAGCCGGTGGGCGTGCCGAGCATCACGGTGCAGCCGTCTTTTTTCAGGAACTCCACGAGCTCGCGGCACTCGGCGGTCGTGTAATTCCGGTCGTCGTTGAAACCGACGCCCCACACGGCGACGAGCGGTTTGCCGCGATGCCGGAGATACGCCGGGTCGTCGGTCACGCGCATCAGCGTGCGGAGCGCGCGCCAGTCGTCCATGACTTCCTGCATGCGATTCGCGCCGAGGCCGCTGAGGTCATACATCACGGCGTAGGCGCGGCCGACGCGGTTCGCGCCTTCGCGGCAGTGGGCGAGGACGGTGTTGTTCATCCGCAGCGAAACCGGGTCGCGCAGGCTGGCGATGAAGCGCTGCACAAACGCGCCGTCGATGCCGTAGTCGCGCATCCACTGGAAATGCCGCAGCACCGTGGCCTGCCGGAACGAGCTGAAAATCTCCGCGGGCCGGCCGTCGGCGAGATGGAATTCCGTGCGGAAACGCTCGTCGGGGGCGAGTTCGGAAACGTCGGGCCAGAGATCGATCTTCGCGTTGCCCGGCGCGAGCGGGCCGCGCTTTTTCGTCCAGTGCTGCCAGCCGCGTTCCGCGCCGTCGCCTTCGCACGCGAACCAGCCCTGGTAGCCGCACATCACTTTGCCCGTGAGCGTGCCCGTATCCACGCCGCGCGCCGATGGGCCGGCGTAGGGTTTGAGCGTGTCCGCGAGCACTGCCTCGCGCGTCGGCGGTGCGGCGCGGAGATGCGGCGCGAGCGCGAAGGCAAGGCAGAGCAGGGCGGGGATTTTCACGCGGGCAATTATGCGGTGCGAAAGGTGGAGCGCCAGCGCGCAGAGACTGTGAAATAAGTCGGAGGCGATGCTGCCCAGCGCGGTAGGGACGGCACTCCGTGCCGTCCGCGAACGGGAACCCGCGCCCACCGCCTCGCTGCGCTCGCCCCGGACGGCACGGAGTGCCGTCCCTACCCGGCTCTGCCGAGATTTTTCCGACGATTTCTGAAAGATCCGCGCGGCCCGCCGCGTATTCCGCGCAAGACCCAATCACCATGAAACTGCGCACCCTGCTCCCGGCCCTCGCGGCCTTCACCATCGCCACGTTTGCGGCCGCCGCCGAAAAATCCGCGGTCACTTTGCACTGCGAGCCACAGCTTCAACCGACGAGCACCTTCGAGCTGCGTTTCCCCGACGCCATGGTCGCGCCCGATCAAGTCGGGCAGACGGCGGACACGCCGCCGGTGATTTTCCATCCGGCGCTCAAGGGGCACTTCGTCTGGCTCAGCCAGCGCAGCGGCACGTTCACGCCGGACGCACCGCTCGCACTGAGCACGACCTACATCCTGACGCTAGAGCCGGGGCTGACGAAGGCGGACGGCAAGGCGCTCGACACGAAGTTTCGCGAGACGGTGAAGACGCCGCCGTTTCAGCTCAAGGGGTGGAACGTGAACCGTGCGGGCTGGGAGCAGGATGTCGCGGCGGAGCCAAAACTTTCGCTCCTCTTCAATGCCACCGTCGATGCCGCCGGAGCCGGGCGCTTTTGCAAATTTGTGAACAAGGCCGGCGACGAAATCGGGGCGCGCGTGGAGCAGGGCGATCCCGCGAAACATCCCGAGGAGTATTGGATTTCGACATGGAAAAGCGGGGATCACTCGCGCCTCACCTGGGCCGATCGCTTTCAAGAAAAGCGCGGGACGCCCGTGGCGGAATCGGTGCGGAATCATTTGTGGGCCGTGCCCGCACAGCCGCTGCCCGCGGGTGAAGCGTGGCGGCTGGTCGTGGCCGCGGGTCTTCCGTCGAGCGAGGGAAACCTGCGGCTGCTCGATCCGGCGGAGGTGATGATCGGGACGGTCCGCCCGTTTGCCGTGACCACGGCGGAGGCGACGAACTACATCAGCGCGGGCCGCCGCGTGGAGGTGCGTTTTTCCAAAGCGCTGGCGAAGGAAGTGACGGCTGCAAACGTCGCGCGCTGGGTGCGCGTGGAGCCGAAAACGAAGGCGCTCAAGGCGGAACTGAGCGGTTCGCAGATCACTTTCACGGGCGAGTTTGAACTCGATCGCGAGTACCGCGTGACGGTGGATGCCGGGCTGCCGGCCGAACAGCCGTTCGTGCTCGCGAGCCGGTTCAGCAAAGGCGTGACGTTCAGCCAGGTGCCGCCGCGCGTCTATTTCGAGGAGTTTGCCACGCAGCAGATGAGCGGCGGCTCGCGGCAGTTTCACATGCTCGCCGTGAATGCGCCGCGCGTCCGCGTGAGCGCGCGCGTCTTTCCGGCGGAGTCGCTGGCCCTCGCGCTGAAAGCCTACGAGGAATACCGCGCCTACCACGCCAACCGGCGCAATGACGACGAGCCGTATTCGAAAGTCGATCTCGACACCATGCCGGGGCAGACGGTCTGGCAGAAGGAGATCGACGTGAAAGGCGAGGTCGATGAGCAGCGGGACATCGCGCTGGAATGGGATGAAATCCTCGGCGCGGGCAAGACTGGTGTGGTGCTGCTCACCGCCGAGCAGGCGGGCAAACCCGCGAAGAAGAACGGGCGGCCCGGTGCGCAGGCCATCGTGCAGGTGACCGATCTCGGCGTGGTCTGGAAACACTCGAAAGGCGAAACTTTCGCGCACGTTTTTTCGCTCGCGACCGGCAAGGCGGTCGCTGGCGCACGGCTGCGGATGCTCGATGCAAAGAATGCCACGCTCGATGAGGCGCAGACCGACGCCGACGGCGAGGCGAGGCTCGACACGCCGAAGGAAAGCCAGTGGCTGATCGTGGAAAACAGGAAGGATTTGCACATCGTCGCGTTCCGCGATTCCAGCGAAAACCTCTCGCTCCGCCGGCTGCACATCGAGCAGGCCGAGGACTCAGACGAAGCGACGGACGACGACACGCGCCAGGTCATGCTCTTCACCGAGCGCCCGGTGTACAAACCCGGCGAGACCGTGCATTTGAAAGGCATCGCGCGGGATTGGAGCGAGGAGGAATCGAGCATCCCGGCGGGCGCAAAAGTCACGGTGCGCGCGACAGATCCGCGCGACCGGCGCATTCTCAGCAAGACGGTGACGCTCTCGGAGTCGGGTTCGTTTTCCGAAGACATCGCGCTGCCCGCGAGCGGGCTGGGGACGTATCGCTTCGACGTTTTGTTCGCCGACGACGGCAAGGATGCGGAGCCCATCGCGACGCACCAAATCGAAGTGCAGGAATATACGCCGAACACTTTTGAGATCAAAATCGCGCACGCTCCGGTGGCGGTCGGCGAGACGAAAATCGAGCTGCCGATCACCGCGAAATACTACATGGGCAAACCGCTCTCCAAGGCGCAGCTCACCTGGTCGCTTGAGGCGACCGACGATGGTTTCAAACCGGCCGGATTTGACGCGTTCGATTTCTGCCACGCGATCCAGGACTACGAACTGAATCAGCGCCTCGACCGGCTCTCGCACTTCTCCGAGGAGGGCAAAGCGGAGATCGACGCCGAGGGCGGAGCGAAGGTCGCGACAACGATCCCGCTCAACAAGAAAGCGCCGCAGCCGCGCGCGGCCCGGCTGCTTTGCGAAATCACCGATCTCGATCAGCAGACGGTTTCCGAAGCGTCGAGCTTCACGATCCACAGCTCGGATTTCTATCTCGGCCTGCGGCGGCAGCGTGGCGCGGTGCGGGCGGGCGAGGCGCTACCCATCGACGTGATTGCCGTGCGCACCGACGGCACTCCGACGCCCGAGCCCGTCACCGCCACGCTGCGGCTCACGCGCATCGACTGGCAGACCAACCGCGTGGAGACCGCGGGCAACGGCTCTGAGTATCGCAACGAAGCGCGCTACGAACTCGTCTCGCAGGCGGTGGTGAAAACGCGCACGATGAAAAAGGACGGCGGCAAATGGCAGTTCGCGGCGGGTGGTGAAAGCGCGCCGCTGATCGCCGGGAAGGCCGGCCAATACTTGCTCGAAGCGGTGAGCAAGGATGACGGCGGGCGCGACGTGATCACGGCGACGGCCTTCAGCGTGTACGGCGAAGGCGAGACCGCGTGGAACTACGAAAACCAATTCCAGATCGAACTCGTCGCCGACCAGGACGAATACCGCAGCGGACAGACCGCGAAGATTCTGGTGAAGACTCCGATCGCCGGCGAAGCGCTCGTGACCATCGAGCGCGAAAAGGTTTTGCGCTCGTTCGTCGTCACGCTTACCGGAAATGCGCCCGCCGTGGAGGTGCCGCTCGAAGCCGATGACGCGCCGAATGTGTACGTCTCGGTGATGCTCCTGCGCGGCGCGGCGGACAGCCCGCGCAAAATCAAAGCGCCGGAATATCGCGTGGGTTATTGCGCGCTGAAAGTCGCGCGGCCCGATGCGAAGCTGACCGTGTATGTGAAACCGGAAGCGCCGAGCTACCGGCCCGGCGACGAGGTCAGCGTGGGCGGTCAGGTGCTCGATTTCAACGGCCAGCCCGTCGCGAATGCCGAGGTCACGCTCTACGCCGTGGACGAAGGCGTGCTCAGCCTCATGGGTTACGAGACGCCAAACCCGCTCGCCTTTTTCAACAAGGAACGCGCGCTCGCCGTGAGCACCGGCCTGACGCTGCCGACCCTGCTCAGCGAAGACCCGGAGGAACGCTCCTTCGGCAACAAGGGTTATCTGGTCGGCGGTGGTGGCGAGGATTCGGAATCGTTGCGGAAGAATTTTGTGGTCTGCGCGTTTTGGAACGGAAGTCTGAAGTCGGATGACGAGGGACGCATCGCGGCGAAGTTCACCGCGCCGGACAGCCTCACGCGCTACCGCCTGATCGCGGTGGTGCAGACGGCGCGGAACCAGTTCGGCAGCGCGGAGTCGGCGTTCGAGGTGAACAAGCCGGTGATGCTGGAACCGTCGCTCCCGCGCTTTGCAAATGTGGGCGACAAGCTCGTCCTGCGCGGCGTGCTGCACAACACGACCGATCTCGATGGCGACGTGGAAGTGGCTCTGGAGCTTGATTCCACGGCGGTGGTGGAAAACGCCGTGCGCCGCGTGACGCTGCCCGCGCACGGCTCGCTCGCGGTGGATTTTCCGGTCGAGTTCAAGAACGTCGGCCAGGCGAAATGGAAATGGACGGCGCATTTTAAGGCGGCGGGCGGCTTCGCGTATCGCGATGCGGTGCAGACCACGCTGAACGTCGGCTACCCCGTGCCGCTGCTGCGCGAGCTGCACACCGGCCACACGGACGCCGCCGAGTCCGACCTGCTGAATGGCGTCAATCCCGAGCTGCGCGAAGGCACCGGCATCGTGCGCGTGTCGGTCACGAATTCGCGCATGCTGGAGATGCGCGAGTCGGTCGAGCAACTGCTGCATTATCCGTACGGCTGCGTGGAGCAGACCACTTCGAGCACGCTGCCGTGGGTAACGATGCGCGGCTTTCGCGCGGTGCTGCCCGCGCTGAAAAAGACGGACGCGGAAATCACGCAGGCGGTGAACCACGGCATCGACCGGCTGCTTTCGATGCAGACGAGTTCGGGCGGGCTCGCGTACTGGCCGGGGGAAAGCGAGCCGCTGTTTTGGGGCAGCGCGTATGGCGGCTTCGGACTGGCGACGGCGCGGCGCGCGGGCTTCGCGGTGCCGGAGGAGGATTTCGCGAAGCTGTGCAAATACCTGAGCGAGCAATTGCGCGGGACGGGTGTGGAAGGTTTCGACGGGCACTATGGTCACGGCGGTCCGTCGGATCGGTGCCTCGCGCTCTACACGCTCGCGCTCGCGGGCAAGGCGGAGCCGGCGTATCACGAGCTGCTTTTCAAAAAGCGCGGTCAGCTCAGCTCGGAGAATCGCGCGCTGCTGGCGCTGGCGATCATCGAGGCGAAAGGCCCGGCGGCAATGGTCGGCGCGCTGCTCGATCCGAAGCAGGACGCGAACGTGCCGGACGAGGATGCGTTCTGGTGCTCGTCGCGCGACTCGGCGATGCGGCTGCTCGCGTGGACGCGACATCAGCCCGCGGCGCCCGCCGTTGAAGAATTGGTGACGGAACTCTTTGGCTGCCGCATGGGCGGGCACTGGGGCACGACGCAGGGAAACATCTGGTCGCTGCTCGCGCTGAGCGAATATCTGGGCCGCGTGGAGAAGCCGGATGGCGCGATCGCGGGGACGCTCGCGTGGGGGGAAAAGCGCGAAGGTTTCAACGTGAACAACGAGGCACCGCTGAGCACGCTGAACTTTCCGCTGAACAACGATGCGGCTGCGAAACAGCTCCAGCTCTTGAATCCGGGGCGGAAGCAGATTTTCACGGAAGTCGAGATCGAGTCGCGCCCGCGCACGCTGGCGACGCCGCGGCAGGACCAAGGCTACGCGATCACGCGCCACTACGCGAAGGTGGAGGACGACGGGACGCTCACGGAACTCAAGGACGCGCGCGTGGGCGATCGCGTGCTGGTGACGCTGAACATCGACGTGCGGCGGCGCGCGAATTACGTGGCGGTCGATGATCCGCTGCCCGCGGTTTTCGAGGCGATCAATCCGGTTTTCAAATCGCAGGAGACGCGCGCGGGCGAGGCGCTCGGACGCGAATGGGTGAGCGATTTCAAGGAGCTGCGCGAAGACCGCGCGCTGTTTTTCGCGGACGCGATTTATCCGGGGCAATACACGATCCGCTATCTCGCCCGCGTGCGCGCCGCGGGGACGGCGACGGCCCCGGCGGCGAAGATCGAGGAGATGTATCATCCCGAGCGCTTCGGGATGACGGAGACGATGCAGCTCACGAGCCTGCCGCTGAAATGAAGACGAAAGCCCGGAAGGCAGCACGCTCCGCCTTTTGCGCGGTGCTCGCTTTGCTCGCGAGCGCGTGGGTCGGGTTGAAGTTTGTGCCGATGCCGGCGGCGCTGCTGCACCCGCGGGCGCAGAGTCTGGAGTTCACGGATCGCCATGGCGCGACGCTGCGGGAGGCGCGGGTGGAGGAGCGGTTTGCGCGGGAGGTGCCGCTGGCGGAGGTGCCGGCGAATCTTGTGCGGGCCATGCTCGCCGCGGAGGACAAGCGGTTCTTTGAGCATCGCGGCGTGGACGTGCTGGCGCTGGGGCGCGCGGTGGCGGGGAATGTGCGGCACACGCGCGTGACCTCCGGCGCATCGACGATCACGCAGCAACTCGTGAAGCTCGCGGAGCCGCGTCCGCGGACGTGGCGGACGAAGGTGATCGAGGCGGCGCAGGCGCTGCGGCTGGAGCAGGTGTGGACGAAGGAGCAGATCCTCGCGGCGTATTTGAACCGGCTGGATTTTGGAAATCTGAACATCGGCTGCGCGGCGGCCGCGAATTTCTATTTCGGCAAGCCGCTCGACGACTTGAGCGACGCGGAGGCGGCGTTCATCGCGGGGCTGCCGAAGAACCCAACGCGGCTGAATCCGCACATCGCTTTTTCCGCCGCGAAGCGCCGTCAGGAAACCGTGCTCCGGCGGATGCGCGATGACGGCTGGCTGACCGCGGCGCAAAGCGAGCGCGCCACACACGAAGCGCTGCGACTGCTCCCGCCGCGCCGGATTTTCCGCGCGCCGCATTTCGTCGATCTCGCGCTGCGCGAACTGCCGCCGGGCGCAGGGCCGGAGATTGCGACGACGCTCGATCTCGACCTCAACCGCTTCGCCGAAGACGCGGTGCGTGAGCGGCTTGCGAAACTGCGCGCGCAGAACGTGCGGGAGGCGTCCGTGGTGGTGCTGGACAACCGCAGCGGCGAGGTGCTCGCGCTGGTGGGCTCGGAGAATTATTTCGCGCCCGGCACGGGCCAGGTGAACGGCGCGACGGCGCGGCGCTCGGCGGGCTCGACGTTCAAACCTTTCACCTACCTCCTCGCGCTGGAGCGGGGCGCGACCCCGGCGAGCGTGGTCGCGGATGTGCCCGCGCTTTTCGCCACCACGACGGGGCTGTACCGGCCGGAGAATTACACCAAGCGCTGCGCCGGGCCGGTGCGCTACCGGCTGGCGCTGGCGAATTCGCTGAACATCCCGGCGGTGAAAGTGCTCGCGTCCATCGGCGGGGCCGCGCCGCTGCAGGAGCGGCTGCGCGGGTGGGGCATGACGACGCTGGAGAAACCGGCGGAGACCTACGGGCTGGGGCTGACGATTGGCAATGCGGAGACGCGGCTGATCGAGCTGACGAATGCGTATGCGACGCTCGCGCGGTTGGGGGAGTGGAAGGCGTGGCGGGTGGTGCGGGGGGAGAACGCTCAACGCTCAACGCTCAACGTCCAACGCTCAACGACGGAGACGAAGAATGCGGCGTGGCTGATCGCGGACATGCTGAGCGATAATGCGGCGCGGACGGCGTCATTTGGCATGCACTCGGCGCTGCGGTTCGATTTTCCGGTGGCGTGCAAGACGGGGACGAGCACGGATTTCCGGGACAATTGGGCGATGGGATTCACGCCGGAATTCACGGTTGGAGTGTGGGTGGGAAACTTCGACGGCTCGCCGATGCGCGAGGTCTCGGGCGTGACGGGAGCGGCCCCGATCATGCACGCGGTTTTCGAGCGGCTGCACGCGCGGTTCGGCACGTCGTGGTATGCACGGCCGGCGGAGATTGTGGAGCGCGAGGTGCATCCGCTGACAGGCAAGGTGCTCGCGCAGACGCGGCCCGATGCGGTGCGGGAGAAGTTTGTCCGCGACCGGCTGCCTCCGCTGGAATCGCCGGAAGACTACGATGCCAGCGGGCGGGCGAAGCTGGGCGTGGAGTACCTGACGTGGAGCGAGAGCGCGGAAAATACGCTCGCCGGGCGCGTGAGCGTGGCGGCGGACGCGTCCGCGCTGCGGATGGTTTCGCCGCTGCCTGGGACGACGTTTCTCGTCGATCCCGATCTGCCGTCGAGCCGCCGCGTGCCGTTGCAGGCGGTGGGTTCGGCGCGGCTCATGTGGGCGAGCGATTCGCTGGAAGTGAGCGTGCGCGACGGACGGTCTTTCGCGCTCGCGCGGGAGGGCGAGCACCGCCTCACGGTGCGCGACGCCGCGACCGGGCGGAGCGCGGAGACGTGGATTCGGGTGAAGTCGCTTTGAGGAAAGCGCCGCCGGGCTTTTACTTCCCGTCGTCGGTGCGGAAGGGCGATGCGGGCAGGCCCGCGCGGTTGTAGAGATTCGCCCCGGCGGGGTTGCTCGCGTAGGCGTAACGGACGGCGGTGGGCGCGGGGACTTCGGGCGAGCTGACGACCACGGCGTCGCCCTCGATGACCGCCTCGGCCCACACCCATTTTTTGTCGGCACCGGCGATGGCGAAGCGGCCCAGCTTCGCGCCTTTGTCCTCCACCGTCGGTGCGCGGCCTTCCTTTTTCCCGACCATCAGTCCGCCGCCGAGCGAGTCGAAGCTCAGCCGCGCCTTGCCGCCCTCTATTTTCATCTCGCGAAAAAGCGGGCCGCTCGCGACGAGACCCTTCTTCCCGTATTCGTTCGCCAGCGCCCAGAGCGCGAGGCGCTCGCCGACATCGGCTTTGTTCTTCGCATGGATGTCGTCGGCGTCGCCGATGTCCACCGCGCTCGCCATGCCGGTGTGCGGGATGGCGAGGCAGCGGCGCTGCGCGTCGCGGATCGCGCCCCACTCGCCGCCGGCGGGATTGTCATTGGGCTTCTGCCACGCGGCGAGCTGCACGAAGTAAAACGGCAGCGCCGGATCGCCGAACCATTTGCGCCAGTCGGCGAGCATGGCCTGCGTTTTCTCCACGTAGAGCGAGCCGTCGGCGTTGTTCTCGCCCTGATACCAGAGCACGCCGCGGAGGCTCATCGGAATCAGCGGCGCGATGTGGCCGTTGTGCAGCGTGACGCAGCGCGGGCGCGCGATCTTTTCGCCAAACGGAAACTCGGGAAATTTCGGCGTCACCGGCAGCGGCAGGTTGTCGCGCAGCGCCGTTTTCGCCGCGGCGCTCCAGGCGTCCACGGCGGGGAGCCGCTCGGCGGTTTCCTTCCGCCAGAGGTCGAGCGACTCGCGCATCTGCTTTGCATAAGGCGCGAGCGCGGGCGTGCCGAGGAGCGTCTCCTGCGCGAGCCACAGCTCGATGTTTGTGCCGCCCACGGCGTTCGTCAGCAGGCCGATGGGCACGCCGGTTTCAGCGGTGATTTTGCGCGCGAAATAAAACCCCACCGCGCTGAAGCCGCCCGCCGTGCCCGGCTGGCACACGGTCCAGCGGCCTTTCACGTCGGTCGCGGGCGCGCTGGCGAAATTGTATTCCACGCGAAAATGCCGCACCAGCGGGAGGTCGGCGGCCTGGAGGTCATCGGGCGTGGCGCAGCCGCCGAGGGCCATGTCCATGTTCGATTGTCCGCTGCACAGCCACACGTCGCCGAGCAGCACGTCGCTCACGGTCACGGTGTTTTTGCCGGCGACGGTG
>JAYWEP010000283.1:0-10286 GCA_043779205.1 Chthoniobacter sp. | reverse complement strand
GCGACTCCAGCAAGGCCTTTAGATCGGGGCGGTAAGTGTGCTCCGGGGCATCGTCGCGTTTGTGCGCCTGCTCAACTGCGCGGAGATATTCGACGATGGACATGGGAATCGGATTCGAGGCAGCGACAGGAAATGCGGTCCTAGCCACGGGCATTGGAGGAAACTACACGCGGAAGAGCGCGCCGAGTTTTTTCCCGAGAATCCGGCTGGTGGTGAAGATCGTCAGGCCGAGGAAGACCATGGCCCAGACGCCGAGCGCGGAGGCGACGAAGCGGCCTTCGCCCATGAGCTGGAAGAGTTCGTAGATCGCCTTGGTGATCGGGAAATGCTGCTGCTTCTGCGCGAGGATGAGCGAGTCGGACACCTCCAGCATCGCGAAGGAAAACGCGAGCAACCCGCCGGCGAGAATGTTCGCCGTGATGAGCGGAAACGTGATCCGGCGCAGCGCGCGGAGCGGGGGACAGCCGAGGTTTTGCGCCGCCTCCTCCAGCGTCACGCTCGTTTGCTGCAAGCCGGCGACCGTCGCGCGCATCACGTACGGCAGCCGCCGCACGGAGTAGGCGATGATGAGCAGGAGAGTGGGATCTTTTGACGGATTCAGCCACGCAAAGGCGCGTCCGTCCTGCGTCATCGAGATATAGCCGAAGGCCAGGACCAGCCCCGGCACGGCGAGCGGCAGCATCGCCAGCGCATCCAGCACCGCGCGCCCCGCCAGCGTGGTGCGGACGATGACGTAGGCGATGGCCACGCCGAGCAAGACATCGAACAGCGTCGAGCACGCCGCATATTTCACGCTGTTGATGATCGAGGGCACCGTGAGGCCGTGGCCGAGCGCGGCCTGGTAGTGGTCGAGCGTCCATGTGCCCGGCAACACCGAGCGATACCAGTCGCCCGCGAAGGAAACGAAAATCACCCCGAGATGCGGCAGCAGCGCCAGCGCCGTGACCGCCGCGAAACCCAGTGCGCAAGCCCATTGCGCGCCGGTGCCCGGCGTGCGCGCGCCGCCAAGCGTCGTGGCCTTCGCGGTCATCGCGTTGCCCGCGTTGCCAAAGGCGAGCTTGCTCGCCGCGTAGAGCAGCGCCGTGCTCGCGAGCATCACGACCACCAGCGCGAACGGGAACGGATTCCCCGCGATTTCCTTGATGCCGTAGAAAATCTGCACCGGCGTGACCCGCGTCAGATCGAAAATCAGGGGCACGCCCAGCTCCGTGAAAGCGAAGATGAAGACGATCGTGCCGCCCGCAAAAAGCCCCGGCATGATGAGCGGCAGCGTGATCCGCCGAAACCGCCGCAAGCCCGTGCAGCCCAGGTTTTCCGCCGCCTCCTCCATCGCCGGATCGAGATTCGCGAGCGCCGCGGTCAGGTTCAAAAAGAGGATCGGATAAAGGTGCAGCGCGTTCAGCGCGACCACGCCCCACATCCGCCCGCTGCCCAGCCAGTCGATGGTTTCGCCCGCGCCGAGCACGCCGATTTTTGCAAGCAGCGCATTGAGCGCGCCGTACTGCCCGAGCATCTGCCGGATGCCGATGGCGCCGACAAACGGCGGCAGAATCATCGGCACGAGGATCGCGCCCGTGAGCAGCTTCTTGCCGGGGAATTCAAACCGATCCGCGACCCACGCCAGCGGCAGCGCAATCGCCAGCGCCGCCGCCGTGCTCCCGATGGCGAGGAGGAAAGCGTTGCGCAGACCTTCGAGATAAATGCGGTTGCGAAAAACCTCGCCCACGAAATCGAACGTGAACCGCCGGTCCGCATCGAAGAACGCCCCGCCCAGCACCGTCCCGATCGGCCACACGAAAAAGCACGCGAAGAACGCCGCGGTCAGCGCATAGACGAGCCAGGCAAAAGTCTTCGACATGGAGGGCGGTGCTTAGCGCAAGCCCGTTCGCGCGTCACTGCGTTTTCGCGGGCTCAGGTGCGACCGGCTCCGGCAGCGCCACCGGCACCTCCGCACCGCCCTCCTTCGCCTTCCACTTCTCTCCGCCCCGATGCACCAGCTTGTCGAATTTCCCGACCTGGTCCGGGTACAGAATCGCCCGCACCCGCGCCTCCGCCTCACCCAGCGTGCGATCCATCTCCGGCTGGATTTTCGCCCGGCTCTGCCGCAGCCGGATGTGCGTCTCGTCCGCGATGTTTTGCAGCAGCCGCTTCTGCTCCGGGTCGAGCTTCAGCTCCTCGTCGAGCCGCTTCACGATCTCCTTCACCACCGCTTCCGGCCCGCCCGTCAGCACTTCGCGAATCTTCTCGCGAATCTTCTGCGTCGCGCCCGCGCTCGCGCCCGCGCCGCCCACGATCATCCCGAAAATGAAAATCAGCAGCACCCCGAGAATCCGCAGCACGCGCTTCATCGGCCTTCTCCCGTCATGTAGGCCAGCAGCACCTGCTCCGCATCCGGATGCGTCGCTTCCGTCAGCACCTCCGCCGTCGCCTCCGCGCGCAGGTTCACGTGTCCCCACCACGCCGCGGCCAGCGCCAGCGCGGCGAAAAACGGGCACAGCTTCCATGCCCACGCGGACAGCGAACCGCCGCCCTCCTCGCGCAACCGCGCGGCGAGCCGCGTCTCAAAGCCAAACTCCGCGCGCGACGTATCGCGCTCATCCGCGCGGGCGGCGGCAAAGAGGGCGTTCAGTTTTTCTTCGGCGTCATCGTTCATGGCTGACCTCCAGGATTTTTTTCAAGTTCTGCCGCGCGCGGAAGGCGCGCACCTTCACATTGCTCTCGCTCCAGCCCGTCAGTTCGGAAATCTCCCGCATCGAGCGCTCCTCCAGCTCCGCGAGCGTGATGATGAGCCGCTCCTCGGCGCTGAGCTTCCGCATTGCAAACTCCACCAACTCCCGCGCCCGCCCGGCCGCGAGTGCGGCATCAATGTTCGTGTCGCGCAGATCAAAGTCGTGCGCATCCAGCGACACCTGCTCGCGGATGCGCCGCTCCTTTCGCAAAAAATCGTAGCACGCCGAAACCGTGATCCGCGCCAGCCAGTGCTCGAACGGCGCATCCCCGCGAAACTTCCCCAGATGCCGGAACGCCCGCAGGAAAACCTCCTGCGCGATGTCATCGAGCTGATGATCGTCCCGCGCAAACCGCGACGCCGTCCCAAACACGCGCCGCTTGTGCCGCGTCACGATTTCCGCAAACGCATCATCGTCCCCCGCGAGCGTGGCCGCGACGAGTTCTGCATCGGTGGGCGGAACGAAATCAGCCATCGCTGGCGTCTTATCGTCCGCCAGCGCGAAAGGCAATGCGGGCCAGGAAATGGAGAGCGCGTTCACACAGGGCATGGGGCATGGGTCTGCTGCGGGAGACGCGCGGGCGGGGCGGATGGTTACGCGAACTGGCGCAGAACGCTCTGGAGAACCGCGCGCGTTAAAGCTGCAGGCATTGCCGCAAATGCGTGGCGAGCATCGCGCGATCACGGCTGGAGAGCCGGCCCACGGGCCATTTTTTCACAGCTCCGCCACGACGAGCGCATGCACGGCGAGCGACGGCACGGCCACCTCGGTCCATTCGCCCAGCGCACTGGTCGGTAAATCCACGCCCTCGGGTTCGAGATGCACGCGTTTGGGCAGGAGTCCGTGAAAGCGCACTTTGATGCCGCCGACGGGCACGGCCTCTTCGCGGAGCGGCACATCGACTTCTGGCAGGCCGTGATCGCTGGTGGTGTTGAGGCCGTTGAAAAGATGGACGACGAGCCGCTCGCCGGCGGCGTCTTTTTGCCGGAAGACGGTGCTCTGAATGCACATCGGCGCCTCGACCGCGACGGGCGGCGGAGTGCGCGCGGCCCAATGGATTGCCTGCGCAAAAATGATGCGCTCGTACGGGTAGCCGTAGCTGTAGTTCGCGGCGTCGAAACCCGCGGCCATATAGACGACGCGGCCTTTGCCCTGCCCGCCCATGACGACGGCGGGCACCGGCGGTTTGCCTTCGGGGAACATGAACATCGCGCGCTGCATCGGCGCACGCGCTTCGCTCATCAGCACCATCGGGCCTTTGAAGCTGGCCTGCACGCCGTTGGTCACGAGCGGCAGGCGCGGATCGTTGATGAGTTCGCCCGTTTGCAAATCGCCCGCGCCCCAGCGCATCTCGGCGGTGCCCTGGCGGTTCGCCCAGTATTTGTCGTCCACTACGATGGCAAAATTCGCGTCGAGTGCGGCGCGTTCGGTGGGAGCCTTCGGACGGCCCTGGTAGTCCACGCCGAAAAGATCGGCGAGGGCGAAGTTCGGGCGTGGGTGGC
The DNA here is from genome assembly GCA_043779205.1 of Chthoniobacter sp. GTDB lineage: Bacteria > Verrucomicrobiota > Verrucomicrobiia > Chthoniobacterales > Chthoniobacteraceae > Chthoniobacter. The sequence goes on along the minus strand of JAYWEP010000283.1, from coordinate 6,055 downwards.
CGAGTTCGTCGAAGAGCGAAGTCTCGCAGGTGGCCACGAGGCCGCCGCCGTTTTGCACATACTCGCGGATGGTGGCGACCTGCGCATCGGAGAGCGCGGCGGCGTTCGGGAGGATGAGCACCTTGTACGGCGCGAGCCGCTCGGCGCGCAGGTCGAGATCGGTGACGAGCGTGATCGGCAGATGCTCCTCATAGCCCACGCGGAAGACCCCGAGTGCGTGCGCGAGGAAGCGCTCCATGATTTGCCCGCCCGCATAAAACTGCCGCGTCTGCTCGCTCACCAGCAGCGCCGCCCACGGCTCCGGCGTCGTGCGGATGAGCCACGGTTTGCGCCGTCCGATTTCGCGCAGCGTGAAATCGCCAGCCTCTTTGCCCGCAGCCGTGGGCACGGCGAGCGGGGTGATCGAGCCGTTGGTCATCGCCATCATGCAGCGCACGAACAGCTCGTGCCGCGGGAAGCTCGACGTGCTGTAGGGATTCCCGTGCGACATGATGTACGGCTCGCTCGCGCCCGTGCGCCCCCCGGTCAGCGCGCGCACATAGGCCGCACCGAACGCCGGCACCACGCTCGCGCCGAGGTTCACCTCATCGAGCCACCATTCCTGCACGGGCGAATCAAAGAGCAGGTTCATGCGCGCGGACATCACCCGCGGGCTGGTGAGGAAATGGCCGTAGCGCCCGGCGTTCGTCGTCCACGTATAGACGGCGGCCTGCGGGTTCACCTCGCGCAGCCGCGCGTGGAGTTTGCGATACCAGTTCTCCAGCTTCGTGTCGGCCCAGAGCAGGTAGATTTTGTAGTCGTCGCTCGTGAGATCGATTTTCGCCGGAAACTCGCGCCCCGTTTCCGTGCGATACAGCTCCATGTCGTACGGCGTGTAGTTGAGCGGCGGGTGATAGTTGCCATCGAACGAAATGCCATCCACGCGATAGTCCGCGAAAATCTCCGCGAGATTCTCGATGAGATAGTCGCCGTAGGGCGTGTTCAGACTCAGACTGCGTTGCGCGGCGTTTTCGGGTTTAGTCAGGTCGAGCGCCGGGTCGAGCGGCTTTTCCTTCGCGGAAAGTTTTTGCCGCCACTCGGGATGCAGCTTCACATACTCCACCGGCGCATACGGCGACACGCCGATGACCACCCGCATTTTATGCGACCGCATCCGCTCAAACGCCGTCTGCATCAGCGCGCCCTCCTTCGCATCAATTCCCGCCCCGCCCTCGCGCCGCAGCGGAAAATACGGGTCCGGCCCGCCGGTGTGAATCACCGTCACCCCGACCGCCGCGAGGTCATCCACATACGGCAGCGTCTTCGGATTCGCAAAGTCACCCACGAACGCCTTCTGCACGCCCTCATAAACCCACGCCGCCGGCTCGACCGCCTTGAAATCGCGATCCGGCGTGAACCACTTCAGCGAATCCATCGTCACCGGCTCGGCGGCGAAGGTGGTGCGCGTCAGCAGGGTGAGAAAAGCCAGAGTCAGGTTTTTGTTCAGGGGAGAGCGCATGGTTTTTTGAGGGAAAGAGGCTGGCCGCACTCGATCAATCGCTGGCTGCGCCGATCCTTAAAGAACTCCGGCCCGTGACGGCTGCTGCTACCGCTCCTTTATTTTGCCGGACAAAACAGCGGGCGAATTTCTAGGCCTCCAGCCGGTAGCCGAGGCTGTGGACGGTGAGCAGATGCTTGGGCTCGGAGGGCTTGTCCTCAATCTTCTGGCGCAGCTTGACGATGAGCTGATCGAGGGTGCGGGTGGTGCCGTAGTATTCGATGCCCCAGATTTCGCCGAGGATGGTGTCGCGCGAGACGGCGTTGCCGCGTTCGCGGAAAAGGAGGCCGAGGACTTTGAGTTCGCGCGGGGTGAGTTCGATGGCTTCCTTGCCGCGTTTGCCGCGGAGCGCTTTGCAATCGACGCGCACTTTGCCAAAGGCGATCTCGTCGGGCAGGTCGGTCGCGCCGCCGCCGGGCTCGGCGCGGCGGAGGAGCGCATGCACGCGGGCGAGGAGTTCGCGGAGGCTGAAAGGTTTGGTCATGTAATCGTCCGCGCCAAGTTCGAGGCCGACGACTTTGTCGATCTCCTGGCCTTTGGCCGAGAGCATGAGGATGGGCACACGGTTCTTGCTCGCGCGGATTTCGCGGCAGAGGTCGTAGCCGCTTTTGCCCGGCAGCATGATGTCGAGGATCACGAGGTCGGGCTTGCGCTGGCGGAGCAGGGGAGTGGCCTGGAGGCCGTCGCCGCACTCGCTGACTTCGTAGCCCTCGCCGCGGAGCGCATCGCACAGGCCGAGGCGGATGTGGGCGTCGTCTTCGACAACGAGGAGATGCTTTTTCATAAATTGGAAGAGTCCGCGAAAAACACGAAAGGCACGAAAAGGAGCCGGAGCGGTGCGCCAGCAGCGCAGGAAAGTTTTCGTGTCATTTCGTGCCTTTCGTGGACTCAAAATCCGCCAGCGGCAATCGGAGCGTGAAGTTGCTCCCGCCACCGTCGCGCGTTTGATACGTAATTTCGCCGCCGTGCTCGTGCGCGAGCCGTTGCGCGAGCGTGAGGCCGAGACCGCTGCCCTGGATGCCGCTGGAGAGCGAGTCGTGCGCTCGGTAGAACGCCTCGAAGATTTTCCGCTCTTCGCCGTTGTTCACGCCGCAGCCGCGGTCGAGCACGCTCACGCAGACGTGCGCGCCGTCGAGGTAACTGTGCAGTTCCACGTCCTTGCGCTCGCCCGCGTACTTTTCCGCATTGGAAAGCAGGTTCACCAAAATCTGCGCGAGCGCGTCTTCATCGCCGATGACGGGATAGGGCGGCGGCGCGGCCTGCCAGCGCGTGGTGAAGCCGCTCTCGCGCAGGTGCAGTTCGTGGCCCTCCCATGCGCGCCCGATGACCGCGTGGAGATCGAGCGGCTTTTTGTCATAGCTCGTTTGCTTCCGCTCCAGCCGGGCAAAATCGAGGACGTTGTTGATCAGCCGCGTGAGCCGCTCGGCCTCGACCATGATGATGCGGAGATACTGCGGATGCTTTTCCGCCGAAGCGGTGCCGCGCCCGTTTTGCATCAGCTCGGCAAACATGCGGATCGAGGTCAGCGGGGTCTTGAGTTCGTGCGAGACATTGGAAACGAAATCCGTCTTCTGCTGCGCGAGCGCGAGCTGGCGGCGCGCATCGGCGACCACCAGCCAGCCGCCGCACGCGATCGCGCCGAGCGCGGTGGCGATGAGGAGGGTGAGCGTCCGGCGCAGCGCCCGCGCGGATTCGCGGACCTGCTCGGGCCTTTGCAAATACAGCGCCGCCTCCCAATGCGGCAGCGCCTCGCCGATCTCCGACGCGACGAACGGGCGCTTCCAATCGCGCCCCGTCTCGCCCGGCGGCTGGGTGGCGATGGGCCGCGCCTTGTCATCGAGCAGCGCAAGGACGAACTCGGGTTTTTCCACGCGCGAAACGCGGCTGCGACCGGTGTCTTCCCGCGCCGGCAGCGCCGCGGGCCAGAGGTCGCGCAGATTGTCGGACTCGATGAGGCAGCCGAAAACCATCTCCGGGGCCTGCGCGGGCCGGAGCCAGAAAATGATGTCGAGCTGATCCTGTACGAAGCGGGTGATCACGCCCTCGTTCGCATCGGACGTGAGCGCCTTGAAATCCGCCGTCGCCGGCGTGAGTTGCGAGAGGATCACGCCGTTGTTCGCGAAGACCTGCTGCGGCGCGACGTTGCGCGTCACCGCCTCCTGCTTGCCGCCCGCGAACTTGTCGGCCGGCGCGGTCTGCTGCTGCTCGGCGGCGTCTTTGCTTTTTGCGTCGTCTTTCGTTGGAAAATTATCCGCCTGCTCCTTCGCCACGAGCGGTGATTGTGCGGGCGACTCCGCCTTCATCGGCTTTTCCATGCGGGCAATTTGCTGCGCGGCTTGCGCCGGCTGTTCCATTTGCAAACGCGGCGCAGCGGATTGCGCGGGCACGGGCTGCTGGATTTGCGCGCGCTTCCCGTCGTCGTCCTTCGATGCCTGATTGCTGGCGTAGATTCCGCTTTTTCCGGCGGGCGCGTTGAAGCTGTTGTCGTAGTTCCCGCCCTTCGTTTTCCGCAACTGCTCGGGCCGGTTCAGCTCCTCGCCGGAGACCCAATAGACCGTGGCCGGCGTCGTGCCCGCGAGCCATCCGCCGTTGCCGAGGAGAAATTTTGCCAGCTCCGCATTGCTCGCCGCGCGCTGTGGTGACGGGGCGCAAAGCTGGCCCTCCCGGCCAATGGCAAAGCCGATGGATTTGCGCGGCCATTCCTTCGCGAGTTCGGCGGTGAAATTGTTCGCCAGTTTTTGCGCGTTCCCATTCGCGAGGAGCCGCCGCACGGCCTCGTTGAAAGCGCGGCGCTCATCGTCGATCAGCGCGCGGGCGGCGCTCGCGGCGTTCTCGGTTTCGGTCTGGTAAAGTTCCGCCGTCCGCTTTTCGAGAATGATCTGCTGCTCCTCCGCGCTGCGCAGCGCCAGCCAGCCGAGCACCACGCTGGGCAGCAGGACGGCGAGGAGAAAAATCCAGATGCTCTTTTTCATCGAGGGGTTGGGCGGAGCGGCGGCGGCTGTAGGGGAAGCTGACAGCTTCCCCTACAGCGCGACAGCGCGCGCTGCGCGGCGAAGCTACCGCTTCTGATATTTGTCCTGCCAGTTTTCGTATTGGATTCCTTTGCGACTGCTCTTGCTGAGGGTGCCACGCGATTCGATCTCCTTCGCCGCGTCGTCGAGCTTTTGGTTTTCGAGCGCCTGTCCCGGCAACTGCGCCGCGGCGGGCAGCGCGGCATTCCGGGTGGCCTGGCCACGGAGAACGTCGGCGGCATCCTTGCTTTTGCCTTCATCGGCGAGCTTCACCGCCCGCTCTTTCGCGAGGCGGTTTTCGGCGATGGAGACCTCGCGCATGACTTCCAGGCGCAGGCTGGCTTCGGCTTTCTTTTCCTCATCGGTAAAGTCCACTTTCGCCGCCTGCTGCTGCGGCTCGGCCTTTTCTCCGCTCGTGGGTTCGTATTTCAAATCGACGGATGCGACCTCGATCGGCGCGCTGGATTTTTCCTCGACCACGCAGCGCGCGAGGAAGCGCCGTTTGTCGCCGCCGAAATACTCCGGCAGCGTGATGTCCGCCGAACGGCCCCGGCACTCGATCTCCGGCTGGCCGATGATTTCTTTCAGCCGCACGCCCGCTGGTACCGTGATGCGAATGGTCACGCTGCGCGCGACGAGCGAGCGGGCCGCGCCGAGTTCTTCCGCAAAGATGCCCGGCAGTTTTTCCGCGTCGCGGACGTAGTAGTAGTTCGCGTTGCTGGCTTCGGCGAGGGCGGTCATCAGGTCTTCGTTGTAGTCATCGCCGAGCCCGATGGTGGTGACGGAAAGCCCGTCGCGCCGCAGCTCGCGGCCGAGCGCCGCGAGGTCACTCGTGCGGCTCGGGCCGACATTCGCGAGGCCGTCGGAAAGCAGGATCACGCGGTTGACGAATTCCTTTTCCAAATTCCGCCGCACCTGCTTCGCGCCCAGCGTCACGCCGGCGTAGATCGCCGTGCCGCCGCCGGGACGGATGCGGTCGATGCGCGACTTCAGCTCATCGCGATGCCGCTCGCCGCCCACGCGCTCCGGCGGGAGCAGCAGGTCGGTGTCGTTGTCGAAAGTGACGAGCGAGAACCAGTCGTTGTCCGCGAGATGATCGATGGCCACGCACGCGGCCTGTTTGGCCTTCTCGATCTTTGCGCCCTGCATCGACCCACTGCGGTCGAGCACCACGGCGAGGTTCATCGGCGCGCGGTGCCCGTGCTCCGGTCGTTTCGCGTCGAGGTCGATTTGCACCACGACCTCGCGCGGGCCGCTGTTGTAGATGAGGTCGCGCTCCGGCGCGACGCGCAGCGTGAGATCGGCGGGAGCGGGAGAGGCGGTGGCCTGACGGACAAAGACGCCCGCCAACAATACGAGGAGATGGAGTTTCTTCATGCCCCAAGCTACCGCAGCCCCGCGCGGCGTGTGTCAGAGCGACGTGCGGAGTTTGTCAAAAAAATGTCAGGCGGGGCGGCGCGTGCCGCACAGCTTTCACCCGCTGCGACGACGGCGGGCAGTGGCTTCG
>JAYWEP010000282.1:0-3251 GCA_043779205.1 Chthoniobacter sp. | reverse complement strand
TGAAAGCGCCGTGTAAGTCATCACATACCGTTGCAGCGGCTCGATGAAAGTAATGCGCGGGTCTTCGCAACCGCCGCCGCCGGGTCGCAGTTCGTAATCGGCCTCCGGCTCCAGCGCGATGCCGAGTCGCTCGACGCCCACCGGGTCGCCAGCGTCGTTGAAGCGCACGCGCGCAATGCCAATGCGCGAGTAATTACCCCGCGCCACCAACCGGGGAAAGAGATAGAGCTGTCCGTCGCGACCGCGCGCCGACGCCGGGTTCAACACGCCTTCCGCCTCCATCGGATTGCCTGGCTCCGGCTCCATCACCACCCCGAGGCGCTGCAACTGGAATGGGTGACTCGCGTCCCTTTGCTCACCTCTTGGTTTCATGCTTGCTCGGCTTCCGGGTGCATCGCGGAGGTGAAGACCGTTCGGCGCGTTCACCACCAGAGCCGGAGGCCAAGGACGAGGGCGACGGTGTCGGTGGTTTCTCCTTCCTGATGCGCGATGCGGGCGGTTTCGCCGTATTGCTTTAACCACGAGGCACCGATGTAGGGCGCGATCTCGCGGCGGATTTCGTAACGCAGGCGGAGGCCGATGTCGGTCTCGGTCACGCCGGAGCCGGTGCCGAAGCGGTCGTCGCCCTGGAGCGATGCTTCGCCTTGAAAACGTGGCTGCAAGATGAGGCGCTGGGTCAGGTAAAGATCGGCGGTGACGGTCAGTTCGGCGGAGACTTCGCCGCGGTCGCTGATGTAGATCGCAGGCTCGACATCGAAGTTGCCGGGGGCGAGTCCTTGCAGGCCGATGACGGCGTAAGTGCGGGTGTTGTTTTTGAAACTGGAGCCGAAGTTTTGTTTGGCGCGCACGCCGAGCTGGAGATCCCAGAAGGGCGCGATCAAGCGGCCGTAGAGGAGCTGGATGTCGCCTTCGCCCTTGTTGACGCCGGAGAGTTTCTGCCGGCCTTCGGTCTTGATCCAGAGCCGGTTGTAATCGCCTCCGAACCAGCCGACGAAATCCCAGGCGAGCATGTCGGGGCCGGAGCTGTTGACGCGGTATTCGAGCAGGTCGAATAACGCGAAGCTGTGGAGCATCGAGTCTTCGATGGGCGGCGGCAGTGGCTTCATGAGTTGTTCCAGCGCGGGGCGCGAGAGGAGTTCGGCGGCGCGGTTGTCGCCGCGCGGCGGCACCCATTTTTGCGGCGGACGGAGGATGAAGACGCCGGGGGCGCTCATGCGCTGTGGAGCGGATGCGTCGCCCGCCGGCATCCCCGGCATTCCGGCCATGTCGTTCTTGGCGGGCGGAGTGCCCGCGGATTTGCTGGCCGCGGGCTTGGCCGGGCCCATTCCCGGCATGGCATCCATCTCCTGCTGGGTCGTGGCGGCAGCGGCGGGTTTGGGCGTTGCGGCGGGAGCGGATTTTTTCGGCGCGGGCGTAGCTTTCGGAGCCATGCCGGGCATGTTTTTCATGTCGGCTTGCGCCCACGCGGCGGTGGGCCGGAACGCTATCGCGGAGAGAATGAACGCCGTCACGAGGGCGATGCGCGTAGTGGAAGTATTAAGTTTCATCCGTGGCTCGGATCAGGCTTTGGGTGCGACGGAAACGACGCGGAACATGCCCACCTCCATGTGGTAGAGGACGTGGCAGTGAAACGCCCAGAGACCCGGCGCATCGGCGGTGATGTTGAGCGAGAGCTTTTCTCCGGGCTTGAGGACGACGGTGTGTTTGCGCGGGTTGTGCGCGCCGTGGCCGTTGTCGAGTTCCATGAACATCCCGTGCAGATGCAGGGGGTGCTCCATCATGGTGTCGTTGACCCAGGTGAAGCGGAGGCGCTCGCCGTAGTTGAACTCAATGGGCGCTTTGGCCTCGGAGTATTTCTTGCCGTCGAAGCCCCACATGTAGCGTTCCATATTCCCGGTGGCGTGCAGTTCGATTTCGCGCTCCGGCGGGCGGCGGTCGTAGTTGGCCGCGAGGCTTTGGAGATCGTTGTAAACGAGGACGCGCCACGGCATTCCTTCCAGTCCGGTGCCGGGTTCGCCGAGCCGGTTTTTCGGGGCCATCGCGACAACGGAATTGCCGGGACCGTGCTGGTCGGGGCCGTGCATCGCGGCATCGGCGGGCGCGGCCATTTTCATTCCAGGCATCGCGCCACCCGCGGTGTCCGCGCTTCCTTTCATCCCCGGCATTCCCGGCATCGCGCCAGTCATGGCCATGCCCATGTCGGCCATCGTGCGCACGGGGCGTTTGCGACGCTCGGGCAGGGCCGCGCTCATGCCGGCGCGCGGGGCCAGCGTGCCCCGCGCGAAGCCGCTGCGGTCGATGGATTCGGCGAAGATGGTGTAGGCACGGCTGTCCTTCGGCTCGACGATCACGTCATAGGTCTCCGCGATGCCGATGCGGAATTCATCCACGGTCACCGGCTTCACATTTTGCCCATCGGCGGCGACGACCGTCATCCGCAGGCCGGGGATGCGCACATCGAAAAACGTCACCGCCGCCGAGTTGATGAAGCGCAACCGCACGCGCTCGCCGGGCCGGAAGATGCCGGTCCAATTCGAGTCCGGCGCGAGGCCATTCATCAGGAAAGTAAAGTGATGCCCGGTAATGTCGGCGATGTCCGTCGGGTCCATCCGCATCTTGCCCCACGCCCAACGATCCGCGAGCGCCGCGCGCAAGCCATTCTTGCCCGCATCACCGATGAAATCGCCGACGGTGCGCCGGTCGTAATTCGAGTAACTGCTCTGTTTCTTGAGCTTGGCGACCATCGCCATCGGGTCGCCGGAAAGCCAGTCGCCGAGCATCACTACGTATTCGCGATCGTAGCGAACCGGGTCGGGTTCCGCCGGGTCGATAATCAATGGCCCATAGACGCCGAGCTGCTCCTGCGCCGCGGTGTGGCTGTGATACCAATAGGTGCCGTTTTGCCGGACGGGAAAGCGGTAGGTAAAGGTCTCGCCCGCGCCGATGCCCGCGAAACTCACGCCCGGCACGCCATCCATTTGAAACGGCAGGATCAGTCCATGCCAATGGATCGAGGTGGACTCGCCCGCGAGCCGATTAGTCACGCGAATGATCGCATCCTGGCCTTCGCGCAAACGCACGAGCGGCCCCGGCACCGTGCCATTGATCGCCACGGCCTTCGCGCGCCGCCCGCCGATGCCGATGGTTTGGTGGTCTATGCTCAGGTCGATCGGCCCACCCGACTCGCGTGCTCTTTTTCCGGGCCGCGCGTAGGCCGGCACGAGGCTTTCAAATCCCGCCAGCACGCTGGC
>JAYWEP010000281.1:0-9248 GCA_043779205.1 Chthoniobacter sp. | reverse complement strand
CTCGACGGCCTTTTTCGCGAGCAAACCGGCGGCGAGCATGACGCTCGGGTTCGACGTGTTCGTGCAGCTCGTGATCGCGGCGATGAGCACCGAGCCGTGCCCGATGTGGGTGTCCGCGGGGCGGTAGGACGTGCGCGTGATTTCATCGGCGGGCGTGGGGCCGGGGCGGTTGGTGATCATCTCGGCGACGTTCTGCGGAGCGCCTTCCTGCATGTGCGCGGCACCGCTCACGGCCTCGGTGGAGAAAGGTTCCGGCGCGGCCGTCTGGGTGGCGCCGTTGATATGCACGGGCACTTTTCTCGCCAGATCTTCCGCCGTTTTGCCATACCCGCCGTCGGGCAGCGCCTTGGTGAAAATGTCGGTGAAGGCGCTCTTCAAGTCCGGGAGATTGATGTGATCCTGCGGACGCTTCGGACCCGCCACGCCGGGGACGACGGTGGAAATGTCGAGTTCGAGATCGACGCTGTAGTCGCACTGGCCTTTGACCGGGATGCCCCAGAGACCCTGCGCCTTGTAGTAGTTTGTGAAAGCGGTGACGTGTTCCGCGGTGCGGCCGGTGCCGTTGAGATACGCCACAGTTTCCTCATCGATGCCGAAGAAGCCCATCGTCGCGCCGTACTCCGGCGCCATGTTCGCGATCGTGGCGCGATCCACCACCGGCAGCGACTTTGCGCCCGGCCCGTAGAACTCGACAAACTTCCCGACGACCTTCGCTTTGCGCAGCATCTGGGTGATGTGCAGCACCACGTCCGTCGCGGTCACGCCCTCCTTCACCGCGCCGGTGAGATGCACGCCGACCACTTCCGGCGTGAGGAAATAAACCGGCTGCCCGAGCATGCCCGCCTCCGCCTCGATGCCGCCGACACCCCAGCCGACGACGCCGAGCCCATTGATCATCGTGGTGTGCGAGTCCGTGCCGACGAGCGTGTCCGGGTACCAGACGCCGTCTTTTTCCAGCACGCCTTTGGCGAGATATTCGAGATTCACCTGATGCACGATGCCGATGCCCGGCGGCACGACGCCGAAAGTTTTGAAGGCCTGCTGGCCCCACTTGAGCAGCATGTAGCGCTCGCGGTTGCGCTTGAATTCGAGGTCGAGATTCATCTGGAGCGCCTGCGCGCTGCCGAAGAAATCCACCTGCACCGAGTGATCCACCACGAGGTCCACGGGCACGAGCGGCTCGATCATTTTCGGATCGCGCCCGAGCCGCGCGACGGTCGAGCGCATCGCCGCGAGATCGACGAGCAGCGGCACGCCGGTGAAGTCCTGCAAGACCACGCGCGCGACGACGAACGGGATTTCCACCGGCGCGGGCGACTTGGCGTTCCAGTTCGCCAGCGCGCGCACATCCTCCTCGCGCACCCGCTGGCCGTCGCAATTGCGCAGCACGCTTTCCAGCACGATGCGGATGCTGACGGGCAGCCGCGAAATTGGCCCGATGCCGGATTTTTCCAAGGCCGGCAGGCTGTGCAGTTGGCCCTGTTTGCCGTTGCCGAGATCGAAGGTTTGCTTGGTGTGAAAGGCGTCGGTCATGGGTGATGGAGTTTCGGCGGGAGAGAAAAGCGCACGCGTCCCCCGGCGGCAAGCCTTGGCTGAAACGGCTCCGCTTTCCGTCACGCCCGGGATGCGCTACCGCGGCTTCGCGCGTTCGTATTCCGCCTGCGCTTGCGGGAGAAGTTCCTTGAGCTGGGCGATGCGGGTGGCGTCGGAGGGGTGGGTGGACATGAATTCGAGGGGCTTGCCGCTGCCCGATGAGGCTTCGCTCATGCGCTGCCAGAAATCGACCGCCTCGCGCGGGTCGAAGCCGGCGCGAGCCATGTAGAGCAGGCCGACTTTGTCCGCCTCGCTCTCGTGCTCGCGGCTGAACGGCAGGAGCAGGCCGTACTGCGCGCCCGCGCCGATGGCTCCCATGATGGTGCGCTGCTGCTCGTAGCTCATGTCGCCGAGCGAAGTCTGCACGCCGGTCATCAGGGTTTGCGTGGCCTTTTGCTGGAGCAGCCGCTCGGAGCCGTGGCGGAGGGTGGCGTGGGCCATTTCGTGGCCCATGACGGTGGCCAGTCCGGCCTCGCTTTTGGCCACGGGGAGGATGCCGGTATAGACCACGATCTTGCCGCCGGGCAGGCAGAAGGCATTGACCTGCGGGCTGCTGACGAGTGACACGCGCCAGTCAAAGGTCTTCGCCGCCGGGCCGGTCGCGCCGGAGAGGCGCTGGGCGACGCGTTTGACCAGCTCGTATTCCGGGCCGGAGTCGATGGTCTGCGATTCCTGGAGGACCTGCTGGTAGCTTTGCAAACCGAGGGTCTCCTCCTGCTGCGGATTGAGCGCGTGACGGGCGGTGCGCCCGGCTTCGTTGGTGATTTTCTCGGAGGAGAAATACTGGAAGCAAATGACCACCACGGCAATGCCGATGGGGAGTGCGCGGACGAGGAGGCGGCGTTGGTTCATGGCGGTTCCGTATCGCCCCACGATGCCGCGAAACGCGCGCGACACACGCGAAAAATCGAGCGGCGGCGACATCTGCCAGCCGAGGCCCGCCCGTTGTTTCCAGTGCCCGCCGCCGTTTCGCGATTGGCTGGCGATTTCTTTTGACGGTGGGCGGGGTGCGCCCCTAATTTCAGTCCGCTTTTCGATCAAGCGACGGCGAATTTTTAAGCGGAGAATGAAGTTTCCGCTGCGTCCGCGCCCCGTCGAAAAGCATCACCCTGCAAGTCACAATTTACGATTTAAGAAGAGGTTCACTTTGAATGTTTAATGGAATTTTTGGGCTGTTCTCCAATGACATCGGCATCGATCTCGGCACGGCCAATACGCTGGTCTATGTAAAGGATCACGGCATCGTCCTGCGCGAGCCGTCGGTCGTGGCGGTGCGCGCCGGCACGACCCATGTGCTGGCCGTGGGCGATGAGGCGAAGCGCATGCTGGGGCGCACGCCGGGCAATATCGTGGCGATCCGGCCGCTCAAGGACGGGGTCATCGCGGACTTTGAGATCACCGAGGCGATGCTGCGGCATTTCATCCACAAGGTGCATCCGCGGCGGGCGTTTTTTAAGCCGCGTCCGCGCGTGGTCATCGCGGTGCCGAGCGGGATCACGGAGGTGGAAAAGCGCGCGGTGAAGGAGAGCGCGCTGCGGGCCGGGGCGCGGGAGGTGCATCTGATCGAGGAGCCGATGGCGGCGGCGATCGGCTGCGGGCTGCCGGTGCAGGATGCGGCGGGCAATATGATCATCGACATCGGCGGCGGGACGACGGAGGTCGCGCTGATTTCGCTCTCGGGCATCGTCTTCTGCCGCTCGGTGCGGGTGGCGGGCGATGAGCTGGATGAGGCGATCATCCAGTACATGAAGCGGGCCTATAACCTGATGATCGGCGAGCGCACGGCGGAGGACATCAAGATCAAAATCGGCAGCGCGTATCCGCTCGAAAAGGAGACGACGATGGAGGTCAAGGGCCGCGATCTCGTGGCCGGACTGCCGAAGACTTTAACCATCACCTCGCAGGAAGTGCGCGAGGCTTTGCTCGAACCGATTTCGACGATTGTCGATTCGGTGCGCGTGACGCTGGAGCGCTGCCCGCCGGAGCTTTCCGCCGACCTCGTGGACCGCGGGCTGGTGCTCGCGGGCGGCGGCGCGCTGCTGCGCGGGCTCGACCGTCTGCTCACCGAGGAGACCGGACTCCCCGTGCATGTCGCCGAAGACCCGCTGAGCGCCGTCGCCGAGGGCACGGGCCGGGCACTGAGCGAAATCAAATTTCTGCGGCAGGTGTCCACCACGGACACGCGCCGCTCCTAAAGAATTCGCAGGCATGAATGCCTCCGCCAACCGCCCCAACTGGATGTGGAATTCTCTCCCATGAGCCGGCGCATCGTCATTCCGTCGGTCATCGCGTTTGTCGTGCTGACCGGGCTGATCATCATTCTCAGCCCGCACAATATGCGGCGCGTGCAGTCGGGCTTCCTCGGGATGATCTCACCGTTTTTGAAAACGGGATCGTCGGTCGAAAAGAAGTACCGTGAATTCCGCGAGGGGCTGAAAACGCTCGATCAGCTCGAGGAGCAAAACAAAAGCCTGAACGTGATCAACAAGGATCTGAGCGCCACGAACCAGACGCTGCGCGGACTCGAAGCCGAGAACAACGAGCTGCGCAAGGCGCTGCAATACCGCGAGCGCGCGATCTTCACGCTGAAACCCGCGCGGATCATCGCGCGCGATGCCTCGACGTGGTACAACGAGATCATCATCGACCGGGGCTCCAAGGATGGGCTCGACAAGGACGGCGACCAGCCCGTGCTGACCGAGGCGGGCCTGGTCGGAAAGACCACCGTCGTCACCGATCATTCCGCGACGGTGGTGCTGATCGCCGACGAGGCCTGCAAGGTCGCCGCAAATGTCGAGGGCACACGGGAGCAGGGGATCGTGAAAGGCGAACGCGTGTCCGGCGGAGGCGCGCCGAATATCGGGCTGAACTTCATTTCCAAAACCGCCAATCTCCAGCCGGGCCAGAATGTTTTCAGCACCGGGGCCGGCGGGGTGTTTCCCTCGGGCGTGCTGATCGGCCAGGTGAAGGAGTTCAAGGCCGGCGGACTCGACGGGCACGCGATCCTCATCCCGGCGGTCGATCTCACGAGGCTCGAAGACGTCTTCGTCGTCATGGGGAAAAACAAATGAGCACCTCCCGGCGATGATTTTTTTCGTCATTCTGGTCGTGTCCATGTTCGTCGGGCTGGTCGTGCAGCACTTCATCGGGCCGCTCCCGCCCTACGGCGTGCGGGTGCTGCTCATGCCGATCGTCATGTTCTACGGCGCGCTCGCGCTGCCGGTGCCGGGGATGCTGGCGCTGGCCTTTTGCGGCGGGCTGATGTGGGACGCGCTCCATGTGCAGATCGATCTCGCGGGCGAGGGGAGTGCGGAGGTGGCGCTGGGCGGGTCCATCGTGCTCTATGCGATTCTCGGCGCGCTGATGAACGGCTTCCGTCCGCTTTTCCTGCGCGGGCGCTGGGAGATTCACTGCCTGCTGAGCGGGGTCTGCACCTCCGTCATCGTGCTCGCCGAGTATCTCATGCGCACCTTCCGGCACGAGCCGGTGGTCTTCATTTTTAACAAGGAAGTCTGGTGGCGCATCGGCGGCGCGGGCCTCATCGCGGCGCTGCTTTCGCCGTTCTTCTTTTTCGCCCTGAACTACCTCGCCTTCCTCGCCGGGCACGACCCGCAGCCCGAGCGCGCGGCCAAGCGTTCCACCTGATATGGCGCGTCGTTTTTCCCGCCGTCCGAGCGCCGAGTGGCGCGTGATTTTCCTCGGCTTCGTCATGCTCATCTCCTTCAGCGCGCTCATTGCGAAGCTGTGGTACGAGCAGGTCTTGCGCGGGGAAACGGTGTGGAAGAAAAAGATCGCCGGCAAATCCGAAGTGACCGTCCGCATCCCCGCCGAGCGCGGTGAGATTCGCGACCGCAACGGCGAAATCCTCGTGACCAACCGCGCCAGCTACGAGGTCGATTTCTACCTGCCCGACATGGTCCGCGGCTACCGCCAGGACTACAAATCCGTGCCCGTGCGGGAATACGACGGCGTCATCAAAGGGATGCGGAAAAAGCTCAAGGAGCCGGACGTGGTGCGGATCGTGAATGAGACCGTCATCCCCAAGCTCGACGAACTCGACCTCGCGCAGGACTACAATTCCGAGCAGCTCATCAAGCATTTCCGCAACGACACCCTCGTGCCGTTCACCTATCAGGAGGAGCTGGATTTCAAAACGATCGCCAAATACTCCGAGCACGACCTCGGTCTGCCCGGCGTCGAAATCGCGGTGAAACCGGTGCGCCATTACGTCTATGGCGCGCTCGCCGCGCATCTTCTCGGCTACGTCGGCGCGCCGCAGGATGTGAACGTCCTGCCCGACGTCAGCAAATACACTTTCTACCAGCCGGACGTGGACGGAAAATCGCAGGTCGAGGCCAGCATGGACAAGTATCTGCGCGGCGAACCCGGCACCCGCATCCTGCGCAAGAGCGTGAAGGGCATCATCGAGGGCGGAGACCGGATGATCCCGGCCAAGCCCGGCAACAACGTCTATCTCACGCTCGACGCCCGCGTGCAGATGATCGTCGAGCAGGCCCTGCGGCATCCCTCCCTCGGGCGCGCGGCCGCGGTGGTCATCGATCCGAACAACGGCGACATCCTCGGCATGGGCTCGGTGCCGTCGTTTGACCCGAATATTTTCATCCCGAGCATCACCAGCGATGCGTGGAAAAACCTCAACGATGACGAAGCCGTGCCGCTGGTCAGCCGCGCGGTCAGCGGCTTTCCGCCGGGCTCCACCTTCAAGATCATCACCGCGCTGGCCGGCCTGACCAAAGGGCTCGCCGGCAACAGCTACAACTGCCCCGGCGGCATCACCTACGGCGACCATTATTTCAAATGCTGGATCGCCGAGAAGCGCGGCTCCCACGGCACCCTCGGCCTGACCGATGCGATCAAGGTTTCCTGCGACTGCTTTTTTTACCAATACGGCAATGCCGCCACCATCGAGGCGATGGATCACATCGGAAAAATCCTCGGCATCGGCGAGCATTACGACCTCGGCCTCTCCGACGAGAAGGACGGCACCATGCCGGGGCCGGAGTGGATGCGGATGAAATATCCCCAGCTCAAATGGACAACCGCGCACACCGCCAACGTGACCATCGGCCAGGGCTACGTGCTCGCCAGCCCGCTGCAAATGGCGATGGCCTATGCCTGCGTGGCCAATGGCGGCATCGCCTACGAGCCGCGGCTCGTCCGCACCGTGCTCACGCCCGACGGCCAGCCGCTGCTCGATGAAAACGGCCAGGTCGCCGTGCCCGACCAGCCGAAGATTCGCGGCGATCTCCGCAAGGAACTGACCAAGGAACAGATCGACCTCGTGCGCCAGGGATTGTGGAAAGTGGTCAATGAAAAAGGCGGGCCGGGCGGCGGCGGCACCGGCGGAAAGGCCCGGCTGGCGAATGTCGTCGTGGCTGGCAAGACCGGCACGGCGCAGGCCACGGATCGCGGAAAAAAGGAACACATCGCATGGTTTTGCTGCTTCGCGCCGTTCGACAAGCCGCGCTACGCCATCTGCACGATGGTGGAGAACGGTGAGCACGGCGGCGGCGTCGCCGCGCCCATTGCCGCTCGCATCCTGGAACAGTGCCTCGCCATGGATCAGGGCACTTACAAACCCGACCTCGCCTTCCTGGCCCCGGCCCGCAATCCCAATCCTTTCGCCGTGATCGAAGCCCTGCCCGATTACAAGGATGCCCAAAAAATAACCGTCAACGCCGAAGAGGACAGCGCGGGCGCGCGCGAGCCCTCCATGGCGAATGTGGATCTCAAGAGCGGCAAAGCCAAACCCGACATCCGGGCCGTTGCCGACGCGCGCGGCAAAGTCAAAGGCTTTACCAAAAACAAGCCCGTGGACACCTCCGCGCCCCCGCCTCCGCCCGCGCCAAAGCGCGGCCTTTTCGACAGCATCTTCGGGCGCAAACCCGCGCCTCCACCACCGCCAAAACCCCAATCCGGGCCGCCCCTCAAGCCCTTCACACGCTGACCCATCCCCCGTGTTCAGTAACCTTTACCCCAAACTCATTTCCATGACCGAACGCGTTAAACGCCTCATCGGCCTGGCCCCGCGCCAGACCGGCAACAAGCTCATCATCAACTGCGAAAAACTCGAGCGCCGCGTCGCGCTGATCGAAAACGGCATCCTCGAGGAATACTCCATCGAGCGGCAGACCGACCGCAACATCGTCGGCAGCATTTTCAAAGGCCGCGTCCGCAATATCGAGCACGCCCTCAAGGCCATGTTCGTCGATATCGGCTTTGAAAAAAACGCCTTCCTCCATTTCTGGGACGCCCTCCCCGCCGCCCTCGACAGCGGCGTCGAGCAGGTCGAGCGCGCCGGTGGCCGGAAAAAACAGGAGCGCATCACCGCCAAAGACATCCCGAACATTTACCCCGTCGGCTCCGAGGTTCTCGTCCAGGTCACCAAAGGCCCCATCAGCACCAAAGGCCCGCGCATCACCACCAATCTCAGCCTGCCGGGGCGCTACCTCGTCCTCATGCCCTACAGCGACCAGTGCGGCATCTCGCGCAAGATCGAGTCGCCCAAAGAGCGCGACCGGCTGCGGAAGATTTTGAAGGAACTCGACCTCCCCGAAGGCATGGGCCTCATCGTCCGCACCGTCGGCGAAGGCCAGCGCGAGCGTTACTTTGTCCGCGATCTCGGCCTGCTCATCGAGCAGTGGCGGGCCATCGAGGAAGCCATGAAAGCCAAGCCCGCACCCGCCTGCGTATTCGAGGAACCCGACCTCATCGAGCGCACCGTCCGCGACTTTCTCACCGACGAAATCGACGAGGTCATCTGCGACGACGAAAACGCCGTCAAGCGCATGATCGAAGTCGTCGGCCAGATTTCCCGCCGCTCCGCCTCCCGCATCAAGCACTACAGCGGCCCGCTGCCCGTCTTTGAAAATTTCAGCGTCCAGAAGCAGATCGACGACGCCTTTCACCGCCAGGTCTGGCTCCCCTGCGGCGGCTACATCGTCATCGATCAGACCGAGGCTCTTATCGCCATCGACGTCAACACCGGGCGTAACAAGGGCGCGGGAAACGTGGACAAGGTCATCCTCCAGACCAATCTTGAAGCCGCTGCCGAAGTCGCCCGTCAGCTCCGCCTGCGGAACATGGGCGGACTTGTCATCGTGGACTTCATCGACATGAAAGGCCGCAAGGAACAGCAGGCTGTCTTCAAGGCCATGCTCGACCACACCAGGCGCGACAAGGCCAAGACCCAGATACTTCCCATCTCCCAGTTCGGCCTCATGGAAATGACCCGCCAGCGGCTCCACGAAAGCCTCAGCGACGCCATGTATGAACCCTGCCCTCAGTGCAAAGGTCACGGCCAGATCAAAACTCCGCTCACCATGAGCGTGGAGCTTCAACGCCGCCTGAACTCCGTTCTTTTGCGACTGCCGGAAAACGAGCGCGACGTGCTCGTCGTGATCCACCCCGACGTCATGCAGCGCCTCCGCACCTCCGACGACAAAATCCTCGTCGATCTCGAGCGCAAATATCTCGCCCGCCTGACCTTCCGCACCGACCCCACCTTCAACCGGGAACAAGTCTATCTCGCCAACGCCAAAACCAACGAGGAGATCAAACTGTAATACACGGAAAAAATCAAAGCCAGCCTGCGTGGTATTACATTTCGTAACTCTTCAGGCTGGTGGCGTTGT
>JAYWEP010000280.1:0-9272 GCA_043779205.1 Chthoniobacter sp. | reverse complement strand
TCAAACATCTTTGTCCACCGACGGTGCGCCTGACCGTGACGCCCGGCCATGGCGGCGACCCGTATCTCGTGTCGCCCAACAGCGCGTACGCGCAGGCCTCACTGCGGGCGTTGAAATCCGCTTTTGGTTATGAGCCGGTGTTGATGCGGGAAGGCGGCTCCATTCCCATCGTCACCGACTTCAAGAAAATCCTCGGCGCGGACACGTTGTTGCTCGGCTTGTCATTGCCCGACGACAACGCGCATTCGCCCAACGAGAAATTTGACCTGGACTGTTTCGTCAAAGGCATGAAGTTGGGCGCGCACTTGTGGCCGGAGCTGGCCGGGGCCTGACCCGTGGCGGATTAGGAACCGCGCCGTTAACTTCTTTGGTCGTAACGGGCCTGTGGCCGCCTCTGCATCAGACGATGATGCCTTTGACGACTTCGCCCTTCACATCGGTGAGGCGGAAATCGCGGCCCGCGTGTTTGTAAGCCAAGTTTTGGGAGACGCAGGGAAAATGCTTGCGGCGCTTAGAGCTTGTCTGAGAAAAATGGGTAGTGCGGACTGCCAGCCCGTTTTTGGCGGCAACTTGCCGCCGAAAAGGCCGTCGGAATAGGCCAATGGCCTGTTCTGCCGGATTGGGATTTTCAGACCGGCTCTTACTTGCCGTGGTGCGACATTCCCCACCGATTGAAGGACGATCCGGCGAAGTGGGAGGACTATTTTAACCGATAGACGATGCGCGCTTTGTCCAGATCGTAGGAGGACATTTCCATCTTCACGCGGTCACCGACCGTGATGCGGATGAAACGTTTGCGCATCTTGCCCGAGATGTGGGCGAGCACGAGCGTGCCATTGGGAAGCTGCACCCGGAACATGGTTCCGGGGAGCACGTCCTTGACCAGGCCTTCGGTCTTGATCGCTTCTTCTTTCGCCATGCGGGAAAAATGCAAAGCCGCCCGCGCAAAAGCAACCCTCCAGCGCGCCTGCCAAAAGAAGTTTCCGTTTTGGCCTCTTCCTCTTCCTCTTCCTCTTCGTCTTCCTCCAAGGCCAGGGAGGAAGATTAAGAGGAAGATTAAGAGGAAGATTAAGAGGAAGAGGCGAAAACCGTTTTTGGCAACGGTGCTAGTCGCCGAGCCCGTCCGCGCCGACCCAGCGGACGAGCGGCGCGAGCGCCTGCGCGCCGTCCTGCAGCCACGTCCACGGCGGCGACTGCATGCGGCCCAGCGCGCAAATGCGCGAGACGCCGAGCGGCGCGAGCGCGCGGGCGTGGGCGAGCGTGGCCGGCCAGATGCCCGCGCAGCTCAGGTGCGCGCGCACCTCGCGCAGCTCGGCGGCGAGATCGGCGGGGAGCGGCTTGACGAAGACGAAGCGGTTCAGCGGCGAGCGCGGAAAACCGGGCGTCGCGTCGAAGGCGACGGTCCACGCCGTCGAGCCGTCGCTCTGCCAGAGCGCCACGGGCTCGTCCTGCGCGGCGCGGAAGGCGAGCTCTTCGCGGAGCGTGCGGATCGAGTTCGCCTCGGAGAGCGACACCCGTCCGCGCGGCTCCTGTGCTTGAAAGGCGCGCATCTCCTCCGCGAGCCGGACGGCGTACTCGCGCGCGTTTCCGGCCACGTAAAAGACGTGCGGCGAGAGGCAGCCCTGCTGGTCGAAGAGCGACGCATCGCGCGCGGCGAGCGGCGCGGAGGCACCCGCCGGATCGTCGAAAACCACGCCGAAGCTGCGCCGGTGCCCGTGCGCGATGAAGCACTGCTCCGGTCGCGCGAGTGTGCGGAAATGCGCGATCGTGGCATCGTGGCCGAAGACGATCACGGCCTCCGCGCGCGCCAGCCAGTCGTCCGGCAGCTCGCCTGCGATCTCCACCCGCGCCGCCAGCTCCGCCGGCAGCGCCGCGCGAAACTCGGCGATCTCCGGCAGCCCCGCCGACGGCACCTTGCAAAGATTGTGCGCCCCGAGCAGCAGCCCGCGGATCAAGCTCTGGAGCCCCGCCGCGGGCGTATTGCCGCTGACGACGTGGAGGATCGTCTCCACCGCGAACGCTTTCGCAAATTGCCCGCCGTGCGGGACAAAATCATCCAGCGCCTCCGCATGCCCCAGCTCCGCGCGCACGAGCGCGAGCAGCGCGTCTGCGGTCGTCTCGCCGAGCGACGGAAAGCGCGTCGCGGCGGCGGCGAGGTGGCGGGCGCGTTCGGCGGTGTTCACCCGCGCATCCTTTCGTCCGCCGCGCGCGAGCAGCCGCGCGGGAGCGCCGCGGGATCGCGCCCGAGCAGTTCAAAACCGTGCTCGCGCCGCACCGCGAGGTCTTGCGTCTCCACCGCCAGCACCGACCCGAGATTTGCGAGATCGAAAATCCGCAGCACCCCCGTTTCGCCCACCGCCGCCTCGCCGCCCGTCTCGGGGTCGATGACCACCGCGCGGACCCACGGCGGCCCCGCATGCACGCCGCCGAGCCCGCGCGTGTAAAACTGCGAGCTGAGTTCCGTCATCCCATATTCGTTGAGGATGGCGTCGGGCTTCAGCTCAAACATCGCGCCGATCCGCGCATACAGTTCGGCCTTCGGGACATCACGCCCGCTGCCCTTGTAGCCGCCGGTTTCGAGCGCGAACGTGCCGCGCCGGCGGTTGAAACACGCGTCGCCGAGCTGCTCGCTCAGATTGAGAAACGCCAGCGCCGTGCCGAGCAGCGCGACCGGATGGTGCATGGAAAAACACGCCGCCATCGCCGCGCGAAAGCGTTCCGTGTCGAGCCGTCCGCGTGCATCCACGACCGGAAAGATCGGCCCGCCCGTCCGCTCCCGCGCCAGCCTGGCCAGCATGTGCGAGAGCGAGGACTGCGGCGCGTCCGTGTCCAACGGCGCGAGCAGGATCGCCGCGCCCGCCGTGCGCCCCGTGAGCAAATCCCAGCCGCGCAGCATCGCCGCGTCGTAGAGCTGCGTGTCGAGGAAATGATGCTCCCCGCGCGTCTCCCCCGTCGTCCCGCTCGTGCGGAAAGTCACCGGCGTCTGCGCGGGCGCGAAGCACGAGAGCCGCGCGCTTTTGAACGCTCTCTGCGGCACCGCTGGGATTTCCCGCCAGTGCGCGGCGGGCGGGCGCGTGGCGCAAAAATTCGCGTAGGGCGTGTTCCGGCGTTTTTGGAAAGCGTGCGCCTCCAGCGCCAGCGCGGCGAATTCCTCCTCGCGCAAATCCGCCCGCAGCGCCGCGAGGATGCGCCCCTCCAGTTCGCGATACTCGATGACGCAGGCGCTGCTTTTCACGCCCGATGCCTTCGCACAAAGGCCGCGGAATTCACAAAGCAAATCGCCGCGGCGATTCCGGGGAGCGCACGCGTCCCGCGTGCTGGTCGCGTCGTCCCGACGCGACGAACTTCCCGCGACATGTGGAGTGATGGGACGCGCTTTCTGAAACCCACGCGTCGGGAAGTTCGCGAAGGCGGGACGCCTTCGCCAGCACGCGGGACGCGTGCGCTCCCCGGAAGCTCCCGCTCCGCGCGCACTTTGCGTTTGCCATCGCCCGCCCGCGCGACAGTCTTTGCGGCCATGCGTCCTCCCCGCGTTTCGGTCCACGAAATACACGAAAGGCACGAAAATCCCTGCCGCTTTGTCCGCACGATTCTGCCTTTCGTGCTTTTCGTGTTTTTCGCGGGCTTCCTTCCCGCCGCGCGGGCGGAGGAGCCGTTTTTCCAAAAGGGCGATGTCATCGCCATCGTCGGCGGCGAGGACATGGTGGCGCTGAGCGAATACGGCTACCTCGAGCTGCTCCTGACCCGCGCGCTGCCGGACTACCACCTGCGCTTCCGCAACCTCGCGTGGGAGGGCGACACCGTCTTCGAGCAGCGCCGCGACCTGAATTTCCCGCCGTGGGAGGAGCAGCTCGAAAAGATCGGCGCCACCGTGGTCCTCTGCCAGTTCGGGCAGATGGAAAGCCTCGCCGGCAAGGAGAAGCTCCCGGAGTTCATCGCCGCGTATGAGAAGCTGCTGGCGCGGTTCAGCGGCGGGGGGAAAAGGCGGGTCGTCCTGCTTTATCCGCCGTGGATTGGTCTTGATATCGACTTCGACAAACTAAGTCCGCAGTTGTTCCAGCTTCAAAAGAATAGTGATGAATATGCGCACGCCCTGCAACCTCTCGCCGAGAAACTCCATTGTCTGCTAATCATTCCGGCGCTCGGGATTGGCGATGCCGGGCCGCCAGTGCAGAGGGATAATCTTCACTTCAATGAGTACGGTCACCTTTGGTGGGCGGACCGTCTTTACTCAGCCCAAGGATGGTTCAAAAAACTCCACTACGCTGGAGGAGACTCAGCCTTCAAAGGGCCGCTTCTCGACCTCATCACCGCCAAAAACCGCCTCTGGTTCGACTACTGGCGGGTGCAGAACTGGGCCTTTCTCGCGGGCGACCGCACCAACCAGCCGAGCAGCCGCGAGCACCTCGACCCGGCCAAACGCTGGTTCCCCGCCGAGCGCGAACGCTTCCTCCCCCTCATCGCGGCCAGGGAAAAGGAAATCGACGCCCTCGCCGCGAAGCTCGCCCAGCCATGAACGCACGGATTTTCACGAACGACGCGGAAGGCAAAGCTCCGGGGAGCACACGCGTCCCGCGTGTTGGTTTCGGCGTCCCGCCGAAACGAACTTCCGGCGGCGTGTGGAGTGATTGGACGCGCTTTCTGGATTCCACGCGTCAGGAAGTTCGCGAAGGCGGGACGCCTTCGCCAACACGCGGGACGCGTGTGCTCCCCGGCACCGCCGCCGCGCCGCGCGGCAAATCGCCGCGCGCATTTTTCACCGCGCTCGCGCTCGCAGTTTGCGCGGCCGCTTTCACCCACGCCGCCGAGCTGGACCACGACGACCCCGCCGCCGAACTCGCGTCCTTCAAACTCCCGCCCGGTTTTGAGGCGAATCTTTTCGCCTCGGAAAAGGACGGCGTGGTCAAACCCATCCAGATGCGCTGGGACACGCGCGGGCGGCTGTGGGTCATCCAGAGCACCACCTACCCGCAGCTCGTCCCCGGCGAGACGCCCAATGACAAGGTGCTGATCCTCGAAGACCCGGAGCGCACGGGGCATGTGCAGAAGGTGACGGTGTTTGCCGATGGGCTGATGATCCCGACGGGGCTGGAAATCGCGCCGACGGATTCGTCCCGTAGCTCCCATGAGTCCCATGGGACGAATGCGACCAATGGGAGTAATGCCTGCTACGTCGGCGAAGGCACCAAGCTCTGGCTTTTGACCGACACCGACGGCGACGGCATCTGCGACAAACGCGAGGTCGTCCTCCGCGGCTTCGGCACGGGCGACAATCACCAAAACATCAACTCCTTCCGCTGGACGCCCGGCGGTGAGCTCGTCTTTTCGCAGGGCCTGCACGCCCACTCGCGCGTCGAGACGCCGCACGGGATCGTGGCGCTGGATGAGGCGGGCTTTTTCCGCTACCGCCCGCGCGAGCAGCGGCTCGACGCCTTTTACGGCGGCCAGTCCGAGCCGCAGAACCCGTGGGGCTTTGCCTTCACCGACTGGGGCCAGATGCTCATGGTGGCGGGCAACAACGGCGGCATCTACTGGCCGCTCCCCGAGATGGTGCGCGGCGTGCAAAAGGGCAGGCGCGACCAGCTCTGGGAAAACGCCCGCGGGCGCAAATGCAGCGGGCCGGACATCATCGGCACCGCGCACCTGCCGCCGGAATGGCAGGGCGTGATGCTCACGGGTGGGTATATCAACAATGCGGTGTGGGCTTTGAAGATCGAGGACGACGGAGCGGGATTCAAAATTTCAGATTTCAGATTTCAGATTTCAGATTTGGGGAAAGGCGGCGACGCGGATTCTTCCAAATCTGAAATCAGAAATCAGAAATCTGAAATCGCCGCTCCCGGCTACTTCGTGCAAAGCACGCATCCCAGCTTCCGCCCCGTGGATGTGAAGCTCGGCCCCGACGGCGCGATCTACCTCTGCGACTGGTACAACCCGATCATCGGCCACTACCAGGCCAGCTTCCGCCACCCCGACCGCGACAAGGCGCACGGCCGCATCTGGCGGATCACGTATAAAGGCCGCCCGCTCGTCACCCCGCCGCCCATCGCCGGGGCGAAGGTGGAGGCGCTGCTGGAAAACCTGAAGTCGCCGGAGAGGTGGGTGCGGGAGCAGAGCAAGCGGGAGCTGGCGGGGAGGCCGACGGAGGAGGTGGTGAAAGCGGCGCGCGCCTGGTGGCCGAAGGTGGCGTCGGCGGACGGAGAACGTTCAACGTCCAACGCTCAACGTCCAACGTCGAAGGCAGACGCTGCACCCGATGCGGTCGCGGACTCTTCGTTGAACGTTGAACGTTGGAAGTTGGACGTTGAACGTTCTCCCCAACCCACCACCGAGCATCACCTCATGGAAGTGCTCGGCGTTTTCGAGGCCCAGGACACGCCGGAGCGCGCCCTCATTCAAAGACTGTGCTCAGCTAAAGATCCCAATGCGCGTGCCTACGCCATCGGTGCCATCGCTCGCTGGTGGAACCGCGATGAGATTGCCGTGACGGTGATCGACATCGAGGAGCCAATCGACCTTGAGAAGCTGGCGTCTGATGAGAACCCGCGTGTCCGCGTTGCCGCAATCGTCGCCGCCGGCAATATCCCGTGGGGGCAATCACTCACCGCGGTTCTTTCTGCGCCGAACCCAACGGGGGACAGGTTTATCGAACTCGCCGCCCGCACTGCGGTCGTCACGGTCAAGTCCCAGTTGATTGGATGGGACACGAATCATCTTCCCAACTACATCCCCGGTTGGCGCGAGCGCCTCGCCGAACTCCAGCGGCCACCCGGTTCCCCCAAACCCGTCGCGCCTGCCGCGAGCGTCACCATTTCCGCCACGCCCGCCGCCACCGGCAAGCTGCGGGCGACGCCGGAGTTTGTGGCCGAGCTGGTGAAGGAAGTCCGCGCGAGCGGCGATGCGCGGCACGGCGCGGAGGTTTTCCGCCGCGCGGAACTCGCCTGCACCGCCTGCCACAGCCTCGAGGACAAAGGCGGGAAGGTCGGCCCGCCGCTCGATGCCATCGGCTCCGGGCAGCCGCTGGACTTCATCATCGGCGCGGTGCTGGAGCCGCAGCGGGAGATCAAGGAAAGCTACGAAGCCGTGGAGCTGAGCGCGAAGGACGGGCGCAAGCTCACGGGCTACATCGTCGCCCGCGATGCCACCGGCGTGACCCTCCGCGAGCCCGCCACCGGCGCGGAGACCAAGCTCGCGCCCGCCGACGTGGCGGGGGAAAAGCAGATCGGTTCCTTCATGCCCGCCGGCCTCGTGGACGCGCTCCCCCGCGCCGACCTCCGCGACCTCTTCCGCTACCTCTCCGAGCTGGGGAAACCGAAGTAGCACTGGCCGTCCGGCGCGGGTGCGCGAGGCGGCGCGCATCTGTAGGGGAAGCTGGCAGCTTCCCCTACAGATGCGCGCCTCCCGCGCGCCCGCCCCCGCGGGAGGCGCGGAGCGTCGTCCCTACCAGCGCAGGCCGAAGACCGCGCCGACGCGCGCGATAAAGGCGCGGTGCGCGGCCGGCGCGGCGGCCTGCCAGTCGGCGAGCTTGCGGGTGAAGATTTTCCCTTTCACGCGCGGGCCGTGGTTGAGGTAGGTCACGGCCTCCCAGTTTTCCGGCGCAGCCTCGAGGAGCGGGAGGAGTTGCGTGGCCACGATGACATCCTTCTCCCTCATGGCCGCATTGGCGCGCATGGCGTTTTCGTTTTGCGCGAACCACGCGGCAAAGGTCTGCCCGGCGGGAAGCTGGTGCTCGCGCTGCGCGAGGCGGTCCGCGGCGTAGCGGGCGAGGGCCGCGGAGTAGCCGCGCCAGTTCGGATACGGCGCGCGGGTTTTCCACACCTCGGCCATGCGGCGCAGGGCAAAGAGCGAGGCCGTCTCGCAGAGCGATTCCTCGAACCACAGATTGGCGTGCTGCGGCTCGTGCCAGCCGCGGATGCCGGCCTCGCTGTGCTGCGCGAGCGCGTGGCAAAACTCGTGCGCAAACTGAAAGGCGAACTGCGCCCAGCGCGCATTCTCCGACGCCAGCCCGATGGCGATGCGCCCGTCCGGCCCGCGCCCGAAGTCCGTCTGCGGAAAGTCCGTGCGGTGGTAAATGCGAATGCCTTCGAGGCGGCTTTGCGGGCACCATTGCCAAATCTCGCCCGCCGCCGACTCCGTCACTTTGGCGATGTCCGCCGGCCCCGCCTGCCCCCACGCGCCGCGGTCGATGGCGATCCGCAAATCCGCCGACGGCTCCGCATGCAGCGCGGAGAAAGGCGCGGCGGCGGCGGTGGCGAGGGTGCGGAGGAAAAGGCGGCGGGTGGGCATGGGGAAAGGCGGAAGGCGGAGGGCGGAAGAAGGAAAACTGAAACGGAAAAGCGGCTCTGGCCAGCCTCTTCCGTCTTCCGCCTTTCCCCCTTGCCACCCGCCCGCCCGCCCCGTTTCCTCTCCCGCCATGCCTCTCGCCGACCCGCAATTCTGGATCAGCCTCGTCACCCTCACCGTGCTGGAGATCGTCCTCGGCATTGACAATATCATCTTCATTTCGATCCTCGCCGGGAAGCTCCCCGCCGTGCAGCAGGGCCGCGCGCGCACGCTCGGTCTGATGGTCGCGCTCGTCGCCCGCGTGGCCCTGCTGTGCTCGATTTTCTGGCTCACGAAACTCACGGGCGAACTCTTCAAGGTCTTCGCCCATCCGGTCTCGGGGAAAGACCTCGTGATGCTGAGCGGGGGGCTTTTTCTGCTCTGGAAAAGTGTCCACGAAATCCATGGCAGCCTGGAGGGCGAGGATCACGCGCAGTCCGCGAAAGGCGGGGCCACGCTCGGCAGTGTCATCGCGCAGATCGTGGTCATCGACATTGTTTTCTCGATTGATTCCGTGGTCACCGCCGTGGGCCTGGCGAAGCACATCGAGGTGATGATCGCCGCGGTCATTCTCGCCATGCTGGTGATGCTCGCGGCGAGCGGCGCGATCAGCGCCTTTGTGAACCGCCACCCGACGATCAAGATGCTCGCGCTGTCCTTTCTGCTGCTCGTCGGGGTGGTGCTGATCGCCGACGGCTGCGGGCAGCACATCGAGAAGGGCTACATCTATTTCGCCATGGCCTTCTCCTTCGCCGTGGAGCTGATGAATATCAAAATGCGCGCGCGCCGGGTGAAGCCGGTGGATCTGCGCTCGGAGTATTAGCGCACCTTGCCGGCTGCCGCGCCGCTGTCGGGGAAGCTGTCAGCTTCCCCCGTCAGCCCCGCCGCGCGCTGACGGAATATCGTCCCCGGCTGCCGCGCCGCTGTCGGGGGAAGCTGACAGCTTCCCC
>JAYWEP010000279.1:0-5244 GCA_043779205.1 Chthoniobacter sp. | reverse complement strand
CTCCTCCGCGCGACCGATCCGCAGGCGAAGATCATGGTCAACAACGTCTATGGAATCCCGAGCGGATTGAACGCGGAGTTTTTCAAACTCGGCGGGTTGCGGTACATCGACGCCGTCTCGTGGCACGACTACCACGAGGGCTGGCTCTCGGACGCGCAGGGCATCAAACGCATGCGGCAGAACATGGACGAAGCCGGCGGGAAAAGCGTCGAGCTGTGGTTCAACGAAGGCTGGGCCTACACGAACACGGCGGTCGATGAACCCATCGCCTGCACCCACCTCACCGCCGCGCAAAGCACGAATGCCATCGCCGACAGCGTGGCCGAGATGAGCGTCGCCGGGCAGAAAAAGACGATCCTTTTTCACACCGGTTACGAGGATCACGGGCAGAGCTTTTGGGACTACAGCGGGCCAGGCACGCTTCTTTGGGATTGGTACGGCTACACGCTCCCGCTCGTCGCCATGTGGAATGTGCTGAACCATCACCTCGGCCTCAGCGATGAGGTCGGTTTCGTCCGCCCGCCCGGCGCGAACCTCGCGATTTTCCAAGACCTGCGGAATGGGCGCGGCGTGATCGTGGCCTATGCCGATCGCGAGGCGAAAAGCGACGTGTCCTTCCGCGTGAATCTCGGCGGCCTGATCGCGGAGGACATCATGGGGAATGCGAAGGCGCTGCCGCAGATTCCGCAAATCAGCAGCATCGGCACGATGCTCACACTTTCAAAAACCGGGCGTCCCGTGCTGTTCTACACCGCCGCGAAAACGCCGGGGAAAACCTTCCTCGCCGCGCTTGCGCCGCTCGACCGCAAGAACGCCAGCTTCGTCACCGCCGCACCCGGAGCCGCGCCGGTTTTCCGTCTCCCGCCGACCTGGGAGGGCAAGGCGAAAGGCGAGAGCGATGGCAGCGTCGCGCTCGCGGGTGACAAGCCCATTTGGAAACTCGAACAGCTCTGGCCTGACGATTGGCTGAAGCGCGAAAATTTCCGTCCGATGACGTGGACCGGCACCGACTGGAACGTGAAGGAAGGCGGCTTCGGCGGACAGCCCGGCGCGGCGCTGAAAGACGGTGCGCTCAACTTCGGTACCCGCGCACCGCACGGCGCGAAGGACGATGACCGCCATCTGCGCACCGCAGGACTCACTTTCGTCGCGCCGCAGGTCGGCGTGTATGCGCTCCACGGCTCCGCCGCCGCGCACATGTGGGACAGCAAAAACAAAACGGTGCTGCACCTGCTGAAAAAGACCGCTGGCGGCGTGTAAAAAATCGGCGGCATCGCCGTCGAAAACGGCGGCGACGTTTCGCTCGAAGGCCAAAGCGTGCCGCTCGCCGCGGGCGAAGAACTCACGCTGCTCCCGCAGATCGACGGCATGTTTGCCGGTGGCGATTGCAAGCTGAAGGACTTCTCCATTTCGCTCGGCGAAAAAAGCGCATCGCCCGCGAATCAAGGCTACAAGCTCCCCGCCGCGTGGGAAGGCACGCAGAAGGGCAGCGCCGCCGGCAATCCCATCTCCGCCAACGGCCAGCCCGTCTGGCGGCTCGACCGGCTCTTTCCCACGGACCCGATCATGGCGGCCAATTACTCCCCGCTCGTCTGGGGCAACGGCGGGTGGATCGCGCCGGATCACAGCCAGGGAGGTCATCCGAGCGCGCGTGTCGAGGACGGCAAAGTCAATTTCGGCACGCTCGGCCCGTGGGGCGGGGAGGGAAACAACTACCCGAAAATCCCCGTCCTCGCCTTCATCGCGCCGAAGACGGGCGTGTATAAAATCGTTGGCACCGCGAACTCGAAACCGTGGGACGGCGGTGCGAAAACCGTCCCGCTTTCGCTGCGCAAAAAGGACACCCAGCGCGCCGCCGAGATCACCACTATCCAGCTCCCGCGCGACGGCACACCCGTCCCCTTCACCGCCGAAATCGAGCTGACCGCCGGCCACGAACTCCTCTTCGTCCCGCTGATGCACGGCCTCGAAAACAACGCCACGAATCTGACCATCGAAGACCTCGTGATCGTGGCGAAATAGAGCGGCGGGCGGCAAAGCCGGGTAGGGACGGCACTCCGTGCCGTCCGGGGCGAGCACAGCGAGCACAGCGAGCACAGCGAGGCGGTGGGCGCGGGTTCACGTTCGCGGACGGCACGGAGTGCCATCCCTACCCGGCCACAGCCACACTCCGCCCGCTCCGCGCCGACTCATAGATCGCCAGCACCAGCGCCACCGACCGCCGCGCCTCCGCACCGGGGATCATCGGCGCGCGGCCCTCCTGCAGCGCGCACGCCAGATCGCGCACCAGCACGCGATGCCCCTCCCAGCTCATCCCCCGCGGGTCCGAGCTGCCCACTTTGATCTCGCACGTCGCGCCCTCCGCCAGCACCGCCGCATCGCCCGCCTGCGGCTCCGCAAATTCCCACCGCACGATCCGGTCATTCACCAGCGCCGCCGAACCCCGGTCGCCCATGATCTCGATCCGCAGCTCCGACCCCGGCCACGCCGAAGTCGCCGCCTCGATCACCCCCAGCGCCCCGTGCGGCCAGCGCAGCGCCGCCGCCACCGTGTCCTCCGCCTCGATGCCCGTGTGCGCCAGCGTCCCCGCGAACGCTGACACCTCCGCCGGCAGCCCCGCGATCCATTGCAGTAGATCCACCGCGTGGATGCCCTGATTCATCAGCGCCCCGCCGCCATCCATCGCCCACGTCCCCTTCCACGACGACGACGCATAATACTCCGGCGCCCGCCACCACTTCACATACGCGCTCGCCAGCGTCAGCCGCCCGAAGCGCCCCGCCTCCACCGCGTCCTTCAGCCGCCGCGCCCCGCGCCCGAGCCGCATCTGGAAAACGCCCGCCAGCACCCCGCCGCCGCGCTCCGCCGCGGCGAGGATGCGATCCACCGCCGCGAGGCTCACCTCCAGCGGTTTCTCGCAGAGCACCGCCTTGCCCACTTCGAGGAAAGGCACCGCGATCTCCGCGTGCGCCCCGCTCGGCGTGGCCACCGTCACCGCGCGGATTTCGGGATCGGCCACCAGTGCCTCCAGGCTCTCCGCCGCGCGGCAGCCATAGCGTTCCGCAAAAGCCTGGCGCTTCTCCGCCGCGCGCGTCCACACGGCCACGAGCCTGGCCTCCGGGGTGTCCCGGATGGCCTGCGCATGCACCTCGGCGATCATGCCGGTGCCGACAATCGCGAATCCAACCGGGTTAATCATGGGCGTGGTTCTTCGAGGTGTGCGCGTCGTTGTTTTACCGTTAGCGGAGGTTCAGTTCGATGGATCATAGCGTGACAGTTCGGACAAACGGGAACCAAATCCATAACGGGATCAACCTCATACTCTGTACCGACTGAACCAATGGGTATAATATGGTGTACGTGGATAAAACCATCACCGAGAGCCCCATAAACCTCTCGAAAACTGAATCCGCATGCCACGCATGTAACACCATGATGTGCAATACATGCTACTCGGGCCTTTGAATTTCGCTCAAAGGCGTTGATCGTCACTTTCGTTTGTGCGCCCTCTGCATACTTGTCAGGATGAGTAAGTTCTTCAGCAAGTGTATTTGCTATGCTGCCATCCGAGGCATACCAGGAGGTTCCGACCCTTGTGAGGGTTTTCTCAGTAATTACCGGGATGAATCCTTCAATCTTCGCCGGGCCTAATCCGTCTTCTCCCGCTTTCGCGGCAGAGTAAGTTATCGGAAAGGTCTTCAAACGGTATCCCTCCTCCTCGATAAGCCGCACATGCTCTTTCGATTGCGAGTAGCCATTGCTCTTGCGTCCACGGGCATTGATCTTCCAATCCTCGGTGAGAATGAGGAATTTCTCCCCATCGGTATGGCGATCCCATGCGCCGAAAATAATGACCTTCTCAGTTTCGTTGATAAATGACCAACTCCAGTTCCAGTTGTCGCATGTTGCTCCATGTGACTCGATGAATTGTTTGCGGTTCATTGGGTGTTGCTTTTTCCCTCGCGCCCAAAGTGAGGCTCTGGACGCGCTGGCATTCTCGGAAGCTATGCTTTGCGACACGGGGTTGAAAGTTGGAACATTCTCTACCCCTCGTTCCGCGACCCCATTGCGGAACGCCCCAGGATGATGCTCCTGCGGCGGAGGCGTCGCGCTTCGGCCCACTAGCGCCGCGCGCGCCGCGAGGTTTTGGAGTGCAAGTGCCCTGGCGCTTTCGGGGCGAGCGCGCCACAGCTCCCGCCCGGCCTCAACAGCGCCCAACTTTCCAAAAGCGGCGGAGCACCGCCGCACTCCAAAACGCTGTCGCGCAGGTCTGACAGACTGTGAAGTAGGTGGCGCGGGTGGATGGCGTCGCTCCGCGCGCCATGCGTCAGCCAACACCGCAGGCCGAACTTTCAGCGTGGTGCTGACGCGCGCTGGGTTTTGGCATGGCGCGCGGAGCGACGGTTTTTCTGCTCCGCGACGTAGCCCTCGCGCACGCTTTGGAGGTAGGCGAGGCGTTCTTCCACGGTCATCGCATCGAGCTTGCGGCTGGTGGCTTCGCGCCACTTGCGGCTTTCGGCGACGGCATCAAAGGCTTTGGTCTTGGTTTCCATAGATGAGTTCCAATGGGTTGATACGGATGGGACGGTAGCCCTGCAACAGGTTCACCGCGTTGAAGCCTTTCTCGCGCTCCACGTTGACGAGATGTCTGAAGTTCCAACTCACCAGGTATTCGAGTTGCGTGACGGTGCAGATCGCGACGTGACGCGCGTCGTCGGTGTATCTTGGCGGGAGGATGTGGCGCTCCATGTAAGCGGCGGCGAGGCGTTCGGATTCGGCGGTGATGTCGAGCAGGGCTTCGGCGGGGAAGTGGTCGGCAAAGAGTTCGCGGACGCGCGCGGGTGCTGCGCTCAATTCGTCGGCGGTGACGGCGGAAGTCACGAACCGGTACTGGCCCGCGCTCATCTGCCGCCAAAGCTCCTGCGTGGCGTCTTTCCACTCGTCGTCGAAGTAGCCGCCGATGACGGAGGTATCGAGGTAGAGAATGGGCACAGGCATGACGGCGTGGGAGCTATCTTGCCATCAACCAAGTGCGGCGTTCACCGCTCCGCGATGGGGACGACTTTCTTCCCGACCGGGGCGCCGGTGTATTCGCTGAGCGGGCGGAAGAGGCGGTTGTCGGCGAGCTGCTCGAGGATGTGGGCCGTCCAGCCGCTCATGCGCGAGATGGCGAAGATGGGCGTGAACAAATCCGTGGGGATGCCGAGCGAGTAATAGACCGTGGCGCTGTAGAAATCGACGTTC
>JAYWEP010000278.1:0-5310 GCA_043779205.1 Chthoniobacter sp. | reverse complement strand
TCACCGACGGCCTGCTGATCCTGCGCTGGATGTTCGGCCTCAGCGGCTCGTCGCTGACCGCCGCGGCGCTTGGTCCGGGCGCCACGCGCACGCTGCCGGCCGACATCATCGCGTATCTCACTGCGCTGCGTCCCGCGCTGGACATCGACGGCAACGGCAGCGTCGACGCACTGACCGACGGGCTGCTCGTCATCCGCTACCTGTTCGGCTTGCGCGGCGCGTCGCTGGTGACCGGTGCGATCGGGCCCGCGCCGACTCGTTCGACAGCCACCGATATCGAAAGTTACCTGCAGAGCCTGGTGCCGTAACATCGCGCTCTTGATCGGGCGACCGGAGACTGTCGCGGCTAAACGTGGTACCGACGTCGATAAGCCGCGGAACCTGGCGAAGAGCGTGACGGTGGAGTGAAGAAATGACGAATGACGAATGGTGAATGACGCGGGAATGACGAAGCTCGAAGCTCGAAGTCCGAAGCTCGCGGCGATCATTAAGCCACTCGTCATTCTGCCTTCTTTCGTCATCCGTCATCCGTCATTCGTCATTTCCTCCCCCGGTTCTCCGCGCTGGCTTTTTTCCCCGGTGCATGCACCTTTTCCCCATGAAACTCCTCCCAGTCCTCGCCCTGCTCCTCCTCGCCTCCGCCCACCTCACGGCCGCTCCCGCGCCGGTTCTCGTGCCGCCGGAGGTCACGCAATTTCTGGCCGAGGGCCAGGCCGCCTTTAACAAAGGCGACTACGCCACGGCCAGGGGGGCCTTTGAGATGGTCTATCAAATGGATCCGCGCAATGTGACCGCGATCAACTTTCTCCAGAAGATCAAGGTGCTGGAGAAAGGCGTGCCGAAAGGCGTGGATCAGGAAAAGCAGCTCGCCGGGCTCATCGTGCCCAAGGTGCAGCTCAAGGAGGCGACGATCGGTTCGGTCTTCGACTACCTGAAGACGACGGCAAACAAGCTCTCGGATGGCAAGATCGCGGTGAACTTTGTGCTCAAGCTGCCGGATGAGGCGATCAAGACGCAGACCATCACTTTGAGCATGAACAATGCGCCCTTCACCGAGGTGGTGAAGTACGTCGCCGAGCTGGCGAATCTGAACGTGCAGTATCAGAAATTCGCCGTGCTCGTGACGCCGAAAGGCGGGGCCGCGCCCGACGCGACGGTGCCCGCACCGACCGCGCCCGCGCCGCCTCAGTAAAGGACGCGCGCGAGGTAGAGGCCTTCCGCCGGGGCTTGGAAGTGGGTCTTCGGATGACCGCCGCCGGTGAGCAGCGTGTCGAGAAATGACGGCTCCATCCGCCCCTGCGCGCAGCGGATGAGCGTGCCGGTGAGGAGGCGCACCATTTTGTAAAGGAAGCCGTCGCCGGTGAAGCGCAGCGTGAGCCGCGGGCCGCGCGCGGTGAGGTGGATTTCGCGGAGCGTGCGGACGGTGCTCGTGGGCGGGTGGCCGCGGTTGGCGGCGAAGCCGGCGAAGTCGTGTTTGCCCGTCAGCCGCGCCGCGCAGGCGCGGAGCACGTCGAGATCGAGCGGGCCCGGCACATGCCACGCGCGCCCGATTTCCAGCGGCGGAAAAATCGGCGCGGCGTGGATGCGGTAGAGATACGTCTTCCCGCGCGCCTGGAAGCGTGCATGGAAATCCGCCGCCGCGCGGGTGCAGCGCAGCACGCGGATTTCGGGCGGCAGGTTGGCATTCAGCGCGGCGTGCCATTTCACCGGCGGGAGAAAAGCGCGCGGCACATCCGCGTGCGCCACCTGCCCGAGCGCATGCACCCCGGCATCCGTCCGCCCCGACCCATGCACCACGATGCGCTGCCCGCCGACCCGCACGAAGGCCTGCTCCACGCGATCCTGCACCGCATCGCCGCCCGCCTGGCTCTGCCACCCGCGAAAGGGGCGTCCGTCGTAGGCGAGGTGGAGGCGGAGGCGCGTCGTTCTGGGTTGCGACTCACCCATTGTTCCGTCGGCGTTGGTTCCCGCCTTCGACTATGAGGTAGCAACCTGCGAGCATGGCCAGCGCCGGAATAGCAGGCTTCGGAGATTCGTTTGTCATGCTCAGCAAGGCGTAGTGGATAGCTTCGTAAGCGTCGTCGTGGGTCAGTGTTTCTATGCTCCTGAGACGTCCTTCTTGCTGTGACAAGACGCGCCGGTGGATCGGTCCTTGTAATGCGGGAATCCAAAGACTGAGCCAGATGAATCCTCCCCAAACGAGAACGAAGCCAACATTCGTAAGTATCGAGGGCAGCGCTTTCACAGCATCGCCTGCCCATCCAGCCACCCTTGCAGGATCATCTGCGCGGCGACCTGGTCGATGACTGCGCGGCTCTGCTTCACATTGCGCCCGGCTTCGTGCAGCGCGCGCTGCGCGGCCACGGAGGTGAGCCGCTCGTCCCATAGCTTCACCTCGCACGCGCACGCCGCGCGCAGCTTTTCCGCAAAGGCCCGCACTTTCTCCGCCGCCGGGCCGTAGCTGCCGTCCATGTTGCGCGGCATCCCGAGCACGATCATGCCGATCTTGTCGCGCACGACGATGGCCGCGATGCGCGCCACGGGATCGGGCGTTTCCTTCACATGGATGGTCTCCAGCGGATGCGCGAGCATCCCGAGTTCATCCGAGATCGCGAGGCCGATGCGGGCCTCGCCGTGGTCGATGCCGAGGGCGCGGGTCATTGGAGATTCATTTGGGGAGAAAAAACGGAATTACGGAATTTTACCAAATTAACGGAATTGGAGATCGCCGGGACATGGTTCTGAATCATTCCGTTAATTTGGCAAAATTCCGTAATTCCGTCCCTTCCCCTTACTGCATTTCTTCGGGAACGCGCGCGACGATCTGCTTGATCTTCTCCGCCTCGTGCCGGCTGCACACGAGCAGCGCGTCGGCGGTCTGGACCACGATGAGGTCGCTCACGCCGAGGAGCGCGATGGTCCGCGGCTGGTCGGTGAAGACGATGTTGTTCGCCGCGTCGATCGTTTGCACCGGGCCGTTGGACTGGTTTCCGGCGGCGTCGCTGGTGAGGTATTTCGCCACGGCCGTCCAGCTCCCCACGTCGTCCCAGTCGAAGGCGGCCTCGACCATGAGCACGCGCTCGGTTTTTTCCATGACCGCGTAGTCGATGGAAATCTTCGGCAGTTTTGGGAAAGCATTGGCCAGCAGCCCGGCGAAATTTTCCCCGGCATGCACCCGCCCGACGAACTCGCCGAGAACCGGCACATGCCGGTTGAAGGCCGCAAGGATCGCCGGGATCGACCAGATGAACATGCCCGCATTCCAGCGGAAATTTCCCTGCTTCAAAAACTCCGCGGCGAGTTCCGCGTCCGGCTTTTCGCGGAAGCGCCTGACCTCGAAAACCCCCGGCCCATCCGCGCCGCCAACCCCGGCCGCGCACGCCGCGCCCTGCTCGATGTAGCCGAAACCCGGACACGCCCAGGTCGGCTGGATGCCGATGGTCACAAGCTCCCCGGTCTGCTCCGCCGCCGCCGCCGCCGTGCGCAGCGTGCGCTGAAAACCGGCGCTGTCCTTGATCAGATGGTCGGCGGGCAGCACGACCATCGTGGCCTGCGGCGCACGCTGGGCGATCCAGCCCACGCCGAGCGCAATGGCCGCCGCGGTGTCGCGCTTCGCCGGCTCGGCGACGATGTTTTCGCGCGGCAACTGCGGGCAGAGCGTGCGCACGCCGGCCTCCTGATCGGCGTTGGTGAGGATGAGGATTTGCTCCGGCGGCACCAGGCCGTCGAGCCGGCGGAGGGTGGCTTCGAGCAGCGTCTCTTTCGAGAAAAGCGAGAGCAGTTGCTTCGGCCGCGCGCGCCGGCTGAGCGGCCAGAAGCGTTCGCCGCTGCCACCGGCGAGGATGAGGACGTAGAGGGGATTGGGAAGCGCCATGCGCAATGGAGTAGGCGATCCGCCCGCGAATGGGAAGCCCGCGAAAGTAGCTTGGATTTTAGTCCAAACAGCCGGGGGACTTTGGACTAAAGTCCAAGCTACTTTCCGCTCTTCAGCAGCGGCGTTTCTTTTCGCCTCCGGCGGAAAAGGCCGCGGGCATCCGCGAGCGACACGCCTTCGATGAAATACGCCGCCGCCGCGCGCCCCATGGCGTAGGTGCCGCCCGCCGCGACCGCGCCGGAGACGGCGTTGCCCCACACGGGCACAAACTTCAGCACCGCCCGCGCGCCTTCGCGCAGCGCCAGGCCGACCCCGATATTCGCGCCGAGCGCGGCGATGAATTCACCCGCGAGCTTCACGCTCATCTCGCGCCCGCTGATGTGCATGATGCTCGCGACCAGCGTCCCCTGGAGCGACGTGAGAATCGGGAAATCCGCCAGCGGGATGGGCTGCGCGCCGATGGCCGCGCTGATCGCCGTCGCGCTTTTGATCACGACCTGCGCGATCTGCTTTTGCAGCACGCGATTGCCGGAGAGCCGCGCCATTTCGAGCTGCGCCTCGCCCGGCAGCTCGATGGCGATCAGCTCCGCCAGCCGCTCGCCGCCGTCGCCCAGCGCGAGCGTGCCGACCATGCGGTCGCTCAGCTCCGTGCGCGTGTGCAGCGCGGCGTTCAGCTCCTGCCGCGCGGGCTCCGCCTCCGCCGCCGCGCCCGGCACGAGCACGCCGAGCAGCTTCCCGCGCCCGCCGCCGCGCTGCTCCGCGCAGGCGAGGATTTGCGCCGCGTGTTCGAGATCGGCGGCGAGATCGTCGTCGATGCCGAGCGCCGGGCGCACGAAGATGAAAAGGTCCGGCGTCTCCGCCGCGAGCGCCGCCCGCAGCATGTTCAGCGATGCGGGCCGCCGGGCGTCGAGCAGTTCCAAAGTGCCCCGGCTTTTCTGCCCGAAAGTCTGCCACGTCCCGTCGCTCAGATTCTCCTCACCCGCCTGCGCCACCTCCGCGCCAAAGAGCGCGTGCAGCAGCTCCACCTTCCCCGCGCCGCCCCGCCCGAGCAGCACCAGCCGCGGCGCGCGCTGGAGCAGAAAGAGCGTCTTGATCGGCGTGATCTCCCGCAGGATCGGCCCCTGCAGCGCATCCGGCAGATGCCGCACGAGCTTTTCGAGTTTGTCGTAGAGGGAGAGGAAAGTGGAGGGCTTCATGTCTTCGGATGGCTGAAAAATGGAGCGGGGACCGGCATTTAGAAAGCGCGGGCTTGGCGAATCGGCGCAGGGGCAAGTTTTGGCTGGACACTCGCTTGCGCTGGGGAAGCATCCCCGCATGCGTCCGGCCCCCCTGCTTCCCCTTGTCATCCTTTCGCTTTTCCAAAGCTTTGCGGCCGCCCAGACGAACGACGCTTTTGCCAGCCGCATTCCGCTCGGAGGCGCGAGCGCGTCCGCCAT
>JAYWEP010000277.1:0-6855 GCA_043779205.1 Chthoniobacter sp. | reverse complement strand
GGAAATCTACGGCCCCGTCGCGCACCAGCTCACCTTCGCCGCAGCCGCCCGCCGCGGCATCATCTGCCACTACCGGGTCATCATCTCCGTGGTCACTTCCGGCATGGTGAATGACCACCTCCTGCGCCACGGCGAAGTCCTCGTGCAAGGCGATGCCATCCAGGCGCGTGCTGCTTCGGCGAAGGTAAGCTGGTGGGCGACGGGGCCGTAGATTTCCGGCGCATCCATGGAATAGACGAGCCGGGCGTCGCCTTCCCGGTCGCGCAGGCGGAGGTCGTAATGGCGCGGCGTGGCGGTGGGGAAGAGCCGCTTCCTGATGGCGAGATTTTTGTCGCTGAGGGCAAAGCCGAAGTGGACGCCTTCGCGCCCGGCGGTCTTGTGCGCTTCGTCGAAGATGGCGAGGTCGAAGGCCGCGCCCGGCGGCAGGCCCGCGGCGACGACGTGCGCCGACTGGTAGGTGGAGAAGACGAGCCGCACCCCGGCGTAGCGGGCGGCGAGAAACTCGCGCACCCGCGCGCGGTCGGTGGTGACGGGAAAGTCGAGGTCGCTGGAGCGCAGGATGATTTCGTCGCTCCCCGCCTGCACCGCGGGATCGGAGCAGACGCACAGATGCGCCAGCGCCGGCCATGAAGTCTCCCACGCCCATTCGTGCAAGGTCTGGCCGAGCAGGGCGAGCGACGGGACGAGGACGAGGATATTACGCACGCCCATGCGCTCGGCGACCCACAAGGCCACGAGCGTCTTGCCGGTGCCGCACGCCATGAACGCGGTGGCGCGGTCGTGCTCGCGGAGCGCGGCGAGGATGCGGTCGCCGGCTTCGGCTTGATGCGGGAGCGGGGTCTTGCGGGTGCGTGCGACTTGCGCGCCGGCGAGCCAGGCGCGAAGGGCGGCGAAGTCCTGCGGTTCGAGTTTATCGAGGTCGTTGCCGGTGATCGCGTAGAACGCGGTGCGCTCCTTCACCAAGCCGGCGAAGCGGTCGCAATTGGTGATCAGGACGCGCCGATCCACGCGATCCGCCAGGCCGATGAAGGTGGAAAGCTCGTCCCAGGTGAGCGACGGACGGCCCGTGCGGAATTTCGCCTGATAGGCGTGGGTTTCCCCGAGCGGCGTTTCAAAGATGCCGTCCACGCCGTTGTCGCCAATGGTCAGAGCCAGCCGCTTGCGCACCGACGGCGGGACGCTCGCGCCGGGCCAGACCTGCCTCGCCTTCTCGACGGCCACCGTGGCGAGATACGCCTCGGCGAAAACTTCAAAGGCCTCGCCGCGTTCCTGCGCGGTCGGGAGCGCGCTGATGCGGGATTCCAATTCGCGGAAGTTTTTCAGCCCGTCGAAAATCCCGCGCTGCAAATACAGCGGCGCTTTCGGATGCGTGGGAGAGGTCATTGTCGTAAGTCTGAGGGTATCTCGCTCATTTTTCGAGTGCCGCGAGGAAGGCGGCAGATACTTCTGGCAGAACGCCAGCATTCCCACAGTGGTTTGCCCGGCTGACGTGTCCATGTTTGAGATCCTGAGGAAATCCACGCTTCAGGACAGGTTTTACAAGCCGCGGGTGCGTGCTAGTTTCCCGGCCATGAAAAAACGGCTCTTTCAAAGTCTCCTCGTTGTCCTTGTGGTTTTTAATGTTGCGGTCGGCGTGCGCGTTTACCAGGCCGTCGGGGCGCAGGAAAAGGATGACTCGGGGTATGCGAGCATCGCGGTCTTTGCACGGGCGATGCAGCTCGTGCGGCAGGATTATGTGGACGAGAAAAAGGTGAGCTACGAGGCGCTCACGCATGCGGCGATGCGGGGCATGCTCGGCGATCTCGATCCGCATTCGCAGTTCATGGAGCCGCGGGATTTCAAAGGCATGCAGGACGACACCAACAGCCGCTTCGGCGGGCTCGGCGTGGTCGTCTCGCAGCGGGAAGGCGCGCTCGTCATCGTCACGCCGATGGAGGACACGCCGGGTTTCCGCGCCGGGCTGCTGCCGAATGACCAGATCATCAAGATCGACGGTCAATCGACGGAGAAAATGGATTTGAGCGAAGCGATCAACATCCTCCGCGGCGAGGCCGGGCAGAAGGTGACGCTGACCATTTTGCGCCCGGCGACGAAGGAGATTAAGGACTTCGCGATGGTGCGGGAGAACATCAAGGTCGCGAGCGTGAAGGACGCGAAGATTCTGCCGGCGGAGCAGGGCGGGGAGTTCAAGGTCGGCTACGTGCGGATCACGCAGTTCAACGTGCCGACGGCGGAGGATCTCGGGAAGAAGCTCGACGAACTCGAGAAGCAGGGCATGCAGGCGCTCGTGCTCGATCTCCGCTACAATCCCGGCGGGCTGCTCAATTCCGCGGTCGATGTCGCCGGACAGTTTCTCCCGCCGAAGACGCTCGTCGTTTCCACCAAAGGCCGCGTGCCCTCGCAGGACCGCGACTACAGGACCGCCGATACCACCAAGCCGCGTCCGCGCTATCCGCTGGCGATCCTGACCAATACAGGATCGGCGAGCGGTTCGGAGATTGTCGCGGGCGCGCTGAAAGACCTCAACCGCGCGATCCTTGTGGGCGAGACAACCTTTGGCAAAGGCTCGGTGCAGAGCGTCATCCAGCTCCAGGACGGTTCGGCGATGCGGCTGACGACGGCGAAATACTACACGCCCAGCCACAACGTCATCCACGAGCACGGCGTCACCCCGACCATCCGCGCGACGATGACGCCCGAGCAGGAGCGCATGCTCATGCTCCTGCGCCGTGAGGATTCGATGACCGAGCCGGAGCGCAAAGAGCTGGCGAATTTCCGCGACCCGCAGCTCGACCGCGCGGTCGATGCGCTGAAAGGCGTGATGATCTACGCGGAGAAGACGGGGAAGAAGTGATTGGTGGATGGTGATGGGTGATTGGTAAGAATGGCGAAGCGTTCGTCTGTCGGCACGCGCACCTGTGTTCACCAATCACCAATCACCAGTCACCAATCACGCCCCGCGCCTCGTGCTGGCGCTGGAAACCTCGTGCGATGAAACCGCGGCGGCGGTGCTGCGCGGCGGCGAACTGCTGGCGAGCGAGGTGGCTTCGCAAATCGCCATCCACGCGCCGTACGGCGGCGTGGTCCCGGAGGTGGCTTCGCGGAATCATCTGCGCGCGCTGAAGCCGGTCATCGCCGGAGCGCTCGCGGCGGCGGGCGTGCGGATGGACGAGATGGACGCTTTCGCGGCGACGTGCGGGCCGGGGCTGGCGAGTTCGCTGATGATCGGCACGTCGGTGGCGAAAGGGCTGGCGGTCGCGCGGCGCAAGCCGTGGCTGGCGATCAACCATCTCGAAGGGCATCTGCTCTCGCCGTTTTTTGGCGCGGCGGAAATCCCGCCCGCCGTCGCGCTCATCGTCAGCGGCGGGCACACGCTGCTCGTGGAGATCGAGGCGTTTGGAAAATACCGGCTGCTCGGGCAGACGCAGGACGACGCGGCGGGCGAGGCTTTCGACAAAGTGGGCAAGCTCCTCGGCCTCCCATATCCCGGCGGGCCGAACGTCAACCGCCTCGCCACCGGCGGCGATCCGGCACGCGTCGATTTCCCCCGCAGCATGCTCCACTCGGACGACTTCGCCTTCAGCTTCAGCGGCCTGAAGACCGCCGTGCGCTACCTCCTCCCGAAGCTCGGCGGCATCAGCCTTCCCGACGTGTGCGCGTCTTTTCAGGAGGCCGTCGTCGATGTGCTCATCGCGAAAACCCTGCGCGCCGCCGAGTCCACGGGACGCCGCACCGTGGCCGTCAGCGGCGGCGTGAGCTGCAATACGCGGCTGCGCGAAAAACTCCGCACCGCGTGTGCGTCACGCGGGTTCGAACTGCGCATCGCCGAGCCGTCGCTTTGCACGGACAATGCGGCGATGATCGGCTACGTGGCGGCGCTGAAGCTCGCGCACGGCGAGGTCTCGCCGCTGAGCGCGGACATCGACCCGAATCTGCGGCTCGTGGGAATGTAGCTCGGGCTTCAGCCCAAAGAACTCTCTCCCCGATTATTCCCCGAAACCAAGCTCCAGATTAGTCACGAGGGGGGGAATGGCTGTCCTGCTACTCGCCTAATCCCAGACGACTGGTAAATCGAAAAAACGCAGGCTCCGCAATGGCGTATAGAATGTGAGCAAAGCCCTGTTAAGAGGAGTGTCGTCGAGGGCGAGGTAGATTGTCGTAAAGCCTCCTTTGCGAATGGATCCTGCGCGGGTGTGACTGCGCTCAAAAATCACGCAGGACGCCACGTAAATGAGAAGGCCGACCGCGAAGGTTTGAATCGCACCCTTTCTCATATCAGTAGTCGCGCGCCAGGAGGTAGTCGGCGAGGGCGCGGAGGGTGGCGGCATTTTTTCCGAAAGGCTGGAGCGCGGTGTGGGCGGCGGTGGTGAGGCGGTGGGCTTCGCGGCGGGAGCGGGCGAGGCCGAAGATGGCGGGGTAGGTGGCTTTGGTGGCGGCGACGTCTTTGCCGGCGGTCTTGCCGAGTTTCTCGGTGGTCTGGGTGACATCGAGGATGTCGTCGATGACCTGGAAGGCGAGGCCGAGGGCCTGGCCGAAGGCGGTGAGGGCGGCGAGGCGGGCGGGCGTGGCGTTGGCGCTCATGGCGCCGAGGCGGATGCTGGCGGTGAGGAGGGCGGCGGTTTTGCAGCGGTGGATGTATTGCAAATCCGCGCCGCGCAGTTTGCGACCTTCGCCTTCGAGGTCGGCGACCTGGCCGCCGATGAGCCACTGGCTGCCGCTGGCGCTGGCGAGTTCGCGGACGAGGGCAGCGGTGGAGTAGCGCGGCGTGGGCGCGGCTTGCGCGAGGATTTCAAAGGCAATGGTGAGGAGGGCGTCGCCGGCGAGGACGGCCACGCCTTCGCCGAAGACTTTGTGCGAGGTGGGGCGGCCGCGGCGGAGGTCGTCGTCGTCCATGCAGGGGAGGTCGTCGTGGATGAGGGAGTAGGTGTGGATGCACTCGACGGCGCAGGCGGCGGGTGTGGCCGCGGGGAGGGTGCCGCCGCAGGCTTCGGCGGCGGCGAGGGTGAGGACGGGGCGGAGGCGTTTGCCGCCGGCGAAGAGGGAGTAGCGCATCGCTTTGTGGATCGTCGCGGGCTTGACGGTGGCGCGCGGGAGGAAGCCGTCGAGGGCGCGGTCGATGAGGGTGGTGCGCTGGGTGAGGTAGGCGGGAAGGTCCATGGGGCGGGGAGAGTGGAAAGGGGGGAGGGATGTGAAAAGGGGAAAGTTGGAACGGGGATCAACGTCCAACGTCCAACGTCCAACGCGGAAGAACGCGCAGCGTCTCGGAAGTTCAATGTTGGACGTTGGACGTTGATCGTTGGACGTTCTCCGGCTCAGTGCCGCCCGAGCAGACCGGTGAAGCCTTTCCACAGCCCGCCGGATTCGCTGCTGCCGGCGGCGGCTCCCTCCTGCCAGGCGGCGATGTCCTGCTGGAGTTTCCGCACGGTGGCGTGGCGGTCGTCGCGGGAAAGGCTGAGCGCGCGCATGGCGATGGCGGCGAGAGGTTCGGGGAGTTTTCCGCCGGGCCAGTGCGGACAGGGCGGCTGGCTGGCGGGGGCTTCGCGCGGGCTGAGGGCTTGCTCGAGGAGTTCGGATTCGGTCTCGCCGGTGATCGGGTCGCGGAGGGTGAGGATGCGGAAGAGGATGCCGCCGAGGGCGTGGATGTCGGTGCGGGTGTCGATGTCGTCGAGCGCGCCCTCGGCCTGCTCGGGTGCGGAGTAGCGGGAGAGCGCGGGCTCGGCGCTGGCTTCGGGGGCTTCGACGCGCGGGGCGGTTTCGTCGTCGAGGGAGAAGAGTTTCGCGAGGCCCCAGTTGTTGACGAAGACCTCGCCGAATCGGCCCACGGTGATGATCTCCGGGCGGAGCGTGCAGTGGACGACGCCGCGCGCATGGGCGCAGGCCACGGCGTCGCAGATTTTCTGAAACACGCCGAGGAGCGCGGCGAGGCTGTGGCGCGGGGCGTCGGCGTTTTCGCCGGAGGCGATGCTGTCGAGGATCGTGTCGAGCGAGTCGCCCTCGACGAAGCGCGTGGTCGAGTAAAGCCGGCGCTGCTCGTCGAGCGCGAGCTCGTGGATCGGGAGGATGCCGGGGTGCTGGAGCTGCGCGGCGATCTGCGCCTCGCGGATGAAGCGGACGACGTAGCCCGGTTTCGCCTGGCTCTCGGGGAGCATGATTTTCATGGCGACCTGGCGGTTGAGCGAAAGGTCGCGCGCCTCGTGGATGGTGCTGGTGCTGCCCTGCACGATGAGGTCGCCGACCTCGTAGCGCTGCGCGCCCATGAAGTCCGGCGAGAGGTATTGGAAGACCGAGGCGGGCAGGCCGCCGCGCTGGAATTCGAGGGTCGTGGAGCCGAGATCGATGTGGCAGGCGAGGGTGATGGGGGTCGCGCCGTGCGCGGGCTGGCCATTGACGCGCGTGCCATTGGCGCTGCCGAGGT
The DNA here is from genome assembly GCA_043779205.1 of Chthoniobacter sp. Classification (GTDB taxonomy): domain Bacteria; phylum Verrucomicrobiota; class Verrucomicrobiia; order Chthoniobacterales; family Chthoniobacteraceae; genus Chthoniobacter. Next base: position 440 of record JAYWEP010000277.1, on the reverse strand, counting down.
CTTCGAGGAAAAAGGCGTCGTCGCCCTCGATGGTGAGCTGCGCGTGGCGCGCGGAGACGGACGGGGCATCGACGACGATTTCGTTTTTCCGATCCTGCCCGATGAGGTAGCGCCCGCGCCGCAGCACGCAGCGGGCGAGGGGCCGGCCGTCGTGGCAGATGACGGCTTCGAGCGGATGGAGGAGGGAGGTGGACATGGGCGTGGGTTTCTAAGAGGGTGTACCGGAAGTCTCAAGGCCTGGCGAGGCGGACGATGAGAAGGAGTGAGGCGGCGAGGAAGATGAAGGCTTCGCTGGAGTCGGTGCGGAATTCGTAGTCCTTGCTCAGGCGGCGAAAGTTATGGAGCCAGCCGAAGGTGCGTTCGACGACCCAACGCCGTGGCAGGACGGCGAAGCCTTTTTGGGTGTCGCTGCGCCGGACGATCTCCAGGCGCAAAGGGCG
>JAYWEP010000276.1:0-11776 GCA_043779205.1 Chthoniobacter sp. | reverse complement strand
TGTTCGAGCGTCCACGTTTCGAGCAGATGCTTGAGCCGCGCTTTTTTCCGGTCGGTGCGGTTGCCGTTGGCGATATAGACGCGCACCACGGCGGCGACGACGCGGTTCAACTCAGCCGGCTTCACCAGCACGCCGATGTCGCGGGCGAAGGCCTTGTGGCCGGTCGCGCCGCCGAGGGCGATGCGGAAGAAAATCTCGTCGCCGACTTTCACGGCTTTGCAGCCGATGTCGTTCGTGTCTTCGACCGTGCCGATGAGGCCGCCGCCGTCGTAGGCGATGTTGAATTTCCGCGGCAGGTCGTAGAACGCGCGGTCATTGATGATGATGTGCCCCATCTCGTGGCAGAGCGGCATCACGTCGATCAACTCGCACGGGTCAATGCCGGCGGTGGGATTCGCGGTGAGGTTGCGGATATTGTCCGCGCCCGCGCCGCGGGTGTGCAGGCCGACGTGCTGAATGCGCTGGACGAGCGCCGGCGTGTCCTTCGGCTGGATGAGCCGCATCTGCAGATTCGCGCGCGTGGTGATCTGCACGTAGCCGGTGGTGAGTTCCTTCGCGACGTGCGCCAGCTCGCGGAGCTGGAAAGTGCGGAGCTGTCCACCGGGGATGCGCAGCCGCGCCATAAAGGCTTCCTTGTTCGGCGTGAGGTAAAAAAGTCCGTTCCATTTGAAGCGGAAGATTTCCTCCTTCTCGGGCGACTTGTTCGCGGCGGCGTAGTCGAGGAGCACGGGGTAGGCGTCGAGCGGGTGCAGCTCCTTTTTCACGCGCTCCTCGAAGATGAGATCTTCGTGCGAGACCGTCCTTTCCACTGCCGGTGCGGCTTCCGCGTCGGTGAAGCGCTGGCCGCGCGCGGAGACCCCGGCGAAAAATCCGCTGAGATAATTCGTCTGCTCGGGTGAGAGCGCGTCGCCGTTGATGGAGTCGATGGGCAGGGTGGTGCTCATAGCGGATTCCGGGGAGCGCACGCGTCCCGCGTGCTGGTCGCGGCGTCCCGCCGCGACGGACTTCCCGAGGCGTGGATCGTGAAAAATGTGTGATTCCCCGTGATGGCGGACGTCGCGGGAAGTTCGTTTCGGCGGGACGCCGAAACCAACACGCGGGACGCGTGTGCTCCCCGGAGTTCTGCAGCCGCGCGTTTAGTAAACATCACGTTGGTAGCGTTTGTCGGACTTGAGTTTTTGGATGTAGGCGGCGGCGGCTTCCTTGCTCATTCCGCCGGCGGTTTCGGCGATGTGGTGGAGCGCGGCGTCCACGTCTTTGGCCATGCGGCTGGCGTCGCCGCAGACGTAGAAGTGGGCGCCGCTTTCCAACCAGGAAAAGAGTTCCGCGGCTTGTTCGAGCATCCGGTTTTGGACGTAGATTTTCTCCGCCTGGTCGCGCGAGAAGGCGAGGTCGAGACGGGTGAGGTGGCCGTCGGCGACCCAGCCTTCGAGCTGTTCGCGGTAAAGGAAATCGGTGTCGCGCTTCTGGTCGCCGAAGAAGAGCCAGTTGCGGCCCTTCGCGCCGGTGGCGAGGCGCTCTTCGAGAAAGGCGCGGAAGGGCGCGATGCCGGTGCCGGGGCCGCACATGATGACGGGCACGCTGCCATCCTCCGGCAGGCGGAAGCCGTGCGAGGTCTGCACGAAGACCGGCACGGGCGTGTGGTCGGCGCAGCGGTCGGCGAGGAAAGTGGAACAGATGCCTTTGCGCGGGCGACCGTGACTGTCGTAGCGGACGGCGGCGATGGTGAGATGCACTTCGTCCGGGTGGGCCTTCGGGCTGGAGGAGATGGAGTAAAGGCGGGGCTGCAATTTCTTGAGCAGCGCGATGAATTCCGCGGCGCTGAATTTCTGCGCGAGCCCGCCGATCACGTCGATGATCTCGCGGCCCCAGAGCCATTTCTTCAAATCGTCCTTGCGCGCCGGATCAAGCAGGGAAGCGAGTTCGCCGCCCGCCGCGCCGCGTTCGGCGGCGGCCTTGAGCAGCTCGCCGGAGGGGCGGGTGATGTCGTAATGCTGCGCGAGCACGAGGCGCAGCGAGGTCTCGGAACCGTCGGGCGTTTTCACCGCCTCCTCGCCGTCGCAGCCGAGCACCGCGAGAAGTTCGCCGACGAGTTCGCTGCAATTCGCCGGAACCACCCCGAGCGCGTCGCCGACTTCGTAACTGAGGCCGGAGCCCGCGAGCGAGATTTCGTAATGGCGCACTTCCTTGCCGGAGCCGTCGGCGTTGAGCAGGCGGTTCGCGAGGAGTCGCGCGGGGAAGGGATTTTTGCGGGAATAGGTGTCACGCAAAGACGCAGAGTCGCAAAGGTCTGATTCTGCCGCTCCACTTTCCGTCTTTGCGTCTTCGCGTCTTTGCGTGAGCCCTTCCGACGCCAGCGCGGCGAAGACGCCTTCCGTCCACGATTTTGCGGGGCCGTCGTAATCGACATCGCAATCGACGCGCGGATGCACGCGCTTCGCGCCGAGTTTTTCCAAACGCTCGTCGCAGATTTTCCCGAACTGGCAGAACGCCGCGTAGTTCGTGTCGCCGAGCGCGAGGACAGAGTAGCTGAGATGCGCGAGCAGCGGCGCGGTGTCGGCTTTGAGGTAGTTCCAAAAGGCCTGCGCGTTGTCCGGCGGGTCGCCGTCGCCGTAGGTGCTGGTGATGACGAGGACGTTTTCCTCCTTCGTCAGATCGACGGTTTCAAACTTGGCCATGTCCACGAGCTTCGGCGCAAAGCCGCGCTTCACCGCTTCCTTCGAGGCCTTTTTCGCCAGCCCCTCGGCGGTGCCCGTCTGGCTGCCGTACAAGAGCACGAGCGGCTTGGCGGGCGCGGCGGGTGTGGCCGAGAGGCCGGACAATGCGCGGGCGGCGAGTGTGGCGTCGGAAAAAAGTCCGGCGAGGTAGCCGTTGAGCCAGAGGCGCTGCTCCGGGGTGAACGGGGCGTTGTCTGGAATGAACGGAATCGAGGTCATGCGTGGCTGAGGAGCTTCACGAGCAGGCCGATCGTGATCGCGAGCAAGATGAAAAAGCCGGTCTTGTAGAAGAGCAGCGGGTCGCGTTCGTAGAGCGCGGTGTCCTTTTGGAAAAACGGCTCGACCTTGGCCGGGTTCGCGAGGTCGAAGGCGACTTCGGAGTAATGGCGGTAACGGCGCTCGGGATCGACCGCGCACGCCCGCAGGATCAAGGCTTCGAGCCAGGGCGGCAGGTTGGGATTCAGACGCGCGGGCGCTTTGGCGGCGTGAAAGACAGGTGTCTGAAAGCGTTCGATTTCGCCGTAGGGAAAAGCGCCGGTGAGCGCCTGGTAGAGCGTCACGCCGATGGCGAAAATCTCCGTCCGCTCGGAGATCGGCGTGTTGTGAAAACGCTCGGGTGCGAGGTAGCTGGCGGTGCCGGCGCGGGTGGTGATGGAGAAAATTTCCGTGGCGCTGCCGAGGTCGATGAGCTTGAAGCGCAGGCGGTCGTAATCGCTGATGACGAGGATGTTTTCCGGCTTGATGTCGCCGTGGACGAGATCGAGCCGCAGCAGGTGCGCGCTCGCCGCGAGGAGGAAGCGTCCGAGTTCCACGGCCTCATCGACCGCGAGCCGCCGCGACGCGAGCAGCATCTTCAGACTCGGCGCTTCCACGAACTCCATGACGTAGTAGCGCGCGGTCGCTTTTTCCGGCGCGAATGACTCGACGAAAAACTCCGCGCGCAGCCGCGTGGCGTTCCAGGTTTCCTTCACGAATTGGTTGAGCACGGCCTCGTTGTCGCGCGCTTCGAGCGGCGCGAATTTCATGGTCCAGCGCTGACCGTCCTTCGTGGCGAGCCAGACGCGGTCGCTGTGCTGGAATGGGCGGACGAGTTCGTAGCCGTCGATGATCTCGCCTTTGCGCAGGGTGTCGGGAATGAGGAGGGGGAGTTGGCTCACGGCGCGCAGCTTACCAGTCTCGGCGATGTCGATCACGATCGCACTCATGTCGTCGAGCGTTTCATCGGTGGCGACGGAGCGGGCATGCTGGACGATGGCGCGGGCGGCGCTGCGCTTCGCGAGGCGGGCGTTGAGTTCGTCGTCGGTGAGGACGTTGGAAATGCCGTCGGAGCAGAGAAAGGCGACGTCGCCGTCGGAGAGTTCGCGCTCGAAGCAGTGCGGCGCGACCTCGGGTTCGAGGCCGATGGCGCGATTCAGGACGTGCTTCATTTCGCTGTCCACATGATCCTCGGAGAGGCGCGAGAGCTGGCTGTCGCGCGCGAGATAGACGCGGGAATCACCCACGTTCAAGCCGTAGAGCCGGTTCCCCTCGATCACCGCCACGGAGAGCGTGGAGATCATCTCGGGGGAGTGGTCCTGCGCGAGCGACTCGTGGTGGAGCGTGCGGTTGATGAGCCGCGTGAATTCCGTCAGCGCCTTTTCCGGGCTCCACGAAACGGGGCGCGCGGCGTAGTTGCTGATGAGCGATTCGACGATGCGCGCGGACGCCTCTTTCCCGCGCCGCGCCCCGCCGGTGCCGTCGGCGAGGACGGCGATCACCGTCTCGTCCCACGCTTTCACGGCGAAGGAATCTTCCGATTCCACGCCATCGCGCGGCAGGCCGAAGCTGGTGAGGGAGACCTTCATTTCAATGACGAACGTCGAATGACGAAGGACGAAGGAATGACGAAATCCCAATGACGAATGGAGCGACGTGCGATTCGGGCTTCGTCATTCGGGTTTCTTTCGTCATTCGCCATTCATCATTCGTCATTTCAAATCCGGGCGTTGGCGAGCGCGCCCCACGTCGTGCGCCAGCGGGTTTTCACGAGGGTGAGGCCGCAGATGGCGAGGCCGCAGAGCGCGGCGAAAACGAAGAAGCCGGACGCATACGAACCCGTAAGCCCTTTCGCCAAACCGAGCGAACTGGCGAGATAGAAACCGCCCACGCCGCCGCCGCAGCCGACGAGGCCGGTCATCACGCCGATGTCTTTGCCGAAGCGCTGCGGGAGGAGCTGGAAGACCGCGCCATTGGCCATGCCGAGCGCGCCGGAGGCGAGGAGGAAGGTGGCGACATTGAAACCGAGCACATGCGCAAACGGGCTGGCGACGAGCGCAAGGCCGGCGACCGCGTAGAAGGTGTAGAGCGAGCGGATGCCGCCGATGCGATCCGCGACCGCGCCGCCGATGGGCCGCAGCACCGCGCCGACAAAGGTGCAGAGCGCGGCGAAGTCGCCGGCCTGCACGGGCGTGAGGCCGTATTCGCTTTTGAAATAAAGGACGTAGCTGCTCGCGAGGCCGACGAAGCCGCCGAAGCTGACGGTGTAATAGAAACAGAACCAGTGCGCGTCCTTGTCCCGGAGCAGCGTGATGTAATCCGCGAGGCGTTTCTTTTTCACCTCGACCTGCGCCTCGCGCGAAAAGAGCACGTAGATGACGAGCACGAGCACTGCCGGAAAGAGCGCGAAACCGAAGACGCTTTTCCAGCCGTAGGCCGCGGCGAGGCGAGGCGCGAGGAGGCTGTCGATGACCACGCCGACATTGCCCGCACCGGCGAGGCCCATGACCACGCCCTGCATATTCGGCGGATACCAGCGGCCCGCCTGCGGCAGCGCGACGGCGAAGCTCGCGCCCGCAAAGCCGAGCACCAGACCCATGAGCAGCGTGGCCTGATAGGTCGGCAGGCCGAAGACCCAGCCGAGCGCGAGGCCGGCGATGACCACGAGTTGCGCGATGACGCCGGTGTTCTTCGCGCCGATGCGATCGACGAGCATGCCGAGCGCGATGCGCAGGATCGCGCCGGAGAGGATCGGCAGCGCGACCATCAGACCCTTCTGCTCGGCCGAAAGATGCAGCGACTCGCCGATCTGCGCGCCGAGCGGGCCGAGCACGGTCCAGACCATGAAGCTGAAGTCGAAATAAAGGAACGCGGTGAGGAGGGTGGGCCAGTGGCCGGAGCTTTTGAGATCGGAGAGTTTCAAGGCGCGGTGGATGTTTGGTTTTTTGTGCGGCGGCGGGGTTCGCTGCGCCGGGCGCTCCTTAGCTCCGCGCGTGCCACCCAGCGCGGGCGGCATAACAAATGGCGCTCATAGTCTTCATGGACGTGATGAATCGACTTCATGCGCACGCGATGGGCTTGATTTTGCCTGCTTTACGCCGCCGCGCCGCCGCGCGTGACGCGGCCGGCGGGCGCGACATTTTTCAGTTCACCCTGCAAACGCGACTTGCCCGGACCCGGTGCGAGGCGCGCGGCGGTGGCGTCTTTTGCCCACTGCGGCTGCATCGCTGCACATGAACCCGCAGGCCCGCGGAAGCAGGTGGCACCCGCTTTTTAACGACGACCGGAAAAGCGCGGCAGCAGGAAGCCCGTGCCCGCCAGGCGCTGGCGATACCCCTCATCCGCAGCGCACAGCGTTTCCTCCTCGATCCGCGCCCGCCAGACCAGAAACCCGATGAAGCCCGCGCCGAGGAGCAGCATCCCGGGTGCGCATTTTGCGAGGAGCAGCCCGCACAGATCGATGGCATAGCCGAGATAGATCGGGTGCCGCACATAGGCGTACGGGCCGCTGGAGATCACCTTGCGCACCGAGACCAGCATCGCAAACGAGCGTCCGAGATGGAGCAGCGCCCAGATCGCGACGGCGTATCCGACGAGGCTGACGAGCAGACCCGCGACCGCCGCGGGCATCTGCCAGCTCGGCGGCAGCAGGTTTTCCCGCAGTGGCGCGGGCAGGCGATCGGTCAGCCCGTAGAGGAAAAAATAGTAGCTCATCGCGATGGGGACGATGACGTGCTTCAAGCGATCGGGCGGAATTACCGGCGCGCGGCTGACCAGAAGCATTCCGCCGGTGAAGGCCATGAGCAGAAACAGCAATAGGTCTCCCGTCATTGCCGCCGCCGCGACGCTTTGCACCAGCGGCTCCGCCGCATGCCTCCGATATTCCGCGTAGTGCGCCAGCCCCGGGCCCACCCGCTGCCAGGCAAAGAACGCATACACCCACGGCAGCACGTATCTCTCGACGGCCAGCGCCGCCTTCACGAAGCCTGGGGAAATCGGCGTTTCGGACGCGGCGGGCTGAGGATTCATCATGGCGTGGAATAAGCCCGCCAGGCCGGCCGTGGCAACGCCCATCGACCGCTTCATGTGTCCAACGCGGGAGCATGAAAAAAACCGTAGCCCGCCGCCCGGCGCAGTGACCGGAACGGCGGGCTAGTTTTCAACCAAGAAAAGCGCCGGGCTTAGAACTCGATGGTCGCCTGCACGTAGCCGAAGTCGGCGTCGTCATGCGCACCGGTGTCCTTGAGGTAGCTGCCCGCAAAGAAGTGGCTGTAGCCGGCTAGCAACGAGAGTTGCCTGATCGGTTTGTAAGTCACGGTGAAGTCGAGTTCCGAGCCCGCGAACTTGTCGGCATTCCGGGCGAGCGCGTTGAGCGGGCGCACGGCGGTGGTGCCGTTGGCGCGGTACCAGACGTCCTCGTTCGTCGCCAGCCAGAAGCCGTGGTAGTCCACCTGCGCGGTCACTTTTTTGCACGGCGCGACCTTCAGGCTGATGGCCGGGTTGTGCATGTTCTGCCACGAGAAAACGTCCATGAATCCGTAGAACTTGTGGTTCGTCGGGAAGAGGTTTTGGAACGTCTCGACGGTGCTGTCGCCGGGATGGTTGTCGCCCGAGGCGTAGTTGTACTCGACGCCGAGGCGTGGAGCCCACGGCACCTCGAAGGTGTACCCGGCACCTGCATGCACGGCAAAGGCCGAGAGATCGAGCCCGCGCAGTTCGCCGGTCTGAAAGGCGAACTCGCCGTCGTAGTCGAGGCCGAGCGGCTTCGGTGCAGCCGGCGGTGGCGGCGGCGGCGATTTTCCATCGGCGACCGACTTGCCGTCCGGAGCCGGAGCGGGCTCGTGGTGAAACACGCCGGGCTTCGATTTCACGCGCAGGCCGAGGGTCGCGAAGTTGGTATCGCCAAGTGCCGTGGGCTGATATTTCGGGCCGGTCTCCTCGTGGAGATGGAAGGCATACACATCCGTGGTCTGGAAAGGCAGCGCCGTGGTGCTGAAGTAAAGGCCGCTGAAAACCTGCCCGCGATGGGTCTCATTGCCGTTGAAAAAATCCGACTGGTTGTATTTCGAGCGCGTCGGGACGGCGACGCTCGAGGCAAAACCATCCAGCCACCAGTTCGGCTGCTCGAAGTGCAGCTTCACCGCGTCGAAAGTGCGGCCGATGTTATTCCAATCGAAGGAACCCACGAGGCGCTCATCGCCATACGCCAGCACCTGCCGGCCGACCTTGAGCGTGAGCGGGAACTCTTTGAGATTGCCGATTTCGACGTAGCCTTGGCGCAGGTCAAAGGCATCGTCGCCCTCCGCCCCGGCGACGCCGGGAATGTTGTTGCGCAGCCCGTTGAATTCCCGCGCGTCCTGGCCCTGCGCGTAGATTTTCAGCCACTCGGCCGGCTTCAGCGCGAGACCGATGCGCACGCGCTGCTCGAACCAGTTGCCATCCGTCACGGAGCGTGTGGCGCTGTTGAAATCGTAATTGTTGCTGCGGTTCTCCCAGCGCAGCCGCTCCTGCAGGTCGAAGACGACTTTGCCGTCGTAGAAGCTCAGCGGATTGGCGTCCGGCGCGGCTCCGATTGAGGATGAGCCGCCGGTGGATTTCGCGACGGTCTCTCCCGCGAAGGACGAGGTGAGACCGCCGGTCAGGAGTGCGGTGGCGAACAGCGCGCCGCTTTTTTTCAGGGATGTGGTTTTTCGTTTGGTCATGTGGTCAGGTTTAATTTTTTGGAGATGCTCCTCCGGGTGGTTTTGGCTGCGGTGGGTGGACTCACGAGCATGCGGGTCGGTTTTGTTTCGAGGGAAAAATCATGGGGACGGGGCGGCGGTCAGTTCCAGCGCAGCAGCCGTCGCCGGCGCGGCGGGTTTCGCGTGCGGCTTGTGCGCGTGGACTTCGAGGAATTCGATGAGCCGCTCGCGGAGCCGGTAGTAATCAGGATGCTCCATCACGTCCTTGCGCTCGCGCGGGCGGGAAAAATTCACCTCGATGACATCGCCGATGCCCGCCTCGGGGCCATCGGTCATGCAGATGATCCGGTCGCTGAGAAACAGCGCCTCATCGACATCGTGCGTGACCATCATGGCGGTGATTTTTTCGCGCCGCCAAAGCTGGATGAGCACCTCCTGCAACTCGTAGCGCGTGAGCGAATCGAGCATGCCGAAGGGCTCGTCGAGCAGCAGCATCTTCGGCGCGAGCGCAAAGGCGCGCGCGATGCCCACGCGCTGGCGCATGCCCTGCGAAAGCTCCGCGGGCCGCTTGTGCATGGCATCGGCGAGACCCACGAGCGTGAGGTAGTACTCGGCGATCTGCCTGCGTTCGACTTTGTCGGCGGTGAAAAAGACCCGGTTGATTCCCAGCATCACGTTCTCAAAAGCCGTGTACCAAGGGAGCAGTGACGGTGACTGGAAGACCACACCGCGATCGGGCCCAGGGCCGGTGAGTTCCTTGCCGGCGAGGATGATGCCGCCGGAAGTAATCGAAGTAAGTCCCGCCGCCATTATCAGCATCGTGGACTTACCGCATCCGGAGTGACCGATGACGGTAACAAACTCGCCTTTGCGGAACTTAAAGTTGAGATCCTTCACGATGACTGCCTCACCCTTTGGCGATGGGTAGCTTTTTGTTAGTTGGGTAAGTTCGAGATAGGCCGTGTCGCTCATTGGATTACCTCCACTTTTTCGATCTTCTGCTCGGAACGCCGGAGCGGCCGCCGTTTGCCAATGAGGATTCGCGGCTGATCCAAGTCCTCGGGAAGGATGTCCGGCAGCACGAGTTTCTTGGTCAGCGCGGTCTTGTGCCGGTCGTTGGATTTTAGCAGATACGCGATGACTTCGTTGCGGATGCGCTTGAAGTCCGGGTTGTGATTGATGTCCAGGCGGCTGCGCGGGCGCGGGATGTTCACCGGGATCGACGGCCCGAGCGTCGCGCGCGGCCCGCGGGTCAGCGGGATCACGCGGTCGGCGAGCAGGATCGCTTCGTCGGGATCGTTCGTGATGAGCACGATCGTCTTGTCGTCCTGCCTGCGGATGCTGGTGATTTCGTCCTGCAAATTGGCGCGCGTCAGCGCATCGAGCGCGCTCAGCGGCTCGTCGAGGAGCAGCACCTGCGGCTCCATCGCGAGCGTGCGCGCCACGGCCACGCGCTGGCGCATGCCGCCGGAAAGCTCGCGCGGCAGCTTCTGTCGCGCAGGCGTGAGATTCACCATCTCGATGTATTTCTCGACATGCGCGCGCCGCCCCTCGGCGCTCCACTTTGGAAAGACCTGATCCACGGCGAGCGCGATGTTTTCAAACACCGTGAGCCACGGCAGCAGGCTGTAGTTTTGGAAAACCAAACCGCGCTCCGGCCCCGGCCCGGTCACGGGTTTGCCATCGAGCGTCACGCTGCCCTTGTCGGGAAACGCGAGGCCGCTGAGCAGATTCACGAGCGTTGTTTTTCCCGCGCCGGAGAAGCCGACGATGGCGATGAACTCGCCGCGCTCGACCTCAAGGTTGATGTCCGTGAGAACCTCGGTGCGATTCCACTTCGGCCCGTAGCCCTTGTCGGCGCGCGATATTTCGAGAAAGGCGGACATTTAGGATTTCTGATTTCTGATTTCTGATGTAGCCCGCGTTGCATGACGCAAACCGAACTCAAGCAGCGGACGAAAAAGTTTGCCCTTCGTGTAATGACCATGACCGACGCCATGCCTCGCAGTGCCAAAGCTCGTGTCTTGAGCAACCAGATTCTGCGCAGCGGAACCGCCGTGGCCTCCGGCTTTCGCGCCGCGTGTCGGGCACGTTCGCGCGCGGACTGGATCGATAAAGTAGGAAGGACTTTGGAAGAAGCCGACGAAACAACCTTGTGGCTTGAGTTGATCGAAGAGGGCGGCGTGCTGCCGCCGGAAAAGCTCAGCGCGCTTCGCAAGGAATCCGAAGAACTCACCGCCATTTTCGCAGCGATGCACAAGTCGTCGAAAACCTCTCCCAAATCCGAAATCAGAAATCAGAAATCCTAAATTCATCAGACGGATTTGAAGCGCGCTTCGACGAGCGACATCACGCGGTCGAGCAGCAGGCCGATGACGCCGATGGTGAGGATGCAGAGGATGATCTGCGCGTAGTGGTTCGCGTTGTATTCCTGCCACAGAAAGCCGCCGACGCCGGGGCGGCCGGTGAGCATTTCCACGGCGACGATGACCAGCCACGCGATGCCGAGCGAGAGCCGGAAGCCCGTGAACATGTACGGCAGCGTCGCGGGTAGGAGCACTTTGAAGAGCGTCTTCGCGCGGGAAAGTTTCAGCACGCGGGCGACGTTGAGGTAGTCGGTCGGCACGGCGCGCACGCCCACGGCGGTGTTCATCACCGTGGGCCACATCGCGCAGACCGCGATGGTGAAAAGGGCGGCGGCGTCCGATGCGCCGAAGACGGTCTTGCCGGAACCGTCGAGCAGTTTCACCGAGCTGAAAAGAATCAGCCCGAGCGGAAACCACGCGAGCGGCGAGACGGGGCGCAACACTTGAATGATGGGATCGACCGCCTTCGCGAAGGTCTTCGACAACCCGAGGCAGAAGCCCAGCGGCGTGCCGAGCACCAGCGCGATCAGGTAGCCCTGCGTCACGAGCGAGAGCGACAGCGCGGTGAAGGCGAGGATGCCCTGGTCGAGTTCGCCGCGCTTGGCGAAGGGCTGCACCACGTAGGGCTTCGAGGATTTCCATGCCTCCGCTGGCGTGGGGAGATCGGCGGAAATTCCGGTGCGGGTGGTCCTCACGACGGGATCGCCGAAATCGTCCATCGACTTCGTCACCGTCGAGCGCCCGGCGATGGCCAGCC
>JAYWEP010000275.1:0-3625 GCA_043779205.1 Chthoniobacter sp. | reverse complement strand
CGCCACGGAGAACGATCTGCACGAACTCTTCAACGGCGTCGGCAACGTGAAAAACGCCGAGGTCGTGACCCACAAGGACACCGACAAATCCAAGGGCTTCGGCTTCGTGCTGATGGCCACGGTGGATGAAGCCAAACGCGCTGTCACCGAGCTGCACGACAAGCCCTTCATGGGCCGCAAGCTCGTCGTCAGCGGAGCCAAGACCAGCGAACGCGAAACCGACTATCGCGGCTGAGCGCACCCGCGCACTAATCCTCGAGGAGGCCCGCCGGAAACGGTGGGCCTCTTTTTTTGTGACAGGTGACAGGTGGAAGGTGACAAGTGGTTCCGCATTCGAGCGCCACTTGCCACATGCCACCCGTCACCTGTCCCTTCTTCATCATCGCCGGCCCGACGGCGGTTGGAAAATCGGACCTCGCCGTTGATGTCGCCGAGCGTTGCGGCGGTGAGATCGTCGGCGCGGATGCTTTCCAAATTTACCGAGGACTCGAAATCCTGACGGCGCAACCCTCCGCCGAATTGCGCGCCCGCGCGCCCCACCACCTCGTGGGCGAAATCCCGCTCAGCCAGTCCTTCGATGTCGCCCAATACCTCCGCGCCGCCGGACAGCGCATCGCGGAAATTCGCGCTCGCGGGCGCGTGCCCATCGTCACCGGCGGCACCGGGCTTTACCTCCGCGCCCTGACCCGCGGGCTCGCCGACCTGCCCGGCGCGGACGCGCAACTCCGCGCTGATTTGGAAAAGCAACCGCCCGCCGATTTGCAGTATCGGCTCGCCGAACTCGATCCCCTCGGAGCCGCGCAAATCGACCTTCAAAATCCCCGCCGCGTCATCCGCGCGCTGGAAGTCTGCCTGCTCACAGGCCGTCCCTTTTCCAGCTTCCGCGAGCAATGGACCGCCGCCCCGCACGGCATCCGCGGCATCGTGCTCACGCTGGATCGCGAAACTCTCAACGCGCGCATCGACCGGCGCACCGCCGCGATGTTCGCCGCCGGGGTCATCGAAGAAGTGCGCGCCGCCGGAGCCGCCGGCCCGACCGCGAGCCAGACCCTCGGCTTTCGCGAAATCCGCGCCCTCCTCGCCGGTCAGCTCGGTCAAGCCGACTGCGTCGCCGCGCTCCAGCACGCCACCCGCCGCTACGCCAAACGCCAGATGACCTGGTTCCGCCGCGAGACGGCGCTCGAACCCGTCGATCTCGCCCGAGTCAGCGATTTTCCCCAACTCGCCGAGTCCCTCGCGCGCCAAGCGGCAGGCTAGCGTGCCGCGTGAATACCCGGATGCCGCCGCGCCTGTAGGGGAAGCTGACAGCTTCCCCTACAGTCGCGCGGCGCTGGAAACCATTTCTGGAATCCGCTCTACGACGGGCGGCCCGCTTCGAGGAGGGCGAGCGCCTTGTCGAAGCTGCACCGCTGGAGATAGTGCGTGAGTTGCGGATCGCCGCCGGGCGGAAGCTGCGCCATCAGGGCGGTGATTCTCCCGGAAACTGTCTGGAGCTGGGCGAGATGCGCCGCAGGATCCCGGCGGTAAAAGTCCCGGTCGGCGACGAGTGCGAGACGTTCTTTCAACGCATCGGCGAGCGCCTGATGGACGCCAGAGGATTCAGCCACAGGTCGGGAGAGAATTGCCGAAGCCCTCAGTTCGCAGCGACCTTTGTCCGACGCGCCGGTTTGGGAGCCTTGCTTTCGGAGAGAAGCTGCCGTTCGGCCTCCAGCCAGTCATGCGCCTCATCGCCCGGCAGCCCGAGTCGGCGGCGCTTTTCGGCGATGAAGTAGGCGCGCAACCCGACGTCATCGGTGGTGAAACCCGGCGCTTTCGACGGGAGCGATTTTGCGGCGCGCGGCGGCGCAGCGACAGCTTTGGATGGCTTCGAGCGAGCGGCGACCGTTTTTTTCGCGGCAGGAATCGCTGCCGACGGCTTGGCAGCACGTTTGACCGGAGCGGTCGTTTTGGCGGTGGTGGCTTTTTTTCCCATATTCTTCATGTGTGTGTGTTGGAGATGCTCTTGCCCCGGGGAATGCTCCGGCACCTAAGCGGCGGAACGAAGAACGCGGCGAGACTACGTTTATTCCGCCGCGCGTAAACAGGGAAATTCGCCGTTTTATTTTTCGTCCAAGGGAGTGCCCTCCGGCCATGCGCCCACGCGGCCCGCCGCGCGATGGAGGGCGGCGTCGATGGCTCCGTCGGGCAGGGTTTTGTCGTCGGAACGCTGATTGAAACAGACCGCCCAGCTCAAGCCATCGTGCCGCCGGACGAACAGCGCGATCCGCCAGGCCGTAGCCTTTCGCATAGACGAGCCGGCGGTTTTTCACCACCGCCAGCGCCCCGCCCGGCACGCCGCGCGGATCCATGAACGCCTCCATCTCCGCATCGAACGCCTCCGCCGCGGTGGCCGGTTCCGCCGCGCGCCCGTGAGTCGCAGTCGCGGCGAAAAGACCCAGGCTCGTGCGAAGGAAATGGCGGCGGTGCATCATGCGACCGAGCAAAGCCGCGCCCGCAAAACGAAGCAACGCCGGAACGCGCGACACCGTCACCGGCCCGACGTGCGCGCGATGCGGACCTCCGGGCGGTAGGTCACGCGCACGAGCAAGTCCCCTCGCCCGCCGCGCGGCTTCGGCACTCCTTCGCCGGGGATGCGCAGGATTTCGCCGCGTGAAATACCCGCCGGAATTTGCACGCGAAGCGGTGCGCCCGTGGCTCCCGACAGCATCTCGGTGCCGCCTTGCGTCGCGCGCTGGGCGCTGATCCGCAGATCGCAGCGCAGATCGGCACCGCGCACTTTGAAACGAAATCCCGGCAGCGCCCGCACGCGGACCTGAATGAAGCCGCCGGCAAACGGTTCGCCGCGCGGCAGGCGAAAACGCGCGCCCGGTGCGGTGCCCGGCGGCACGGTGAGTTCGCAGGTCTCCGGCCCGTGCGGATTGGCGGGATCTTTCACGCGCACGTCGAGCGTGGCGCCGCGGATGAAATCCTCGATCCGCAGGTAGGCGTCCTGCGAAATATTGCGCTCGATCTTCGCGGCACGCGCCGGAGCGGGTGGCGCGCTCGCGTCGAACTCGCGGTCGTAGGCGCGACGCCGCGCGGAATCGCTCAGCGTCTCGTGCGCGGCGTTCAGCTCCTGCGAACGCGCGACGGCCTCGGGCGAATCAGGATTGAGATCGGGATGATGCCGCTTCGCCAGCAGCCGGTAGGCGGTGCGAATCTGCGCAGTCGTGCAGCGGCGGTCGAGGCCGAGCGTGGCGTAGTGATCGGGTGCGTCGGAGGACAAGAGCGCGAGCCTACCGCACGGCGGCGGCGGCTTGCCAGCCTGTGCTTCGGCCTCCGCATTTGAATTTGCGAAAAATTGTAGGGCGACCGCCCCGGTTGCCACGGGCAGGCGAAGCGCCCGCCCTACAATCGTCGCCAACTGATCCAGTGCGTCGTTGCGCCTTTGCGTGAGTTTTTCCGACGCCGTGTTAGACAACTCCACGCGTCGCCACCGTCCTTCCCCCCAAACATGCCACCCCGCCCGCTTTCTCCACCCGCCGCTTCCGCGTGGCGCGGACGGCGGCGCACGGTTTTGGCGCTCGCGCTGGCGGCGGTGATCCTCATTCCTGCGGCGGGGATTTATCGCGCGCACCGCGCCGCG
>JAYWEP010000274.1:0-2909 GCA_043779205.1 Chthoniobacter sp. | reverse complement strand
CCCCCATTGAGAAAAATTCTCGACTGCTGCCACCCGTAGGTGTCTGGACCGTGTCTCAGTTCCAGTGTGGCTGGTCGTCCTCTCAGACCAGCTACCCGTCATAGCCTTGGTGAGCCGTTACCTCACCAACTAGCTGATAGGCCGCGGGCTCATCAAGAAGCGCCAGGTTGCCCCGGCTTTGGTGTCGCGAAGAATCCTTCGCTGACCATATGCGGTATTAATTCGCCTTTCGGCGAGCTATCCCCCACTTCTCGGCAGATTGCCCACGTGTTACGCACCCTTACGCCACTAGACACCTTGTATATTGCTACACAAAATATCCCGTTCGACTTGCATGTCTTATCCACGCCGCCAGCGTTCGTTCTGAGCCAGAATCAAACTCTCCGTGAAAAACGGATGGGGCTTGCGCCCCAAAGTCTGCGCAATCGGCTGCTAAAGCCGTTGCTAAATCTGACCGTTCATACCCACCTCACCCCTCCTAGTAAAAGGGCAGGGCGACGTGGGGTTTGTCCGATCTTGTATTATTTGAAATCAAAGTTCCGACGTATAACGCACAATTCAATTTTTGCTTACTATTTGACCGTTCTGAATTTGCTCATTCCATGCCGCTGGGCTTGCGCCTGCGCTGACGGAGTCGTGTGACAAATTCCAGAATCAAACTTTCAAAGATCACTGCTCAACCAAACTTCCGGGCGACAAAAAACTCAATCTCGGCACCGACCATAAAGTTTGCGCCACCCTTTGCAGTTAGGCGCTCATTTCATTGTCGGGACAAGATTGAGTTCAATCTGAAGTCCCAGAAGTTGGAAGAACTTTGCCCTTTCGAGCAACCCCGCCTGTCTTGCGGGACGAGCACTTTAGGCGGTCGCTTCTGCTGGTCAACGAATATTTTGAATTTCTTCAACTTTCTTCGCCGCCTGCATCTTTGCGCTACCGCTGATTTGCAGTCCCACCGGCTGGCGGGACGCGGAAAGTAGCAAAGCGGATTTTGAGGGCAAGGGAAATTTTCAGAAAATGTTCGCACGGGTCTGCGGGGCGATCCGAAAAATCGGCGCCATCGCCGCTGCAGCAAGTAAACAAGCGGCTTCGCGGGCGGTGGTCACGAGGCGATGCCGCCATGCGCGGACGTCAGGGCTCGCGGCGGGTGGCTCGATTTCAGCCCTTCCGCGGCGCTATTTCGTCTGGCCTTTTCCGGCGGACGCGGCGGATCGGGCGAAGGCGCGCGCTGGCGTGGGTTGGGCAACGGTCTTCTCGCGGGGATGGTGGTTGCGATAGTGCTTGGCCGCCGCTCCGACGGTGAATACGAGCAGCACAATCACCACGAGCAAAATCTCATCTTTAGTCATCCTCATTTGGCAGGGATTTCGACGCGCTTGAATTCATATTTGCCCCGGATGGACTGTGCAAAATAGCGCCCTTTCGACTCGGCCTTCTTCAACGCGTCAAAGACCGTCTGCGGCACCCCGAGATACCGGTAGATCGCGCCGGAGCGGAATTCGATTTCGAGGACGTGCGCTTCGCGGGCGAACCCAATGCTCACGAGGCTGCTCGACTCGACAGGCACGCGCTCAATGCGGGCGACCGTGCTTGCGGGACTTGGCCCGCCGGTGGCCCGTGCGGTCAGCGCACAAAGCCACGCGCACCAGAGAAGCGCGCAAAAAGTTCGTCGGCCAAACGGTGTCCTCATGCCGGCAGAGACTGGCGCTTTGTCCGTAAATCACGAGCCAAATTTCCTCTCGCGAGCATCCCCCCAAGCGAGGCGGAACCGCTCCCGAGTCGCCTACTCCTTTTTTCCGAAAACCTTTTTCAACCACGCCGCCACCGACACGAGCGCCACGATCACCACCTTTTTCGCCGCGAGCAGCGCGACGAGCAGCCCCTTGAAAAGCCCCGCTTTCGCCGCCAGCCCGCCGGCCACCAGCGCCGCCAGCCCGTAGGTCGCCACCTTGTCCGTCGAGGCGTTGAAATCCGTGTAGCGATGCCCTTCCTGGAAATCGACCATCGCCAGCACCGCCGGCGTCGCCGCCTCGATGTCCTGGAGTTGCGACATCCCGGCGACCGCATTCAGCACGAGCACGCCGCGCCGCCCGAGCATGCGGATGTTGTAATTGAGCGTGTTCTCCGGACTGCCCCCGAACTTCAGCTCCTTCGCCCAATACATTTTGTGCGTGCCTTTGTCGTAGCGCGGCGGCGTCGCCCAGCCGATGAGTTCGATGCTCCCGTAGCCCGCCTTTTCGCGCTCTTTGTTGGCCTCGCTCGTGCCCTCCCTCATCTGCTTGATGAGCTTGTCGTAATCCATCTTCTCCGCCTCATCGTCCTTCACGTAGCCGTCCTCGTCGTACGTGATAATCACCGCCCAAGCCTCCGGGCTTGCCGGGCTGATTTTCGTCGGCACGATCAAACCCAAGGTGTCGCTGTTCGGCGGATTTCCCCACAGCCGCGAGAGCACCGTGTCCGCGTCTTTGCTGTCGAGATAGCGGAACTCCTCCGGCACGCGAATCTTCGCCAGTCCGCCTTTTAGCGTGATCTCGCCCTTTGATAATTCAGCCCGTCGGCGAGCCTCTGTCTCTTCTCCCGCTGCGCGGCGTTGTCCGGCTGGTCTTGGGCGAAAGGCGAGGCCGCAAGCGCGAGGAGGACGAGGAGAATGGCGGGAAGTTTCATGGGAGCGAATCGTGGGAGTTGTTTTGGTAAGTGAGGCGCGAAACTAGGCGCGCGGCTTCGCGAATGGCTAGCTGCTTCTATGCCGCCTTGACGTGGGTGCAGACGAGCGCGCTGGCGGGGTCGATGTGCCAGCGCTCGGCGACTTGCGCGAGGTCGTTCGTGAGGCTCCAGCGGTCGGGCAGCGGCTCGCCGGTGTGCTCGGGATTGCCGCCTTTCAGCGTCATGCAGCCGGTGTTGTCGCCGATGCG
>JAYWEP010000273.1:0-7805 GCA_043779205.1 Chthoniobacter sp. | reverse complement strand
GGACGCATGCTGTTCTTCGAGTCCGCCGTGGCAAACAAGTGCTCCAGCTTCAGCGGCTGCTTGTTCACCCGCAGGCTCGGGAAATAATCCGCGTAGGCCAGCGCCCGCTTTTCGCCCTCCGGCGTGAGTCCCATGCCGTCCCTGGGTTTTTCCGCGTGGCGGATGATGAAGATCGTCGCATTGCTCAGCGGCACGGGCTTTGCCTCCACCTGCGCCCGGATACTCGGCGCGAGCAGCAGGCCGAGGGCGAAAATCAGGCCGAGGCGCAGCCGCGGTTTCAGCAGCGGTGGAGGAAAAAATGTCATGGCCAATGTGATTGCCGCCGCCGGGCGCGAGGGAAAGGTAATTCGTGGCGCTGGCGATTTCCGGTTGGACCACTCCGCAGGGGGCCTCAGAGCCTGTCGCCCTCGCCCGGACGACCGCGATGCGCGGCGAATTTCGCGCGCACGAACTCGCGCAGCTTTTCCTGCACGGGCTCGTTGCCGAGGCGCTCGAGGACTTCGTTCAGAAAGCCAAAGACGATGAGGCGCTGGGCCTCATTCTTCGGGATGCCGCGGGAGAGGAGGTAGAAAAGCTCCTCCTGCTCGATCTGGCCGCAGGTCGCGCCGTGGGTGCAGCGGACGTCGTCGGCTTCGATCTCGAGGCCGGGCGCGCTGTTGGCCTCGGCTTCGTCGCTGAGGAGGAGGTTGCGGACTTTCTGGTAGGCATCGGTGCGGTGCGCGCCGGGGTCGACGCGGATGAGGCCGGCGAAAATCGTCCGCGCGGTGTCGTCGAGCGAGTTCTTGTAGAGCAGGTCGCTTTGCGTGTTCGGCACTTCGTGGATTTGGAAAGTGCGCGCGTCCACTTCCTGCGCGGCGTCGGCCACGGTCACGGCGAGCATGTCGCTGCGCCCGCCCTCGCCGCGCAGATGGCTCACGCTCTCGCTGCGCACATGCCGTCCGCCAAGTTGCGCGAAGAGCGATTTCGACTGCGCGTCGCGCCCGACGACGGTGGAGTTCATTTGGAACGTGTGCGCCTGGCGGCTCCAGTTTTGCACGCAGACGTAGGTCACGCTGGCACCCTGACCGAGCCAGAGATCGTTCACGCCGCAGGCGAGGCCGGGCGCGTCCGCGTCGGCGCTTTCGTAGTAGTCGATGACCGTCACCTTCGCCATTTCCTCGGCAATGATGAGGGTGTGCGGGAAGACGGTGCTGTTCGCGCCATGCAGCCAGTGGAAGGCCTCGATCGGCAGACCGATCTCCACGCCGCGCGGGACGAAAAGGAAAGTCCCCGCGCGCACCTGCGATGCGTGGAGCGCCGCAAACTTTTGCCCGCCGAGGATCGCCTCCTCGCGCATGAAATGTTTGCGAAACAGCTCGGGATGCTCGGCGGCGGCTTGATCAAGCGGCAGCCAGATCACGCCTTTCTGGCGGAGCGAATCGGCGACCGTCTCCTGCGCGAGCAGTTCGTCATTGGCGAAAACCATGCGCCCGGCAACCGCCGCCAAACCCTGCGAACGCGCGAGCAATTCCTCGCGCGTGGCGTCATCGACGGGCGTGGACTGCACATACCCGCTGAGGTCGAGGTCTTTGACATTGGCAAAGCGCCACGCCTCGTTGGTGCGCACCGGCATTGGCAGCGCGGTGAATTTCTCCCAGGCCTCCGCCTGCTCCGGCGAGGCCGGCCCGGCGCTCAGGATGGGCGCGGGATTACCGATCCCAAGCATCGCCGATTCTTTGATTTCCATGACTGCGCTCATAAAGGTTTCGTTGGTGAATGCTCTGCGTCCGAACATTCTGCGCCGATAAAAAGGGGCAGATTCTCGTCTCGCGTGCTCATGGTTCGCCGTATTCCTCGTCGATCCATTCTCCGCCGTGCTCGGGATTTCCGATGAGCCGGTGGGCGCCCATGTCGATCACCCAATCCATCGATTCGAGCGGAATCTGGCCGACGACATTCGGTAGGTCGTCGGGCAACTCGACTACATCGAAGGTGCCGCTGCGTCCCATGATTTCCAAATCCACCGGCGAAAACACGCGGCGCGCTTCGACACGGTTTGACATAGTGCGCGAAGTCCATGTGCGGATTTCCCGCAAGCCGAGTTGCTGAATCACCGACTTGCGCAGGTAGAGATGCACAGCGCCGGTATCGACGATCGCTTCGCCCTCGAAACTACGCGGCGGCTTGTTCGTCTCGCCAATTGCCAGACGTTCGAGATCCGCCCAGTTCTGCACTTTGATCTGCGTAGTTATTTTGCCCATTTCGTAGTCATCAGTGAACGTGGGATACGCCTTCATTCTGACCGTTTCACTCACGGCAATATTGGCCGCTTTCATCCGACGCTGCCTTCCATTTCGAGGTCGATGAGACGCTTGAGCTCGACGCTGTATTCCATCGGGAACTGGCGGACGAGATCGTTGACGAAGCCGTTCACCGAGAGGCTCATGGCCTGCGCTTTGGTGAGGCCGCGCTGCTCCATGTAAAAAATCTGCTCGGCGGAAATCTGCGAGACGCTGGCCTCGTGCTGGCTGGAGTTGCCGGTGCCGCGCACGGTGATCGCCGGATAGGTGTCGGTGCGCGATTTGGAGTTGATGAGGAGCGCGTCGCACTCGGTGTTGTTCTTGCAGCCTTTGAGGTGCTTGGGAATGTGGACGAGCCCGCGATAGGTGGAGCGGCCGGTGCCGACGGAGATGGATTTGGAGACGATGTTCGAGGTCGTTTCATCCGCCGCGTGGATCATTTTCGCGCCGGTGTCCTGATGCTGGCCGTCGCTGGCGAGCGCGATGGAGATGACTTCGCCGCGCGCCTTGCGGCCTTTCAGCACGACGCCCGGATATTTCATCGTGAGGCGCGAGCCGATGTTGCAGTCGATCCATTTCACCTCGGCTTCCTCGTGCGCAATGGCGCGCTTGGTCACGAGGTTGAAGACGTTCGCCGACCAGTTTTGCACGGTCACGTATTGGATCTTCGCGCCCTTCATGGCGACGAGTTCCACGACCGCCGAGTGCAGCGTCGCCGTCTCAAATTTCGGCGCGGTGCAGCCTTCCATGTACATCACCTCGCTGCCCTCATCAGCGATGATGAGCGTGCGCTCGAACTGGCCGAAGTTCTCCGCGTTGATGCGGAAGTAGGCTTGCAGCGGGTGCTTCACCTTCACGCCCGGCGGCACGTAGATGAACGAGCCCCCGCTGAACACCGCGCTGTTCAGCGCGCTGAATTTGTTGTCGCCCGTCGGGATGACTTTGCCGAACCACTTGCGGAAAATCTCCGGGTGTTCGCGCAGCCCTTCCGTCGAGTTGCAGAAGATCACGCCCTGCTCGCCGACCGCCGCCTTGATGTTGGAATAGACGGCCTCGGAGTCGAACTGCGCCTCGACGCCCGCGAGGAATTTGCGCTCCTGCTCCGGGATGCCGAGCCGGTCGAAAGTCTTCTTCACATCGTCCGGCACCTCGTCCCACGAGCGTGTCGGCGTCTGCCCGTTGGCGAGGTAATAGCGGATTTTGTCGAAATTGATCGCATCGAGATCGTGTGACGCCCAGTGCGTCGGCATGGGCTTCGACCGGAAGATTTCCAGCGCGCGATGGCGGAACTCGCGAATCCATTCGGCTTCGCCTTTGACCTTCGAGATGTAATCGACGGTGTCCTTCGTCAGCCCGGTGCCGGCGTCGAATTTGTGCTTTTCGGGATATGAGAAATCGCCGCGCGTGCGGTCGATGTCGATCTGGTTGTCGGTTGCAGTGCTCATGGTCGTGGCCTCCGGGTTATGCGAGCGCGGGCTCGGTGAGTTCGTCTTTGATGAAATCGTAGCCGCGCTCCTCGAGTTCGAGCGCGAGTTCCTTGCCGCCGCTGCGGACGATGCGGCCCTCGACCATGACATGCACCACGTCGGGCACGATGTAGTCGAGCAGGCGCTGGTAGTGCGTGATCAGGAGCACGCCGAGCTGCGGCCCGCGCAGGGCGTTCACGCCGGCGCTGACGATGCGCAGCGCGTCGATGTCGAGGCCGGAGTCCGTCTCGTCGAGGACGGCGTAGGCCGGCTTGAGCATGGCCATTTGCAAAATCTCGTTCCGCTTTTTCTCGCCGCCGGAGAAGCCCTCATTGACCGAGCGCGCGGTGAAAGTGCGCGGGATCTCCAGCTTGTCCATTTCCGCATACATCTGCGCGTAAAACTCCGTCGCCTCGATTTCCTCGCCGTCCGCCTGGCGCGCGTTCAGCGCCGCGCGGAGGAAGTTCGCATTGCTCACGCCGGGGATTTCCATCGGGTACTGAAAGGCGAGGAACAGGCCCTTGCGCGACCGCTCATCGGGGCCGAGGCCGAGGATGTTTTCGCCATCAAGCAGCACCTCGCCGCTCGTCACCGTGTAGTCGGGATGCCCGCCGATCGCCTTGCTCAGCGTGCTCTTGCCCGAGCCGTTCGGGCCCATGACCGCGTGGACTTCGCCCTTCGGAATTTCGAGCGTGAGACCGCGGATGATCTCCTTGTCCCCGATGCTGACGTGAAGGTCTTTGATGACGAGTGAACTCATTTGGATTTCGTGGTTTTGCGCGCCGCGGCTTTCGCGCATTTCGGACAGAGCCCGCGGAAGGAGATTTCGTGATGCGAGATGGAGACATCCTCCGGCAGCTCCCAGATGTCGTGCGCCCGCCGTTTCGCCCGCAGCGGGATGTCGGTCACGCCGCTGCATCCCTCGCAGAAAAAATGGGCGTGCTCCGCCAGATTCGGGCAGTAGCGCGCGGACTCGCGGTCGTGGTTGACGGTCTTGACGAGCCCGCAGCCGGTCAGCGTTTCGAGGCAGTTATAGACCGTGGCCAGCGAGATCGACGGAACCTTCCCTTTCACCCGCATGAAGACCTCGACCGCCGTGGGATGATCGCGTTTCCCCATGAGCGCATCATAGACCGCGCGCCGCTGCCCGGTGAAACGGAATCCCTTTTCGGAAATCGTCTCATCGTAAGACTTGGGCTCGGGTTTTCTGGTCATTGGAGTTCGCCAATATCCGGGCGGGGCAAAGTCATATCAAGAATTATTCTAAATATACTTTCGTCCGCCCGATCCCGCGGGCAGTCTGCACCACCTGTGGCGGCAGGGATGAACGTCGAGCCTGCATCGTCCATGAGTCAGTCTCGACAGACCGCGGAAGCCGCAGCGTTATCGGGGGTCTTCCATGCGGAACGTCGTCATCGAAAACCCCATCATCACCTGCTCGATTCACCCGAGGGCGCGCGGCTCGAAATGCTGGGGAGCGCACGCGTCCCGCCTTCGCGAACTTCCGCAGCCGCCGAAGTCGAAACCAGCCCGCCAACTCCGACGGGCGCGGTGGGCCTGGCACGGCTTCGGGAAAGTTTCACGAGCCGCCTGCGAGCGCCGGTAAGATTGCGTTTTTCAATCTTTCCTGGACCGTCTGCAAAGCGCGGCAGTTGCTTGCCAAAGACGGATTAACCCGCGGGGAACGTGTGGCGCGGTGGTATCGAAAGCATCCGCGAACCGGTTCGTGCGGGATTGACATTGAGATCACCCCGGCGGACCTCGCCTTGGCTCGCCAGCAGATTGCAGCCAGTCTTGGGCTCGGGTGTTGACCATGCCGCTTATCCAAAGCCGGAGGCATATTGCCGTCGAAAAACAGCTCCATGCACGGAGCAAGTTTTGTTTCGCCCCGTGCATCATCCGCCGCAATGAAAACATCAACGCCCACCCGCAACCCCCGCAAAAATCGGCAACTCGTGACTCTCGAAATTCTGCGCCGGAGATTTCAAGTCTTCGTCGAAGCGGACAAGGAAATCGCGAAGCTCTCCGGCACATCGCCCGGTGTCGGAGTACTCATGGCGAGCCAGATCGAAGCCGAAGCCGATGCCCGCGATTTGGCCGCCATCTACTGCTTCAAGGTGCTAAAAATGCCGTTCGAGCAGGTGTCCAAGTATTTTGATTCCGTGAGATAAGGAGGGAATTGCGCGCCATTTAATGTGGCGCGAAAAGGTATTCGCGCCATAAAAACGCTTTATATGGCGCGATAGCCCAAATCGCGCCATGTTCACACCACCCACATGCCAAAGGAAATTCCCGACGCAGAATTTGCAGCCCTCATTGGGATCGTGGAGCGTTTTCCCAACGGCGCGGCGATTGAGGAGATCGAAAGTGCCCTCGCGCACTCCCCACCCCGGCGCACTTTGCAGCGGCGCCTCGCACTCTTGGTCGAGCAGAAAAGGCTGAGCGCAGAGGGAAGAGGCCGGGCGACCCGTTATCGTCCGCCTGCTTCTGAACCGCCAGATCTTTCCGCGCCAGGCGATTCTGCCATTCCCGTCTCCGCCGAGGGAGACCCCATCCGCCGCTCCATTGCCGCTCCGATCCAAAGACGCAGCCCCGTCGGCTACAACCGCGCTTTTCTCGAAGCCTACCGGCCCAACCAGACCTTTTACCTCCCGGCTGAAATCCGGGCGCGCCTGACGGAGTTGGGCCAGGCACCAGGACTAGAATTGCCCGCCGGAACCTACATCCGGCAGGTGTTCCATCGCCTGCTGATCGACTTGTCGTGGAATTCCAGCCGCCTGGAGGGCAACACCTATTCGCTTTTGGAAACGGAGCGGCTCCTGGAGTTGGGCGAGAGCGCCGAAGGCAAGGATGCCCGCGAGGCGCAAATGATCCTGAATCACAAAGCCGCCATCGAGTTGCTGGCGGATCAGCCTGCCGAGATCGGCTTTAATCGCTACACGATTTGCAATCTTCACGCGCTGCTGTCCGACAACCTGCTCGCCGATCCGCAAGCCTGCGGGCGGTTGCGGGCTCGGGCCGTGGGCATCACCGGCACCGTCTTTCACCCACTGGAAGGCCCGCAGGTGATCAAAGAGTGTTTCCAGCAGGTGCTCGATACCGCGGAGGCCATCGAGGACGCTTTTGAACAGGCCTTTTTTGCGATGGTGCATCTGCCCTACTTGCAGCCTTTCGAGAATGTCAATAAACGGGTCTCCCGGCTCGCCGCCAATATCCCGCTCATCCGGCGAAATCTGTGCCCGCTCTCTTTCGTGGACGTGCCGGCGCGCGATTACATCGACGGCATCCTGGGTGTCTATGAGCTGAACCGCGTCGAACTGCTGCGCGACGTTTTCGTCTGGGCTTACGAACGATCCTGCGCGCGGTATTCGGCCGTGCGCCAATCCCTCGGAGAGCCCGACCCGTTTCGCCTGCGCTACCGCACTCCATTGGCGGGGGCAATCAGCGCGGCCATCCGCGGACTCATGGATAAAAGAGCCGCAGGCGCGTTCTTTCGCCAGCAGGCCGTCGAAAACATTCCCCAGGAAGACCGCGCACGTTTTGCCGAGGTCGCCGAGACCGAGATCATGAGCATCCACGAAGGGAACATCGCCCGCTATCGGCTGCGACCTTCGGAATACCAAGCGTGGCGGAAAGTGTGGCATTGAGGACGGCGGCACGGCTGCCATGAAGGCCGGGCGATGGGGCGGCATGGGTGCTATGCCGATCACGCGAGTCAAAGACCGATTTCCGCTCATGAGGCGTCGTCCGATCCTGCTTCGCTGACCTGGATCGTTTCGACGAAAACCGCGTCGCTCGCAGCGAGGACCGCGTAACGTGCCGGTGCAGGTTTGATCCAGTCCACCGCGAGTCTTTGCAGAGCGATGCCGAGTTCGCGGAGATTCTTGCCGGTGCCAGCGGCTCCACGAAACAGAGTCAGGAATTATGGGGACTTCAGAATCATCTCTACGGCTTCGAGTTGGGGGATTGCTCATCAGGTATTGATTACGACTTGGTGAGCAAATAAAACAAGATGCTGGCGGCGAGATTGGCGAGTTTCTTGGTGTAACAATGGGTCTTG
>JAYWEP010000272.1:0-20709 GCA_043779205.1 Chthoniobacter sp. | reverse complement strand
GCGGTATTCGGCGCTGGCATACTGGCCGCCGCGGTCGCGGTGGTGGAGGAGGCCGCGGGCCGGACGGCGCTGGCCGAGCGCCATGCGCAGCGCGGCCCGCGGGCGAGCCGGATGCAGGCTCTCGGCAAAGGCCCAGCCGACCACCTTCCGGCTGTGCAGATCGAGCACGACGGCGAGGAAGAGCCAGCCCTCGCCGGTTTCGATGCAGGTCATATCGACGCTCCACACCTCGTCGGGCCGGGTCGGCGGCGCGGCGCGTTCGGCCAGCCGGTTGGGGGGCGATGGGTCCATCGTGCCGGCTTTGGGCTCGCCCGTCCTCCAGCCCCCGCTTTTCCCCTCCGCCTCCTCGGTGGTCTGCGGGACAAAGCGCCGGCGATCCGCGTCGTCCTGGAAAATCGGCTCCCGCCGATCTCCCCGGTCGAGCACATGGTAAACCGCCCCGGCAAATTCAACGCGGGCTTTGCGAGCCATGAAGATGACCTCTACCCACTCCCCCCGCGCTTGCCAAGAGCGAGATTCCAGAAGTGCCCCCTTCCCCCCACTGCTCCCCGGAAGAATTAGAGTGACCCTCATTCGCGCTGTGCGAATCTGTTCAAACATCATGTTCCGAATCGCCCGCCTTTTTCAGAAAGCCATCGGTGCGATGGCGCTGTGTCTAATGTCCAACCGCCTGCATGCGGAAAACAGGATTGTCGCGTATGTGCCCAACTGGGGGGACTTGAAGAAGTTTTCCGAAACCATTGATTACTCCCGGCTCACGCACATCAATATCGCGTTTGAAAACCCGGTGAATGAAAGCGGCGACCTTTCTTTTAACAACGAGGATGAAGCGCTGATCGCGAAGGCGCGCGCGAAAATGGTGAAGGTGCTGGTGTCGATTGGCGGCGGGGCGGCCTCGGGCGACAAGGGGTTGCGCAACCGCTATGCCGAGCTGCTCACGGAGGCCAGGCGGGCGGGGTTTGTCGCGAAGCTGGCGGCTTATGTCTCGGCGCACAATTTCGATGGCTTGGATGTCGATTTGGAGGGACGACTGATCACGGCGGACTATGGAGCCTTCATCGCGGACCTTGGCACTGCCCTGAAGGCGAAAGGCAAGCTGCTGACGGCGGCGCTTTCGCAAGGCTATGGCGGGGACAAGGTGCCGGACTTGGTTTTCGCGTCTTTCGATTTTGTCAATGTCATGGCCTATGATGGCACGGGGCCGTGGGAGCCGAATGAGCCCGGTCAGCATTCGTCCCTGGAGTTTGCCAAAAGCAATACGACCTATTGGCTGGGCCGCGGGCTGCCCAGGGCGAAGGTCGTGCTGGGTGTGCCATTCTATGGGTATGGCTTCGGCGAGGCCTTTCGCAAACGCGACTATCCCTATGCGGAGATCGTCGCCTCCCACCCCGGCGCGGAGCATGCGGATCAGGTGGGAAACACCATCTGGTACAACGGCCAGCCGACGATCAGGGCCAAGGCGCAGTACGTGGTGGATCAGGGACTTGGCGGAATCATGATCTGGTCGCTGGACGGCGACGTTCCGGGGGAGCGTTCGCTGCTCCCGGTCATCGCGGATGCGCTCAATCCCAAGCCCGCCGCGCAAAAGTAGGTAGCGGCTCAGTTTGGCGAGCCGCGGGTGGAGCGTCGGCTCTATGAGCCGATCTTTCTGCGAGGCAGCCGCTCTCCCTCGGCTCATAGAGCCGACGCTACAGCCAAACTGAACCACTACCCGCCGCCCCGGCACACCGTTTACGAAGCGGATGATTTTCCCAAAAATAACGGGCAATTTCCGGCGGTTGCGCTGTTAGTTCCGGAAGAACGCATCGTCCTCCCACCCACACTCCCTATGAACCCAGACCCCTCCTGCTCCTGCGCGGACAAATACCGCCGCGAACATTCGCCGTCGCTCGACAACCTGATTTTCACGCGCCGCCAGTTTCTCGAACGCACGGGCATGGGCATGGGCGCGCTCAGCCTGGCCTCGATTCTCGGGGTGAACATGCGCGCGGACGCTGCGGGAACGGCTCCCGCGGCGGCGCTCTCGCCGCTGGCTCCGCACAAGCCGCACTTTGCCGCGAAGGCCAAGGCGGTGATCCACATTTTCGCCGAAGGCGGGCCGTCGCAGGTCGATACTTGGGATCCGAAACCGGAGCTGACGAAGTTCGACGGGAAGACGATTCCGGGGCACGACGGGCTGGCGTTCGGCTCGCCGTTCACGTTCGCGCCGATGGGCAAGTCGGGCATCCCGGTGAGTTCGGTTTTCCCGAAGCTCGGCGAGTGCGTGGATGACATGGCGATCGTGCGGTCGCTGTGGACGGACGTGCCGGCGCATGAGGTGGCGCAGCGCTTTATGAACACGGGGTCGCTGCAATTGCCGAAGCCGAGCATGGGCTCGTGGGTGGTGTACGGGCTGGGGACGGAGAATCAGAACATGCCGGGGTTCATCACGCTCGGGGGCAAGCCGGAGTGGCGGCAGGCGTCGTTTCTGCCGGGCGTTTTCCAGGGCTGCAATGTGAACTACAACTCGAAGATGCGGCTGGATGAGGTGCTGCTGAATATCAGCAATCAGTTCACCGCGCCGGATCGCCAGCGGCGGCAGCTCGATCTCGTGCATCAGCTCAATGAGATGCACGCGCAGGCGCTGCAAAAGGACGCGCAGCTCGAGGCGCGGATCGAGGCGTTCGAGATGGCTTTCAAGATGCAGACGGAGGCGACGGAGGCCTTCGACATCACCAAGGAACCGCAGGCGGCGCGCGATCTTTACGGCCCGAGCGATCTCGGCGCGAAGATGCTGGTGGCGCGGCGGCTGGTGGAGCGCGGGGTGCGCTTCGTGCAGGTGAGCGCGGGCGGGTGGGATCACCACAACAAGCTGGATGAGGCACTCACGAAAAAAGCGGGCGAGGTGGACGGCCCGGCGGCGGCGCTGCTCAAGGATCTCAAGCAGCGCGGGATGCTCGACAGCACGCTCGTCATTTGGGGCGGCGAGTTTGGCCGCACCGTGGTGCGCGACCGCAACGGGAATGAATTCCCCGGCCGCGATCACAATGGCCGCGCGATGGTCGCGTGGATGGCGGGCGGCGGCGTGAAGGGCGGCACGACCTACGGCGCGACCGATGAATTCGGCTCGCGCGCCGCGGAAAACAAAGTCCACATCCACGACTTCCACGCCACCATCATGGCGCTGCTCGGCTTCGACCACACGAAGCTCACCTATCGCTACAACGGCCGCGATTTCCGTTTCACCGACAACTTCGGCAACGTCGTCAAAGACCTCATCGCCTAAGCCGCCATGCGCTCCCTCCTCCTAGCCGCACTCGCCGCCGCGGGCGCACCCGCGTTTGGCGCTGTCACGACGGAGCCGACGAAAGAACAGGCGGCGTTTTTCGAGAGCAAAATCCGCCCGATCCTCACGGACAATTGCTACAAGTGCCACAGCCTCGAAAAAGGAAAATCGAAGGGCGGGCTCACGCTCGACACCCGCGAGGGCGTGCTCAAGGGCGGCGAGGACGGCCCCGCGATCAAGCCCGGCGAGCCCGCGGCGAGCCCGCTGATCAAGGCGGTCAACTACGAGGACAAAGAC
Organism: Chthoniobacter sp.; assembly: GCA_043779205.1. Taxonomy (GTDB): domain Bacteria; phylum Verrucomicrobiota; class Verrucomicrobiia; order Chthoniobacterales; family Chthoniobacteraceae; genus Chthoniobacter. The sequence goes on along the minus strand of JAYWEP010000272.1, from coordinate 17,147 downwards.
CTGCAAATGCCGCCCACCAAGGACGGCGGCGGCAAGCTCGGCGCAGCGGAAATCGCCGCGCTCACGGAGTGGGTGAAAATGGGTGCGCCCGATCCGCGCAAGGACGAGGTCAAAAGCAAACTCACCGGCCTGACCGACAAAGCCCGCCAGCACTGGGCCTACCAGCCCGCGACCAAGCCCGCGCAGCCCGCCGTGAAAAACCGCGCGTGGTGCCGGACCGCCGTGGACACTTTCATCCTCGCGAAGATCGAGGAGAAAGGAATGCTGCCCATGCCCGACGCGAGCAAGGAAGCGCTCCTCCGCCGCGCGACTTACGACCTCACCGGCCTCCCGCCGACGCCGCTGGAAGTGCGGGATTTCATGGGCGACGGCTCGCCGCAGGCTTTTGCCAAAGTCATCGACCGCCTGCTCGCCTCGCCCGCGTACGGCGAGCGCTGGGGCCGCTTCTGGCTCGATACCGCGCGCTACGCGGACACCATCGGCGGCGAAAAGAACGCGAAGAAAATGGACTACCGTTTTCCCTACGCGTGGACGTATCGCGACTACGTCATCAAGGCCTTCAACGACGACAAGCCGTATGACCAGTTCATCGTCGAGCAGCTCGCCGCCGACCGGCTCCCCGACATCAAGCCCGACGACGCCCGCCTGGCCGCGCTCGGCTTCCTCACCGTCGGCGAGCGCTTCCAAAATCCGAACGACATCATCAACGACCGCATCGACACGGTGAGCAAAGGTTTCCTCGGCCTGACCGTCGCCTGCGCCCGCTGCCACGATCACAAATTCGACCCGATCCCGACGAAGGATTACTACGCGCTGCACGGCGTTTTCGCGAGTTCCGTGGAGCCGGCGGAGAAGCCGATCATCGCGATGCCCACGGCGGACAAACTCACCGACTACAACGGCAAACTGGCCGCGCTGGAACACGAGGATCACGACCTTTACTACCGCCTCCTCGGCGAAGAGACGGCGAAGTTTCGCGCGAAGCCCACGGCCTACCTGCTCGCCGGACGGCGCAAGAAAGACAAGCCGAGCGAGGAGGAGTTGAAGGCGGGCATCGAACTGATCAAGGAGCACCAGCTCGATCCCGAGCTGATCAAGGAAGTCGCCCGCAATGTGCGCCAGGCGGATGCGGTCTTCACGCCGTTCCGCCGGTTCATGGCGCTGGACTCGTCGGAGTTTTCGGAGAAAGCGGCGGGCGTCATTGCCGACATCGTGGATGGCAAAGTCGATGGCAAAGGCCCGCGCCGCGTCGCCATCAATCCGCTCGTCGTCGCCGCGTTCAAGGACGCGAAACCGCAGTCGCTGCAGGACGTGGCGGACATTTACACGAAGCTTTTCGCGAGCGTGGAACCGCGCGCCAAGGAATTCCTGAAAGCGGCGTCCGAGGCGAAGACCACGCCGATTCCCGGCTTCGATCCGGCGGTCGCGCAGTTGCTCGAGATGCCTTTCAAGGTGGAGGCTGGCGGAGCGATGAACACGGCGCAAATGCGCGAAACCGTCTCCCACTGGCCGAACAAGATGCGGAATCAGGCGAAGTTCAATTTTGCCAAGATCAACGAACTCACGCTCACCAACTCCGGCGCTCCGGTGCGCGCCATGGTGCTCGCCGACATGCCGCGCCCGAAGGACTCGCCCGTCTTCATCCGCGGGCAGGCGGAGACCAGTGGCGAGGTCGTCCCGCGCCGCTTTCTCGAAGTCCTCTCGCCCGAGGGCAAGGCCGCGCCTTTCGCCAAGGACAACAGCGGCCGGCTCGACCTCGCGCACTGCATCGCCAGCAAGGCGAATCCGCTCACCGCGCGCGTCGTCGTGAACCGCGTGTGGATGCACCATTTCGGCGAGGGTTTCGTCCGCACGCCGGACGATCTCGGCACGCAGAGCGAGCCGCCGTCGCACCCCGAGCTGCTCGATTTTCTCGCCAGCTATTTCATGGAAAACGGCTGGTCGATGAAAAAGCTGCACCGCGTCATCATGCTCTCCCGCGTTTATCAGGAGAGCAGTAATACCAATCCGGCATACGAGCAGATCGACTCGCAGAACCGCCTGCTCTGGCGCGCGAACATCCGCCGGCTCGACTTCGAGGCGATGCGCGATTCGCTCCTCGTCTTCAGCGGCAAACTCGACCGCACCGTCGGCGGGCAGCCCGTCAACCTGACGGACGAGCCCTACAGCTACCGCCGCTCCGTCTATGGCTACATCGACCGCGGCAACCTGCCCGAGCTGATGCAGAGCTTCGACTTCAGCGACCCCGATATGCCCAACAGCAAACGCGCCACGACCATCGTCCCGCAGCAGGCGCTCTTCCTGATGAACAGCGCGATGGCCGTGGATGTCGCCCGCCGCATCATCGCGCGGCCCGAGGTCTTCAACGCGCCCGACGATCTCGCGCGCGTCATCGCCATGTATCGCGTGATCTTTCAGCGCAATCCGAAGCCGCCGGAAATCCAGATGGCCATGCAGTTCGTCGGCGGGGAGATGAAAGCCCAGCCGCAGCTCGCGGCACCCGCTAATCCGAAGCTGAATGCGAAACTCATGGCGAAGCGCAACGAGCAGAAAAAGAACGGCTACCGCGACGGCACGAAGGCGATCCAGAACGAGGGCGAAATCGTCGAGCGCAAGCCGCTCACCGCGTGGGAAACCTACGCGCAGGCGCTGCTCTTCTCGAACGAAGCGGCCTACGTGAACTGAGCGCAAGCTCCCCGCTTGCGCCGCGGCGGGGAATCCCCTTTTCTCTCCGCCCTATGCTCCGCATCCAAGCCTTCACCGGTCTCCGTCCCGCGCCCGCCCTCGTCGCCGAAGTCGCCTGCGTCCCCTACGATGTCGTCGATCGCGAGGAATCCGCCGCCCTCGCCGCGGGCAAGCCGCACACCCTGCTCCGCGTCGATCGCGCCGAGATCGACCTCCCGCCCGACACCGATCCGTACTCCGACGCCGTGTATGCAAAAGCGCGCGAAAATTTCCTCGCCTTGCAAAAAAACGGCGCGCTCATCCGCGAGACCGAGCCGTGCCTGTACCTCTACCAGCAGCGCATGGGCGCGCATGTGCAGACGGGCCTCGCCGCCGTCTGCCACATCGAGGACTACGAGCGCGACATCATCAAGAAGCACGAGAAAACCCGCGCCGACAAAGAAGCCGACCGCACCCGACTCATCGGCACGCTCAGCGCCGACACCGGCCCCGTCTTCCTCACCTACCGCGACTCCGAGGCCATCGACGCGCTCACCGCCGGCACGCTGAAAACCGCGCCGCTCTACGACTTCACCGCGCCCGACGGCATCCGGCACACCGTCTGGCGCGTCGCCGGCGGGGAGAGTTTTGTGGCGGCCTTCCGCAACGTCCCCGCCGCCTACGTCGCCGACGGCCACCACCGCACCGCCAGCGCCTGCCGCGTGGGCCGCGAGCGCCGCGCGGCGAATCCGGGGCACACCGGCAGCGAAGATTACAACTGGTTCCTCGCCGTCCTTTTCCCCGCCAGCCAGCTCCAAATCCTCCCCTACAACCGCGCCGTCAAAGACCTCAACGGCCACACCAAAGACGCCTTCCTCGACGCCGTGGGCCGCGCCTTCGTTTTCAAATCCGGCGGCTCCCCCACGCCCACGCGCCCTGGCGACATCCGCATGTATCACGACGGCGCGTGGCACGGCCTCGCGTGGCGGCCCGAGGCCGACGCCGACCCGATTTCGCAGCTCGACGTGAGCGCGCTGCAAGACCGGCTGCTCGCGCCCATCCTCGGCATCGACGACCCGCGCACCAGCAAGCGCATCGACTTCATCGGCGGCATTCGCGGCCCCGAGGAGCTGGTGAAGCTCGTCGATGCCGGCAAAGCGGCTGTCGCCTTCTCGATGTTCCCGACCACCGTCGAGCAGCTCATGGCCATCGCGGATGCGGATCAAATCATGCCGCCGAAGAGCACCTGGTTTGAGCCGAAGCTGCGGTCGGGACTTTTCATCCACACGTTTTAAGAAGACGTATAAAAAATCACCGGGGGAGTTTCCTGCTCCTGATCTTGCTCCCCCGGCAGCGAGCCAGCAGATCAAGATCAGGATCAAGATCAGGAGCAGGAGGCGGCGGGCGGGAAGCCCGCGCTCCCCTTTTCCAAATACCGTCTTTCCGGCGAAACCGCGCGCCCTACTTCGGCAGCTCGCAGCGCCCGAGGCGCACCACTTCATCCAGCCCCTCGCACACGCCGCGGATGTCCAGGCCCTGCCCTTTCTGGATGCGCGCCGTGGCGTTGTCGCTGTCCTTGGGCGTGATGACCAGCGTGACCGCGCCGAACGCATTCTTCTCCTCGCGGAAGCGATATTCGTTCGTCGAAAATGCGCACTGCACCCAGACGCCGCTGTTTCCGCCGGCGAGATAGACGTGGTAAAATTTCGCGTCCGCCGGGTCCGGCCGGTAGCCGCCGACCACGCCGCGCACGGTGATCTTCTGCCCCTTGTAAGTCTTGTCCGCGCGGCTGCGGTCGCCGGAGTAGGCGAGCAGCAGCGTCTCCGCCGGCACCACGCTCCCGGCATCCGCGCGCGCCACCGGCACATGGCTGTTTTGCAGCTTCTCAATCGCCGTGCGCACGGCCACCGCATCGTCGAGCTTGCCCGCCACGGTCAGGCTTCTTTTCAGCTCGATGAGCTTTGGCAGCGCGTCCTGGACGATCTGGGCGACGAGCTCCTGCATCTTCGCCACCTGCTGCGCCTGGAGCGTGCGCAGCGACTTCGGCTCGGCCACGAAATTCCGCTCGCTGAGCGTGTGCTCCTGCGCCAGCCGCGCCCGCTCCGTGCGCACCGTCAGCGCGCCTTCGAGGTCGGCGGACTTTTGCAGATTGTTTTGCAGCTCGCCCAGCCCGTCCTCGTATTTGCCGAGCACATCGCGCATCACGCTCGCGATTTTTTCCTCGCACTTCAGCGCCTCGCTCTCGCCGAGATTCACCACCGGCGCAGCGCGCGCGGATGAAAGCGCGAGCGCGAGCGCGAGGACGGTGGGGAGAAAGCGGGAAGGCGTCATGGATGGCGGGGCGGGACTCATCGCATAGCCGGTTACTTTTGTCCGGTCACGACTTTGCGAAAGCCATCAATGTAACCATCCACAAACCCGCGCTGCCAGCGCTCGGTGCGCTCCGGCGCTGCGCCCGCCTGCTCGCGGGCCAGCGGCTCCACGTCCGCGGGCTTCGGGATCTTCGCGCCGCGCACCGCCCGTCCCAGCGCCAGCGCGTCGCCCGCGTTGTAGCCATCTTCAAAGGGGTGCGTCTCCACCGGAGCCTGCCGCACCACGGGCGGCAGCTCGACCTTCGTCCTCGCCGCCGGCTTGTCGCAACCGGTGAAAACCAGCGCGCCAAACCAGATTCCCATCAACAAAAACCGCCGCATTTCAATTCCGTTAATTTGGTCAAATTCCGTTAATCCCGTCCAAAAAACAAAAACGGAATTACGGAATTTTGCCAAATTAACGGAATGATTCTGGCGACGGGTTCGCGGGATAAAACGCGGCCCTTTCACAACGCCACCTCCTGCGCCGGGCCACCCGTCCAGTCGCGCGCTTTCGCGTCGAATTTCATCGGCACCCGCCAGGCCCGCGGGCGCGTCTGGCCGCCCGACTCCAGCACCTCGCCGCGCACGATGACGAGCGCGCCGCCCGGCGGCATCAGCGCCACCTGCGCCGTGGCGAACGCGCCAAACGCCACCACGCTCCCCTTCGGCAGCGCGCCATTGCGCACCACGTCGCGCGCCCGCCAGTAGGCGGCCGGCGCGGTGTAGGCGTGCTGGTTTGTCTCCCGCCAGCCCTCCAGCGTGATCGGCCCGAACATCCGCACCAGCACCGCCAGCACCAGCAGCACGGCGAGGGCGATCGCCGGCTTGATCCACGGGTTCGGCACCTGCCGCACCACCACCAGTTCCGTGACCGGCTGCCACTGCTCCATGCCCTCCCGCCAGTAGAGCGTCTCCAGCGCGATGAGCCCGGCGTTCAGCATGTGGTCGATCTGCGGGATGGTGTACGGCCCGCGCTGCTCCCCCTGGACATGCACGTAAAAAACCTCGGGAGAAATCATGGGGCGGATGGCAAAGCGAGCCGCCAAACTTTCACGGACGCCCGCCGCTTGACAAGCAACTCTCTCACCCAAATGCCGTCCGTCAGCTCACTCCCAGCGGTCGGCGATGACGCGGAGTTCCGCGACCACGCCCTCCACTTTTTTCAAATCGCGCCGGCGGCCCTTGGCGGGTTTCACCTCGAGCGAGCGCAGGAGCATGAGCATGTCGCGCAAATCCGTCGCGCGGCTGGCGGGCAGCCTTTTTTTCGACGCCGCCTCAGCGCAGACGAGCGCGTGCAGATGGGTGATCTCGCCCTCGACCGCCGCGCCGTAGGCCGCCGCGAGGTCGCGAAAGGTTTTGCGCAGAAAGGCCAGTTCCTCGGCGACAGTGGGAAGCGGCAGAGCCGAGGCGGGTTTGGTTTTGGCTTTGGTTTTCACGGGGCGAGGGCTCAAGAGGCGCGCACCTTCCCGAAACCAGCCCGCCGCGGTCAAGCCGGGGATTGTGACTTTCGCGTGAAACCGCCCCGTCTTTTACGGGTGCGTGACCCGCAGCCGGTAGAAGCGTTTCGCCGTGCCGGGGATGCTCGCCGAGTCGGTCAGCGTGACGACACCACCGACGCTTTCCACCACGCTCGCGCCACCGCTGGGCGTCCACACTCCGCCGACGGGACGCGTGGCCACGGTCGTCCAGATGGCCGCGGTCAGGTCCAGCTTGGCCTCGATGAAAAGGGTCACGTCCGTCGCGCTGAGATTGCGGGTGAAAGTGAAAGTCGGGAAGTTTCCGCTGAACCCGGTGACGGGCAGCAGGGCGGTGGAGGAAACGAGCGGGCTGGAGCCGCTGAGGACGTATTCGCCGAGGTTGGCCAGCCCGTCTTTGTCGGCGTCGGCGGTGTCGGCGGCGTTGCCGGTATTCGTCGCGCCCGCGCCGAAGTAAAACTGCCGCCAGACTTCGATCGGTGCCGTCACCGTCGTGTTGAAGGTGAGCGCACTCCCGCTCACTTGGAAAACACCGGTCACGCCGGGGGCGAGATTGGTCGCGGAAAAATCCGCCGCGGTGAAAGTCGTCGAGCCATAGGTGGCGAGGGTATAGACCTGTCCGGTGGCGCCGGTGCCGTTGAAATTGAAGGTGAACGGGCCGCTCGCGGAACCTTTGACCAGCGCGCCGCTGCCGAGGGCGATCTTGTCGGACGTACCCGCCGCGCCGAGGTCGAACGCGCCCGTGCCGCCGGAGCGCCACGTCAGCTTGCTGGCGTTGAGCGTGCCGATGCCGCCGTTGCCGGGCGCGAGCGCGCCGCCGCTTTCCAAAACGATCTGCGTCGCCGTGCCCGCGCCGGTCAGCGTCGCGGTATTTTGCACGTCGGTCAGGATGCTGTTGGAAAGGCTGCCGGTGAGCTTCAGCGTGCCCGCGTTGACGAGCACCATGCCCTGCATGGTGTTGGCGGCGGTGAGTTCGAGGAGGCCGTCGCCCGTCTTGAGCAGATCGTTTTGCAAGCTGCCGGAGATCACCCCGCTGAGCGTCGCGGAGTCATTGGCCGAGCCGGGGTTATCGACGACGCGAAACTCGCGCGCGTTGTAGTTCAGCGCGTTGGGCTGTGCGGGGGCGACCACGGGCTGGGGAGTCTGCGTGAGGTTGATGTTATCGACAAACGTCACCTTCGCCGTCGCATTGCGGGAGCCGAAGACGAGGGCGTAGCCGCTGTCGAGAAAGCCGGGGTCTTCCCACGCGAAGTTCGTCGCGCCGCCGGTATTCAGATCCACGATCACATCCGCGCCGATGGCCGCGAAGCCGCCGCTGCCGCGCTCCTCGCCGATATTCGCCAGCGCGCCGTCGATGCCGGACCAGGTGAGATGATTCGCCCCAAAGCCGAGCGTGCGCGCAAAGGTGCCGCCGCCGGCGATCTCGAGGACGCCGCCGCGAAAGCGCAACTCGCCGGCCGGCAGACTGCTGCCTGGCGTAGCCCGCACGCTGCCCGCATTGATGCAGAGCGGCGCGGTCACGCCGACATTGCTGGCATTGGTGAGCACGAGCGTGCCATCGCCCGCCTTGACCACGGGCGAGTTGATCGCGGTGGCGAGCGACGCGCCGACATTGAGCACCGCCTGCTGGATGTGGAAATAGCGCGGCCCGGTACCGGCGGCGTTGCTGAGGCCGCCGCCCGCGGACGTGATCGAATAGTCGAGGCTCCCCGTGAGGAGGATCGCCGCCGCATGCAGATCGCCCGCGAGGCTGAGCGTCCGCAGATCACCCGCGAGCGCGGGCGCGAGGTTGATCGAATTGACGCTGTAGCCACTGGCATTCGAGAGCGCGAGGCTGCCCGTGATCTGGATGTTCGCCGTCGCCAGCCCGGTCCCGCTCGCGGCCGGCGTCGCGTCGATGGCCACGGCGGCGATGCCGTTCGCGCCATGCGTGGCAAAGTCCGTGCCGTTCACCGTCGCCCAGCCGACCGTGGTCGAGTCGGCCGCGCCGGTGTTGCCGAGCAGTCCGTTGAAGAGCGGTGCGGTGAAGGCTGTGCCGCTCGTCGTGAAAAAAATGATCCGCGGATTATTGCCCGCGAGTCCCAGCGTGAGCGGCGTGCCCGCGCCGTTGCGCGCCGCGAAATTGACGGTGTTGCAGGGATTCTGCGCCTGGTCGCGCGCATAGGATTGGAAGTCGATCACCGTCGCCGCGGCCCCCGCCGCATTGTGCATCACACTCGCGGTCAGCGCGCCGGAGCGCGGCTTGGTGGGCGAGCCGAGCTGCAGCCGCGCGACGGTCTCGGAGGTGCCCGCCGCATTTCCGATCAACGAAAAAGTGCCGCCGCCGATGACATCGACCCCGCTGCTGCCGGAGCTGCCATCGCGGAGCCGGGTCGGGAGGTTCGTGGTCGCATTGTCGAGGAGGAAGGTGCCGCCATTGAGCGAGATCGCGCCGCTCGCGGGAATGGCCCCGCCAATGTGCGTGTTGAGCGAGGCGTTCCCCGCCAGCCGCAGCGTCGCGCCTCCGCCGACGGCCACATCTTTCTCGATGTCGAGCGTCCCGCTCAGCGTCTGCACCGCCGTCCCGCGCCACCTCACAGTGCCCGTCCCATGCCCCGCACTTTGCACGCCGATGAGCGTATTGCTCAGCGTGCCCGCGTAGTCTCCGTCCGTGAAAGCATGGATGGTAATGTCGAGGCTGTCCTGACTGCCCGCGTTCAATTGCCCGCGCGCCTGCACCAGCCCGCCGGGGCCGCTCAGCGTGCCCAGCCGCAGGGACGATTCGGGATCGCCCGTCTTCGTCGCAAAAAGCAGCGACGCCCCGGCGCTCAGCGTCACCGGATTCGCGCGCAGCGCCGTCGGTGCCGCCTGCGCGTTGTTATTAAAGCGTAACGTCCCCGCATTGACCGTGAGCCGCCCGAGCCAGGTATTGGCGGATGACCCCAGGATCGGATTCACGAATGGCGGCGTACCGAACCGAAACGTCCCCGGCCCGTTTTTGACAATATCGACCGTCCCGGAGATCGCGTAATTCAGCGACACCGTGCCCGCCGAGCTGCCGCCCAGCACCGTCGTTGCCGTGAGGTCGATCGGCGCATCCACCGTGAACCCCGCGCCGTTTTCCAGAATCTGCGGCGAGGTGCCCGTCAGTTGCAGCGCGCTGCCGGCGATGAAATTGTCCAGCCCCGTGACCCCGGCGTCGGTCGTCTGGAGCGTGAGCTGGTTCAGTTGGAAAAGCGTCACGGGCACGTTGTTCGTCGCCGTGTAATTCGGCGCCGTGCCCAGCACCGCCCCCACATCGCCGCCGAAGACGAGCCCATCCGCCGCGTTCGTCCCCGTCGGCGCGCTGCCGCCCCACTTCGTCCCGTCGTTCCAGTTTCCCGTCGTGTTATTCCATGTGAAAGTGGCGGCGCTGGCCGCGGCGATGGGCAGCCCGAGCAGGAGCGAGAGAGCGGCGCGCAGCACCCGGATCGTTGGGCGATGAGAGACGCGGGAGGGAGAAGAGGTCATGGGGAAAGAAAGGCGCAGAACGTCACACGCCGCGCCCCAAAGTCTAATTAACAAATTATTAGCGCCATGCCGCTTTCCCGACAATGAACGCCGGGGAAAAAACATCCTACGGCAGGCAGCGCTGCACCGCGCGGCGCGTCGCCTCGCCGCTGGCAAAACGGCGGTAGGCCGCGCGCAAAATCGCCGCGACCGATTTCCGGCGCGGCCCGCGCACCCGCGGGGGGATTTTTGCGGCTTCCGGCAGTTTCCAAAAATACATTTTCATGCCGCCACCATTCAGCCGGATCAATGCGATATCGCGGCGCGATTGTGACAATGTGGAAAAATCAACCCCACAAATGGAACAAGATTGAGCCTTGCGAACCGGCAGCATTCCCCTATCTCTCATTTCCAATATGAAAAAATCTCTATCATTCTCCATCTCCAAATCCCAGTTCCTCGCCCTCGCCGCCTCGACGCTCGGCGCGCTTTCCCTGCCCGTCCAGGCCGCCGCGATTATTGACGACACCGCTTTCTCCGACGGCAGCATCGCGCTTTCCGGGCCGAATCTGATCAATGGAACCGTGCATACCAACGCCAATTTCACGATCGACGGCGGGGCCACGGTCAACGGCTTTGTGACCGCCGTGGGCACCATCACGAATGACAACCTGAACCCCGGTTTCCTCAATGGCGGGTCGATGGCGGGAGCCGCCCCCAAGACCTATCCGAGCATGGCTGCGATGCTGACCGCAATCGGCGTGGGTTACACGGAAATCACGCCGGTCGGCGGGACTCTCTCCTTTAGCGGTAGCGAGACCTTCAGCGGCGTCTATTACATTCACGGAAATCTGGATATTTCGGGCGACGCCTCGGGGAACGCTACCTTTCTCGCCGAAGGCAATATCGACATCTCCGGCAATGCCTACATCATGGGCGTCGTGCTGAACGCCAGCTTTCCCTTTGGCTTGTCGCTGTATTCCAGTACGGGGCATGCCATTGTCAGCGATGCCACGGTCGGCGGCGCCGTCGCAGGCAAAACCACGGTGGCGATTTCGGGTTCGGCCCAAGTCCCGGAACCTTCCTCCGCGCTGCTGCTCAGCCTCGGTTGCCTCGGTGCCGCGATCCTGCGGAAGCGGAAGAACGCCTAGCGGATCACGCCGCCCAGCAGGCGGACCACCTCGGCCTCGGCTTCGTCGGCGTCCTTGCACCCGGCGACGGCGACTTCCAAAACCTGCTGGCCCAGATTGCGCCGGCCTTTCCACACGGCCTCCAGCCGGCTCGCCACGGTCATGCGCACGCGCGTGCTCTGCGGGGCGTCGTCCGGCGGCTGATCTTCCCAGAGGCAGTAGAAAACGTACATCTCCCGCTCCCGGATGCCGAAAATGTAGGCATGGGTGACGAGGTCGAGTTTGGCAACCTGCCAGCGTCGCAGGCCGAGGTCTGAACGCAGCACCGCACCGCTCGCCGGCAGACAAATCTCCGGCCCGTGCGACCGCGCCAGTTGCGCCGAGGCCCGCCCCGGAAACCACCGCAGAAAAACCAGCGACCATTGCCGGCCATCCGCATCGGCCCATGTCGCCGAGCGGGCCTCATTGTAGCGCAGGATCGCGCGCGTGGATTCGGAGAAACTGAGTTCCCGAAAGCCGGCGGCGTGCGCGGGCAGCGTCACGGACCACGGTGCCGCGCGCGGCGTGCGGGTTTCATGGGCGCGATACCACAGTTCGCTCGCGCCTTCCACCGCCAGCAGCCAGAGCGCGATGCCGAGCACGAGGTTTCTGGAAATCAGCCGCGGGCGGTGGCCCGAAAGGTCGCGCGGCTCCGCCGGAGTTTCGCTCCCCACGCGCAGCGCCGCCGTCAGCGCCGCGAGCCCGCCGAGGCTGACCAGCAGCACCGTGAGCCCCACCGCATCATGCCACTTCGCGATGGCGTCGCTGCCCCGGCTGACGCTGAGCCAGACGAGGAAAAACGCCCGCCCCGCATTGCACACAAAGGCCAGCACCAAACCGCTCCCCAGCAGGATCAATCTCCGCGCCAAGCCGAACCGGAACAGCTCCCCGAGAAACAGCGCCGCCATCAGCGTGGTCTGGAGCGAGCGCACCCCGCTGCACGCCTCCTCCACGCCCACCACGCCGCTGCTGACCTCGATCACATTGCCATGCTGCACCGCGGGAATGCCAAACCAGCCGAGCGCATCCACGCAGATCGTGGCCACCGCGCTCATCAGCCTTTGGATCACACTTTGCTCGAACGACACCGGCCACGGCACCGCGACCAGCAGGAAACAAATCGGCACCGCGAAGTGCTTCAGCCAGGCCCGCCCGCCCGCGAAATAAATCAGGCACAGCGAAAGCGCGAGCGACACCCCGGCCATCGCCCAGCTCACCAGCCGCCAGTCCGGCGCACCCTCCTGAATCACCCGCAGCGGCAGGAGCATCAGACCAAACACCGCCACCACACCGGCGAGCGCTTTCCATGAATGCACCGCCCCCGTCGCCGGGCGCGTCTTCCATCTTTCGCCGAAAAGATAGAGCGCCAGAAATGGCACCGTCCACCCGTAGGCATATTGCGCGTTCACCGACCACTCCACGCGCAGTTGATTGAGCGTGGAAAACCACAGCGCCGCGAGCAGCACCGTCAGCCCCAGCGCGCTGTCGCCCGTGCTCTTCGCTGCATCGCCGGACGCCGTCATGGGGCGAGCCATTTGGCGATCATTTCACGCTCCTCCACGCGCAAACTCTCCGGGCGCAGCGCCCGCGCCTCCGCCCGCGCCTCGCTCAGTTTTCCGCCCGCGCCGAGCACCGCCGCATGCACCGCGCGCTGCGCGGGCGAGGCGCGCTCCCATGGAATCGCCAGCCCGTCATAGACCGCCAGCGCCCGCGCGGGCTGCGCCATCCGATGATAGGCGAGCGCGAGCGTCGTCCGATGCGGCAGGCTGCCCGGTGACTGCGCGACCAGACGCTCAGCCGCCTTCACGCCGGCCGCTATTTCCGAACCAGCGAGCAAGCTGAGATACGTAAAGTCATTCTCCACCGCCGTGTCATTCGGCCAGCGCCCGCGCATCTCGCGCAAAATGCCGCGCAGCGCCGTCGTGTCCCCCTTCTTCTCCGCGAGCCGCAGCAGCGCTTCATAGGCAGGCCGCGCGGTCTTGGCGCTCGCCGTCAGCGACTTGTAGGCCAGCTCCGCCTCGCGGGTTTCGCCGATTTTTTCCGCATAGCTGCCGACCACCCACATCTGCTCCGGCGAGGGTGCGGCCCCGAGATGCGCGCGCCGCCAGTGCAGTTCGCTTTTGGAAACCTGCCCGAGTTCCAGCGCACTCCGGGCCAGGAACAGCTCCACATAAACCTCGTCCAGCGGCACGCCCTTCCGACCGAGAAGATCCTCGATTTCCCGCCACGCTTTCAGCCCCGCCAGCGCATCGAGATGCACCAGCAGGAGATCCTTGCGCGTGAGCGCCTCCGCGAGCGGGATGAGCTTGAGCGTCCGCGCAAATTCGCGGTGCGTGTTCAGCCACACGCCAAAGCTCCGCAGCGCCGCGGCGTCGCCCGCTTTGCATTCCCCGCTCTTCCGATCCAGCAACGCCTCGCGCTGCGCCGGCCGGAGCCTGATCTCCCAATCCAGCGCCATCAGCTTTTGCGCCTCCGTCGCCAGCGGATGCTCCTTGAGCAAAGGGATGAGTTTTTCCACCTCGCCGCCCGGCAGATCATCCTTGCGCGCCAGGTATTCGAGCGCTTCCAGCCCGCTCCGTCCGCGGTCCTGCGCCACCTGCATCAGCGCCTGCAGGCCCGCCTCTTTCTCCTCCGCTCCCGGCGCATCGGACTGCAACAACCCGAGCAGCAACTGCCCCTCCCGGCTCTGCGGTTCGAGACGCTGCGCGCGGCGCGCGAATTCCAGACCCTGCGCATAATTGCGCCTCGCCGCCGCCATTCTCCCCGCGAGCCGGAGCGCCGTCGCATCCGGCGATGACTCGCCGAGAACCCGGTTCAACTCCTGCTCGGCCTCCGCCAGCATCCCGACCCGGAAAAGATCCTCCGCATACCGTTTGCGATCCGCCGTGGAGACCGCCTTCGCCCCCTCAAGTTCCTTCCAAAACGGAATCGCCGCCGCCGCATTTCCCGCCGCGTTTTGCAAATGGGCCACCGCCCGGATCGCCGCGGGTTCACCCGGCTGGAGCTGGTAAGCCGCGCGCGCTTTGGCCAGCGCCTCCGGCCATTTTTCCTGCGCCGTCAGCGCCTCCGCCTGCGCCGCCAGATGCCGCGCCCGCCACCCTTTCACCGCGCGATACACGGGCTTGAATTCAAACGCCAGAACCAGCGCCGCCACGGCGCAAAAACCTCCCGCGATCAGCCATCGCTGGCGTCGCTTTTTCACCGCAAGGAGCTGCGGGGCAAGACTGGTCTCGGTGTACATTCGGGCGGGATTCGACCGGATCATGCCGGCCTCGTGAAGCGCCGCGCAGCGTAAGTGCCGAGCCCCGGAATCTCAAGCGAACCCTGCGCCGCACCCTTACTGCACCGGCGCCATCAGCCGCGCGACACGCACTTTCAGCCGGAACCAAAAGCTCGCGTCCGCCAGCTCGTGCGCCCGGGCCGGGGCGCTGTCGGCGAAGTCGCGTTCGAGCATCGCCGCGACCTCGCGGGCGAAGGCCTGGTCGTAAAAGGCCATGGTGATTTCAAAGTTCAGGCGGAACGAGCGGTTGTCGAAATTCGCCGTGCCGATGGCGCAGTAGTCGTGGTCCACGAGCATCACTTTCTGGTGCATGAATCCGCGCCGGTGGCGGAACCAGCGGATGCCCACCAGCTCCGTCTCCGGCAGATAGGAAAAGCCGGAGAGCCGCACGAGTTCGCTGTCCGGCTTTTCCGGGATGAGGATGCGCACATCCACGCCGCGCAACGCCGCGAGCTGGAGCGCGGAGATGAACTGCTCGTCGGGCACAAAGTACGGGCTCGCGATCCAGAGGCGCTCCTTCGCCGAGTGGATGGCGTGGAGGAAAAAAAGCGTGGCCGTTTCCAGCTCATCCGCCGGGCCGCTCGGCAGGCAGAGCGCGCCCACGGTGCCGCCGCGCGCCGGCACTGGTTTCCAATTGAGGTCCGACGGCGTCTTGCCCGTGGCCCAGTGCCAGTCCTCGATCCACGACACCTGCACGCACTGCACCACCGGCCCCTCGACCTGCACATGGGTGTCGCGCCACGGGCCGATCTTTGGATCGAGGCCGAGGTATTCGTCGCCCACATTGTGCCCGCCGACAAAGGCCGTGCAGCCATCCACGACGACGATCTTGCGGTGGTTGCGGAAGTTGAGTTGGAAATGATTCCACGGACCCTTCGTCGTATTGAAAGGCGCGATCTGCACCCCGCCGGCGCGCAGCTCCGCGCAGTACGCGGAGAGCTTGCCGCTGCCCACTTCATCGAACATCACCAGGCACCGCACCCCGGCCTGCGCGCGGGCGATGAGCGCATCGCGCAGCCGCCGCCCGAGCGTGTCCTCGTGGATGATGTAAAACTGCACGAGCACGTACTCCCGCGCCCCGGCGATGGCCGCGAAAATCGCCGCGAAAGTGGCCTCGCCGTCGATCAGCAGCGTCGCGCGGTTGTGCGCGGTGAAGGGCAGCTTGGCCAGCCGTTCGAGCAGCAGCTCCTCGCTCCGGCCCGCCTTGGTCTGCATCCGCTGCCGGTCGAATTCCTCGGCCAGCTCCCGCGCCAGTGCGTTGGTCTTCAGCAGTTGCGCGCGCCGCTTCGTCACGTAGCCCGCAAATTTCGCCCGCCCGAAAACCCAGTACGCCGGCACCGCCACATACGGCAGCGCGATGAGCGACACCGCCCACGCAATCGCCCCCTGCGCGGTGCGCGTGTCCATGATCGCGCGCACCGCCGTGACGACGCCGGCGATTTCGCAGGCAAAGGCGAGGCCGCTGAGCAGGGTGGGGAGAGTCATGCGCGGATGCTGACTAGCAGAGGGTCTCCGGGCGCGGCGAGAAATTTGGCGGCATCGACGCGGCCGTTCGCTACAGTCCCGCATGACCGAACAACGCGACGCCCTGCTGCGCCTCCTGCACGACGACGACCCGGCGACGCTGCTCCTCCTCAAAAGCCAGCTCGCCGAACGCGGCCCGGCGGCCATCCCGGAATTCCGCGCGCTGCTCGCCGCCGCCGATCCGGTGGCCGCCCGCCATTTTCGCGATGTCATCGCCGAGATCGAGGCGCGCGAGGCGGATACGGTCTTCGGAAAAATCTGCGCCGACTTTACGCCGGAGAGCGACTTGGAAAACGCGGCCTGGTGTCTCGCGGCGACGTTTCTCCCCGGCGAAAATTTCGCACCCCAGCGCGCGCAGCTCGACGCGTGGGGCGTGGAGGTCGCGCGGAGATTTCGCAAAGCGGAATCCGACCTCGACCGCATCGAGATGCTCGTCGAATACCTCGGCGACGAAGTCGGCCTGTGCGGCAACGTGGAGGACTACAACAACCTCAACAACTCCCTGCTCCCCGAGGTCATCGACACCCGGCTCGGCATCCCGATCAGCCTTTCGCTCATCTACATTCTCGTGGGCAAACGCGCCAGCATTCCCATCTCCGGCGCGGGCCTGCCCGGACATTTTCTGATCCGTCACGGGCAGAATTTCTTCGACCCATTTCACCGCGGCGTTCGCGTCGGACTCGATGAATGCCGCGCCCGCCTCGCGCAGCAAAAGATCACCCTCCTCCCCTCGCATCTCCAGCCGCTCCCCGCGCCGCAATTCCTCATGCGCATGCTCGCCAATATCCACGTCATCGCCGAGGACAGCGACCCGCCGCTCGCGGCGAAAATGGACGGCTGGATCGAGGCGCTAAATTCTCGCCACAAGCCGCGGTGAACGCTCCGCGTCCCGTTTTTCACCCGCTGAAAAACAGCTCATTTACCTGCGTTTTTCGCATTGCCGCCGTGGGCGCAGCCCCTATGATCGCGCCATGCCTACTCCCAAAAAACCCGCTGCCAAAGCACCCGCAAAACGCAAACCCAACGCCGCGCTGATGAAGCCGGTTCAGCCCGATGAAGCCCTCTCGGCCATCGTCGGATCGAAGCCGCTCCCGCGTGGTGAAATAATCAAAAAGCTCTGGGACTACATCAAGAAGAACAAGCTCCAGGACGAGAAGAAGCGCACCAACATCAACGCCGACGCCGCCTTGAAGATCGTCTTCAACGGCAAGAA
>JAYWEP010000271.1:0-13573 GCA_043779205.1 Chthoniobacter sp. | reverse complement strand
ACGCGGCGGATCTGCTGGTACTCGTTGGAATAGACCATCGTGCCGATGCCTTCGTGGCTGAAAATCTCGCTGAGCAGCGCCTCGTCATGCCGCCCGTCGAGCAGATGCACGCGGGCCACGCCGAGCCGGCAGGCCCGCGCGGCGTGCTCGAGTTTGGAGAGCAGACTCGCCTCGATTCCGGCGCGTTTCTTTTTCACAAACTCCTCCGCGTCGGCGATCGAGAGCTGGCCGATGATCTCGCCATTCACGACCACGCCCTCGCTCGCGGAGAGGAAAAGAATCTTCATCGCCTGCATGGCTTCGGCGACTTCGAGGGCGATGCCGTCGGAGTTCACGCGAAAGGTTTTCCCCTCGCCGTCATAGCCCAGCGGCGGGATCACGGGGATGATCCCCTCGTTCAAAAACAGGTGCAGCGATTTCGTGTCCACGCGCTCGACGCGGCCGGTGTTGAGCTGATCCACGCCGCCGAGAATGCCCGCCGGATGCGCGATGATCGCATTCGCATAGACCGCACGGAGATCGACGGACGTGAGCCCCTGCATGATCTCGTTCATCACGTTCGTCGCCGCTTCGAGGCTGACTTTGAGCGTGGCGTCGTCGGTGATGCCGATGCCGTCCGCGTTGGAAATCGTGACGCCGCGCTCGGCGGCGAGCTGCGCGATTTGCCGGCCCGCGCCGTGGACGAGGATGACCTTGATGCTCAGCGAGCGCAGCACCGCGAGATCGAGCAGGAGGTTCGCGAAATTCGGCGACGCCACGATCTCGCCGTCGATCGCGACCACGAAGATTTTTTCGCGGAAGCGGGGGACGTATTGGAGAATGCCGCGCAGGTCAGAAACTTTCATCGGGAACGTGGGCGCTGACGAAACGAAAATTCCGCCCGCGCGCAAAGCGCAAAAGACGGCGGCCCCCGCTCAATACTCGCGCTCCATCTCGTCGAGATAGCGCGCGATGGGATCGTGGCGCTTCTGCTCCTGCCCGGAAATTTCGCTGGCGGTTTTCAGGTAGCTGTCGAAGACGTGACTGCTTCCGCCGAGTTGGGTGCCCTCAAACCAGTTGAGGTAGTCCGCAATCTCGACCGTGCGCCGCAGCACGGATGTCCGGTAATGCTCAATGCGCTCGAAGCGCTCGCGGACGCCGCCGGTCTTGCCCCGCGCGAGCAGCGCGAAAGCCTGCTCGTAATCCGCAAGCACCGGGCGGTAGAGCGCGTTGGCGCGGGCGCTGAGCGCGATGATCAGCGTGTGCCGCTCGGCGAGCGCGGCGCGGCTCGCGGGCAGCTTCAGGTATTGCGCGAAATCGCCGGGGGCGAAGGTCTTCACCGCGCCGTCCTTGCCGGTGGGAATCTCCATCGCCAGCAGCGCCGCGAGTTCCTTCTCCGTCTCCTCCGCGCTCAATCCCCGGTAGCGATCCGCCGCCGCGAAACGCGCCAGATTCAGCGTCCACCATTTCTGCAAAGTGGCTTCGTCGGCGGCGAGCGCGGGGAAACGCTTCCGCAGCAGCGCCACGGGATCGCCGTCGCTCCGCGGCCAGTCGCGGACGAGGCGCGCGAGGCCCGCGCGGCCACCCGGCTGGCTGGCGAGGAGCTGGACGAGACAGGCCGCCAGCGCCTGATCCATGGCCCGTGCGGTCGCGCCGATGTCATCGGGATTGTCGGTCAGAAAATCCGCGAGCGGCGGCAGCTTGTTGGTCTCGAGGAGGCGTTTGAAAAGATCGCTGTTCGCTCCGGTCTCGCGCTGCCGGATGAGCTGGACGATGCCATCAATGATCCACCACGGCGCCTCGCGAAAGGCCGTGCCGCCTTTCACCCCGGACTCGCGATACGCGTACTCCAGCAGCACCGCGCGGACGATCTGCTTTTGCAAATTCACGTCCGCCGGGTTCTCGCCGACCCGCACGTCGATCTGCACTTTGAAACCGGGGAGCGACTCGACGAGCCGCACCTTCGCCACCGGCTCGCCCAGATGCGCGCCCGACTCGGGCTCGATGACGATGACGATGGGTGCCTTCCAGGCATTCTCACTTTCCCCGAGCAATTGCAGCACGTCGCGCTTCACCTCCCCGGCAAAACTGACCACGCGCATGCGGAGCGGCGCGTCTTCGCAAAAGACGCTAAACTGTTTCAAATCGCTGTGCTGCCGCAGGTCCACCGCGCCCGCCGACAGCGGCGCCAGCAGGAGCGCCGCCCACCCGGCCAGCGCCCGCCGGTTCATTGCGCGCCGCCCTTGGTGACGAGCGTGATCGTCCCTTTCTGCACGAGCACCGTCTGCATCCTGTCCATCTGCTTGCGTTCGCGGGAGAGTGCGGTCCACAGCTTTTGGAAAAAGAAATCGAGGTACTGCATGGCCAGCGGATGCACCGCGAGGCGGCCGAAATTTCCACCGAGAATCGTCGCGATGAATTTGCCGTCCCTGACCTCGATCCGGTAGAGCACGCCGGAATAAAGCGGCAGCCCGAAGAGCGACTGCTCCGAGCCGATGTGGATGACGCCCGGCATCAGGTTCACATAGGCGCGCTTGAATTCGAGACCGGCGACCCCGGCGTCCTTGGCTTTGAGGAGTTGCTGGAGGTGCGCGTTGATCTCCACCTCGGTGAAGTCCACGCGTTTCGGCTGCGGTGAGTCGATCGCGTCCATCAGGTCGGTGCTCACGAAGCGCTGCGGCAGCTCCTTGCCCACCTCCGGCACCCCGTCGGGCTTTTGCGTCACCAAAAAACCCGCCGCGAGGATCGCCGAATAAATCAGCACATTGACCGCCGTCTTGATCTCCCGCATCCCGCCGCCCGACTTCGGGTTGGTCATCTTCGCGATGCGTTTGCGCGCCTGCCCAGGCGTCTCCGTTTTCCCGCTGCCCTCTTCCTCCTTCGGCAGCAGCGAGCGGTCGAGCTTGGCCCCGCAGTTGTGGCAATAGACGCGCTCGGCTTCGTTCTCGTAGCCACATTGTCCGCAGGGGAGATTGGCTGTCGTCGCGGGATCGGTTTTCTTGGCCATGTGCTATTCGGTTTTCTTTTTCGGGGTCGGCTTGGATTTCTCCGCCGCGGGTTTTGCCTCAGTCTTCTTCGTGTCCGCAGTTTTCGTTTCCGCGGAGCCGGACTCGCTCTTCGCCGAGGCCTTGTAGCCCTCGCTGCGGTAGTCCGTGATGTAAAAGCCCGACCCTTTGAAAATCAGCCCCGCACCCGTGCCAATCGCGCGCTTCACCTTGCCCTTGCCCCAGGTCTTCATCTGGCAGTGCTCCTTCGGGCACGTCGTCAGCGCGGCGTCCTTCATCGAATGGAAAATCTCGAAGGTCTTTTTGCACTTCTCGCACTGGTAATCGTAGGTCGGCATCGGGGTGGTAGGGGCGCTTCCTCGGGGAAAAGCAGGCGGTGAATTAGCAGACCGCGCGCTAGGCCGCAAACGATTGTTCCCGCCTTGACGCTCCCCTCTTCGCCGATAATCTCCCGCCTCTTGAAAATCACCCACCCGATGCTCCGCACCCTCGGCCTGCTCCTCCTCACCGCCCTTTTCGCCACCGCCTGCGCCCGGCGCGACCCGCGTTTCTCCGACGACACCGTCTATCTCGGCGGCTTCCACAGCGCCCACACCGGCGCCCCGCGCGCCAGCTCCGACACCGTCTCCTACTGGGACGGCGAAGGCGCACCCGGCGCACCGTCCATTCGCATCAGCCTCGGCGAGCAGCGCGCCTATTTCTATAAAGGCGGCGAACTCGTCGGCATCTCCGCCATCTCCACCGGGCGCGAAGGTTTCGGCACCACCACCGGCGGCTACAAGATCATCCAGAAAGACAAGGATCACGTCTCCTCGCGGTTCGGCGATTACATCGCGCGCGACGGCACGATCATCAAAAAGGAGATCGACCGCGACAAAGACCCCATGCCCAAAGGCGCGATCTACGACGGCGCGCGCATGCCCTTCTTCATGCGCATCGTCGGCGGCACCGGAATGCACGAAGGCTTTCTCCCCGGCTACCCCGCCTCCCACGGCTGCATCCGCATGCCCGGCCACATGGCCGAGATTTTTTTCAACCACGTCGCCGTCGGCACGCCGGTGTCGGTCACTGACTGACCCGCGTGGCCGTGCCGGAAATCTCCGTCGCCGAAGCGCGCCAGCGCCTCGCCGGGCCGACCCCGCCGCGCCTCATCGACGTGCGCGAGGCCGATGAGTTTGCCCTCGCCCGCATCGCCGGAGCCGAGCTGCTCCCGCTTTCGGAGTGGCCCGCGCTCGCCGCGGAAAAACTCCGCGATCCCGCGCAGCCGCTCCTCATCCACTGCCACCACGGCGGACGCTCCGGCCAGGCCGCCGCCTACCTGCTCCACCACGGCTTCACCGACGTGACCAATGTGGCCGGCGGCATCGACGCCTGGTCGCAGGAAATCGATCCGTCCGTCCCCCGCTACTGACCGCGCCGACCGAAAAATCCATTCCGCTAATTTGGCAAAATTCCGTTAATTCCGTTTTTGTTTTTTGGACGGAATTAACGGGATTTTTCAAAATTAACGAAATTGGGATCGGCGGTTTTTTTGAGCGCCCGAGCCCGCGCCGCAAAGCGCCACGCGCCCAGCGCCACACACGCGAGCGCGGCGATTTGGTAGCCGGAAATACCACCGCCAATCCGCGGCGTCGCCCGCAGAAATTCGTGCGCGAAACGGAACGCGCCATAGGCCATGAGGTAAATGTGGAAGTGCTGCCCGCGCAGCCGCGTCGCGAGACCAGCCCGCGAAAAACGCGAAAGGTCGCGAAAAGCAGAACTCAGTTTTTCGCGTTCTTTCGCGTCTTTCGCGGGCACGCCTCCCCAGCCCAGCGCCAGGAAAAACGCGAGCGCGAGCAGATTGAACCCGATCTCCACCGGCACCGCCGGCCACCGCGCCACGCCGCGCGCATCGTTGATCGTCCACCACGCCGACGCGCATTCCCGCCCCAGACAGCACCCGTGCAGCAGACACCCGATTCGCCCGAGCACGATCCCCACCGGCGCGATCACCGCAAACCAATCCCCCGTCGCCTGCGCATACCCCGTCAGCTTCTTCGCCACCTCCACACCCGCATACCCGCCGAGCAGAGCACCGAGGATCGTCTTCCCCGTCGCCCAAATCATCCACCGATCCGGCGCATCCCAAAACATCCACCCCTCCGCCGCGAGATACACCACCTTCGCGCCGAGAAACGCGCTCACCAGCGCCGCGATGTAAATGACCAGCAACCGCTCATCCCGCTTCGCCAGCCGTGCCCAAAACGCGATGCTCACGGCGATGCCCGCGAGCATGAGCAGCGAATAGGGCGAGGCGGTCATCCCTGCCCCACGGCCCCGCCCGCCGCATAGTATCGGCAAAACGAATCCAGCTTCCCATCCGGCCGGATGACATGCGTGCAGCAGCGGTCGATGCGGTCTTCATCCCACGTCCCCGCGTCCATGAAGGGCTTGATGAAAAGGCGGAAAGTGTTCGTCTCGTTCAGCTCGAATTCCTTGAGCAGCGCGCCGAGCGGTTCGCTCTCGCAGCCGCATTGCAGCAGGTCTTCGAGCGAGTAGCGGACCTTGTCGCGGAGAAAACCCTGCACCTTCCCAAAGTCGATGAACTCGCTCACCGAATACGTCCGCCCGTTCGCCTTCAGCAGATAGCCGATCGTCGCGCAATTCGGATCCCCGCACGGCAGCGGCGTGAAGTCCTCGTAGCGCAGCCGCCCCGCCGCCTGCTCGACCGCCGCGAGGATGATGTCGGCGGTGTTCAGGCGGGTGGCATTCGTCCCATCCATCCCCTCGCTCCCATGCGACCCATGTGACGGATGGGAGATATGCGCCACCCGCCCGCTCCCAAACATCGGCTGAAACGCCACTCCCCGGATATTCGGATACCCCAGCCCGAACTCCACCGCCTCCCAAACATGCCCCAGGTTCTCCGGCGTCACCGTCATCGCCAGCGTGATCGGGATATTCAGCGCGCCGCAGCGCTCGATCGCCCGCCGCCGCGTCTCGCGCAGATCGGCCCCGCGCAGCGTGCGCTGCCCCGCTTCCTGCGGGCCGTCGAATTGCAGGTAGAGCTGGAATTTTCCATAGCGAAAAGTCTTCCCGAGCTGCTCGAGAAAAGCGTCGTCGGTCGCAATGCGGACACCGTTCGTATTCAGCAGCACATAGTCGATGCCGGGGTTCGCGTGCAGCCACGCCAGCAGTTCGGCGAACTGCGGATGCAGCGTCGGCTCGCCACCCGAGAGCTGGAGAATCTCGATGCCGCCCTTGCGGTCGATCACGCCCTGGATGCGCGCCTGCAACTCCGCCAGCGGCACCGCATCGACCTGCGTGCTCCGCGGCGAATCCGCAAAGCACGTCGGGCACGCCAGATTGCATGATGTCACGATTTCGATGAGCGCGAGGCAGGTGGAAAGCTTCTCCACCTTGCCCGCCGCCTCGCCTGGCGCGGCATTGCGTCCGAGCGTCCCGCGCACCGCGCCATCGCCCGCCGAGCAGGCACCGCCGCCGCAGCACGCGTTCTGCGGATCGCCCTGCGCGAGCCAGTAAAACCGCGCATCCGACGCGATGCACACCTCCCCCTCGCCATGCTCCGCGCACCGCCGCCGCATCACCACCCGCTGCTTCTTCGCATCCCCGATTTTCCAAACCTCCCCCGGACACTCCACGCGACAAACCGGGCACCGCGACTTGGTGCGCTTGAGGAGCGTTTCGCTGATGAGTTGAAAATTCATGATCCTAGTCCAGCGGTGGAAGCTATCGCGCATCCGCCGAAAGCAATGGCGGCATTGATGACCATGAAACCGATGCCATAAAAGACTATCCCCTCACCGATGTCCTCATCCGCGCTTTTGCGCGCGACCCACCCGCCTAGCGCCAGGCAGAGCACCGCGCCAAATAACAGGCTGTATATTCCCCAACGGACCCCCGCCCAAATCGCGGTTCCATCATCCGGAATTCCATAGAGTGCAAACTGTATCCGCGGCCCCTCATAAACCGCCAACCAGTTGATGATCGCTGGCGAAAAGCAGGCGAGCCACTGCCAGAAACCGCGCGGTGCCGTGAACTTCATAGCATCAGTGCATATTCATCTTCCCACCGAGCGCAGAGCAGCCCGCCATGACCGCGATCAGCCCCGCGACGAGAATGGTGGCTCCGAAGACGATGGTGAGCACGATGCGAAGGCCGGTGCTCTTTGTGCAAAGACGCGCCAGCAGAAATCCGCACGGCAACGATGCCAGCGCAACGACGACAGCCAGAATGCCAAAGAAGTTTTCCATGTGCGCCGCCACCTTGTGCCACCCGCGCGCCGCTGGCGAGCGCGATGCTCCGTCGCGCCAGCGGCATCGTACAAAAACGCTGTCATCCTGAGCGGAGTTCCCGGTGGGCGCAGGCGGGCGGGAACGGAGTCGAAGGACCTCGGCGGTTCGAGCAAGCTCTGCACGTCAATGAACCGCCGAGGTCCTTCGACTGCGCTTCGCAAAGCCTGCGCTCCGCTCAGGATGACGGAGTTTTTCTCCGCTCCCGCGCTACTTCTGCGCCCCATGCACCCGCGCCGCGACTTTCAGCCGCAGCGCATTGAGCGCGATGAAGCCGGTGGCGTCGTTCTGGTTGTAAGCCTTCGTCGGGTCGGCCTCCATCGTGGCGATGTCGGGGTTGTAGAGCGAAAGCGGCGACTTGCGGCCGGCGGTGATGACGTTGCCCTTGTAGAGCTTCAGCCGCACGGTGCCGGTCACGTTTTTCTGCGTCTCGGTGATGAGCGCCTGCAACGCCTCGCGCTCGGGCGCGAACCAGAAGCCGTTATAGACCAGCGTTGCGTATTGCGGGATGAGCGAATCGCGCAGGTGCATGACCTCACGATCCATCGTCAGCGACTCCACCTGCCGGTGCGCGAAGTGCAGAATCGCGCCGCCCGGCGTCTCGTAAACGCCGCGCGATTTCATCCCCACGAAACGGTTCTCCACGAGATCCACGCGCCCGATACCGTGCTTGCCGCCGAGCTTGTTGAGCACGCGCATGATTTGGAGCGGTGAAAGCCGCGCGTGGTTTTCTGCATCGTATTTCACCCCGCCGATGCCGAGCCCGGCGAGCAGCGCATCCAGCTCGTGATAGCCGATGCCCGTGCAGTTACCCTTTTCAAAAACCAGCTCCACATGCTCCGCCTTGTCCGGCGCTTCCTCGGGCGAAACCGAGAGCACATACATCTCCCGCGCCTTCTCCGCGCTCGCGTCGAACCACGGGTCTTCGAGGATGCCGGCCTCGAACGAAATGTGCAGAAGATTGCGATCCATCGAATACGGCTTCTTCGCGCTCGCGAGCACCGGAATCTGGTTCTTCTCCGCATACGCGATCATCTCCGCGCGCCCCGGAAACTGCTCGCGAAACCGATCCTGCCGCCACGGCGCGATGACCTCCAGCTCCGGCGCGAGCGCCGCCGCCGTCAGCTCGAAACGCACCTGATCATTCCCCTTCCCCGTCGCCCCATGCGCCACCGCATCCGCCTTTTCCGCCCGCGCGATTTCCACCATCCGCTTGGCGATCAGCGGGCGCGCGATCGACGTGCCGAGAAAGTATTGCCCCTCGTAAATCGCGTTCGCCTGGATGATCGGGAAAATGAAATCCCGCGCGAACTCCTCGCGCAGATCGTCGATGTAGCACTTGCCCGCGCCGGTGCTAAGCGCCTTGGCTTCCAGCCCATCCAGCTCCTCCTCCTGCCCCACATCCGCGCAAAACGCGACGATCTCCGCGGAGTAGGTTTCCTTCAGCCAGGTGAGCAGCACGGAGGTGTCGAGACCCCCGGAATAAGCGACGACGATTTTCATAGGGCGCACGTTCTAGCCGCGAACCCCGCGCGATGGGAACACGCATTTTGCCCGCGCGCGCGCACGCCGACTTTTCGCTTGCCGCGTCGCGCATTCCGGCAATAGTTCGCGGCCTGATTTCAGACGGGGAGTTAGCTCAGTTGGTAGAGCGCGTCGTTCGCAATGACGAGGTCAGGGGTTCGACCCCCCTACTCTCCAGGTCTGAAAAAATCGCGCCCGGTGCAGCGCGAGTTTTTGGAAAAACACTCCGCTTCTTTCTCACTCGCGGTCGTCGAAATTCAAAACTGACGGAATTTATTGATCACGGATTTCACGGATTTGGATTTCTGTAATCCGTGTAATCCGTGCAATCCGTGGTCAAAAAAAAGGCCAAGACGGGTTTCGGCACCCACCTAGAGCCGCAGCACCTGCGCCGCGGAATCCGGCGGAGCCCAGTCGAGATGCGTGGTGGTGATGATCTGCTGCGCGCCGGCGGGCAATGCCGCGAGCAGTGCCGCGCGGCGGGCGAGATCAAGTTCGCCGAAAATGTCGTCGAGGAGAAGCAGTGGCGGCGTGCCGAAATGCCGCCCGATCAGCCGCGCCGCGCCGAGCTTCAGCGCCAGCACCAGCGTGCGCTGCTGCCCCTCGCTGGCGATGTCCGATGACAGCTCGTTGAGAAAAAACGCCACGTCATCGCGATGCGGCCCCACCGTCGTCTGCCGCAGCCGCGCATCCTCCTTCTGCGCAGCCACGAGCGCGGTGGCGAAGTCCCCCCCGCCGCCCGGCAGATAGTCCAGCCGCAGCTTCTCCCGCGCACCGCTGATCGCCGCGTGCGCCGCATTCACCGGCTCCTGCAGCTCGCGGATCAAGCGCCCGCGCCCCTCCGCGACCCGCACGCCCGCGGCGACGAGCGGTTCGTCGAACGCCGCGATCTCCCGCCAGCGCGGGGCCGCCGATTTCAAAAGCAGATTCCGCGACCGCAGCGCGCGCTCGTAATCGCGCAACGTTTTCCGGTACCCGCCGTCGAGCTGGGCCGCCACGAAATCCAAAAACCGCCGCCGCCCTTCGCCCGATCCGCGCACGATCTCGATGTCGCGATTTCCAAAATAAACCAGCCGCGCGATCTCCAGATACTCCCGTGCCGACTTCTGCTCCACCCCGTCGAGCGCCAGCTTTTTCCGCTCGCGGCTGAGGTAAAACTGCAGGTGCCTCGCGCCGAAAAATCCATCCACCACCAACCCGCGCCGCTCGTGCTGTATGACATGCGCCAGCCGCGTCACCCGCGGCGATTGCAGCCGCAGCAAAATGCACGCGGCCTCCAGCACCGACGTCTTCCCGCGCGCATTCGGCCCCACAATGAAATTTGCCCCCGGCGCAAACTCCGCCTCGAACGCCTCGAAGCAGCGGAAGTGGCGGACTTTGAGCGAGGTGAGCACGCGCGCTGTGTAGGGCCTGCGCGCCCCCGCTTCAAGCGGCGCGCGCGGTTGCAAACGGCACGCATTCTGCGAATACCACCGCTCCCAAAATCCATGCACCGCCTGACCGACCTCCTCCACTCCTCCCATGACAAATTCCAGCAATTCGGCTGGCTCGGCGTGCTCGCCTATGCCGGCATGGTCGTGCTGCTACAAATGGTTGCCGTCCCGCTCGCGCCTTTCGCTTTGGCCGCCGGTGGAGGCTTCGAGTTTTGGAAAGGATTCATCGCCATCACCCTCGGCACGAACGCCGGCGCGGCGCTCAACTTTCTCATCTCCCGCCACCTCGCCCGCAACGCCGTTAATCGCTGGCTCGGGCATCACGAAAAATTCCGCCTCATCGACAACGCGGTGGCCCGTGAGGGCTGGAAAATCATCGCCCTCCTGCGCCTCTGCCCGATTCCCTTCGGCCTCGCCAACTACGCCTACGGCCTCACCGCCATCGGCTTCTGGCCCTACTTCCTCGCCACCTTTTTCGCGATCATCCCCGCGAATTGTTTTTTCGTCTGGCTCGGCTCCACGGCCCAGCACGGCCTCGCTGCCGCCACCGGTGCGGAGCAGGCCCGGCACCCCGGCGAATACGCTTTCCTCGCCATCGGCCTCATCGCCTTCTTCCTCGTCCTCCGCCACATCACCAAACTCGCCAAAGCCGCCGTCGCCAAAGCGGACGCACCGGCTGCGGCAAAGTAGCGCAAGCCTCCGGCTTGCTCCGTCCGTGAATTGCAAGCCGGAGGCTTGCGCTACCTAGATCATCTTAAACCGCGCGAGGTCCTGCGAATCGACGACGCCGATGGGCGTGTTCGCTTCGTCCACGACGACGAGGTCGTCGATGCGGTGCGTTTCGAGAATGTGGAGGACTTCGGCAGCGAGGCGGTCGCCGCGGACGGTGATCGGGTTGCGCGTCATGAAATCGCCGACGGCTCGCTCCAAAAGATCGGCGTGTTTTTGAAAATGCCGGCCAAAATCGCCGTGCGTGAAAATGCCGAGCAGCCGGTGCCTTTCATCGACCACCTCGGCCGCACCGGCGCGCGCTTTCGCCATCGCGTGCAAGACCTCGCGCACGAGCATCGTCGGCGGCACCACGGCCATCTGCTCCGCGCCGCGCATGATTTGGTGGACCTTCAGCAGCAGCGTGCGCCCGAGCCTTCCGCCCGGATGAAAGCGGGCGAAGTCCTCCTTTTTGAAACCGCGCGCTTCGAGCAGCACCATCGCCAGCGCATCGCCGAGCACGAGCATGACGGTGGTGCTGGAGGTCGGCGCGAGGTTCAGCGGACACGCCTCCTGCTCCACGCCCACGTCGAGGTGGACGTGGCAGTTTTGCGCGAGGAAGGATTTCGCGTTGCCGGTGAGCGCGATGATCCGCACGTCGAAGCGCTGGAGCGCGGGGAGAATGTTGATGAGTTCATCCGTCTCGCCACTGGAGCTGAGCGCGAGGATGACATCGCCATCCGCCACCACGCCGAGATCGCCGTGGAGCGCATTAAGCGAATTGAGCACGACCGCCGGAGACCCTGTGCTGGTCAGCGTCGCCGCGATTTTCTCGCCGATGTGCCCGGACTTGCCCACACCCACGACCACCACCTTTCCGCGATTCTCCACGCTCTGCCGGATCGTCTGCACGGCCTGCGTGAACGAGTCATCCAGCCGGGCCATGAGCCGCTGCACTTCGGCGAGTTCGAGCGCGATGACGCGGCGGGCTTTTTCGAGATAGTCCATGCGCCGCGGATGCTACGGGAACCGCCGCGCGCGGCGACAGGCGAATCTCACATCCGCCCGTCCTCTTCCTGCCGCTTGAAATCGTGGAGCATCTCGCACAGCCGCTCCAGCGCCTGCTCCGCGTCGGGGCCGATGGCGTCGATGATGATGCGCGAGCCGCAATCGAGATTGGCGCTCAGCACTTCGAGAATGCTCCCGCCGCTGAAATTCTCGTCGCCCTTCCGAATCGTCACCTCCGACTTGAACTTATGCACCGCGCGCACGAACTCCGCGGCGGGCCGCGCGTGTAATCCGAGTTGGTTGACGATTTCGACTTCTCTCCGCATGCGGCGCGGAACATAGATGCAGCCGCACCCGTGACAAGCTCCGCCACTCCCACCGCGCCCGTCGCCGCGCAATACGTCGTCACTTTCCTCAAGCCGGAGATGCTCCACATCTACCGGCAGATCACCGCCCTGCGCGCCTTCCGGCCCGTCGTCTTCTGCCAAAAGCGGGAGCACGCGGCGGAGTTTCCCTTCGATGAAATCGTCGTCCTGCCGAAGCCGCGCACGCACCAGCTCCGGCGCTTCGTGCAAAAGCAATTGCTCGACCGGCCCATCACGATCTACCGCTCCGAGGCGCGGCGCATCCTCGCGGCTTTGGAAAAGAGCGGCGCGAAAGTGCTGCACGTTTATTTCGGCCACATCGGCGTGCATCTCCTGCCGCTGCTGGAAATCTGCCCGCTGCCCGTGGTCGTCAGCTTTCACGGTGCCGACGCGCAGATCGACCTGCACAAACCCGCCCACCTCGCCCGCACCCGCCGCATGCTGGAGCGCGCCACGCTGCTCCTCGTCCGCTCCGAATCGCTCGCGGAGCGTCTCATCGCGCTCGGCGCACCGCGCGGGAAAATCCGCCTGCACCGCACCGGCATCCCGCTCGATGAAATTCCCTTCACCCAGCGCACCGCGCCCGCCGACGGTGCGTGGCGCTGCGTGCAGGCCTGCCGCCTCATTGCAAAAAAAGGGCTCACCACCAGCCTGCGCGCCTTCGCCGAATTCGCGCGCGAGTTTCCCCGCGCCACCTTCACCATCGCCGGCGAAGGCCCGCAATTGCCGGAGTTGCGGGCGCTCGTGGAATCGCTCGGCCTCGCGGAGCGCGTTGCGTTTCCCGGCTTTCTGCCGCAGGAAAAACTGCGCGCACTTTACGCCGCATCGCATCTCTTCCTGCACCCCAGCGAACTCGGCTCCGACGGCGATCAGGAAGGCGTCCCCAACGCCATGCTCGAAGCGATGGCCGGCGGCCTGCCCGTCGTCGCCACCAATCACGGCGGCATCCCCGAGGCGGTGGAGCACGGCATTAGCGGCCTCCTCACGCCCGAGCGCGATGCACCGGCCCTCGCGCAATCGCTGTTCACCCTCACCCGCGATCCCACGCGCTACGCCGCCACGAGCGCCGCCGCCGCCGCCCGAGTCTCCACCGGGTTCGCCCTCGCCGCCCAGGCCCGCGCCCTCGAAGCCATCTATCGCGAAGCCATCTCGTGCTAACCGATCCTCGTGCCCAAGCTCCAGCCAGTAGTGTTCGGCATCGGATATGCGGTGGGGTTTGTCACGAGATATACGTGAGTTTGTCACCTGATTGTCACTGG
>JAYWEP010000270.1:0-8454 GCA_043779205.1 Chthoniobacter sp. | reverse complement strand
TTCCTCCGCGAGTGGTACATGCACCCGAGCGGCGCGATCCCGGCCTACGAGTGGAATTTCCGCGACGTGAATCCGCCGGTCCACGCGTGGGCCTGCTGGCGCGTCTATAAAATCAGCGGCAAGCCCGGCGCGCGCGACACGCAGTTCCTCGAACGCGTCTTCCAAAAGCTGCTCATCAATTTCACCTGGTGGGTGAACCGCAAGGACGTGCAGGGCAAACACATCTTTGCCGGCGGCTTCCTCGGGCTGGATAACATCGGGCTTTTCGACCGCTCGAAACCGCTCCCCAGCGGCCAGTCGCTCGCCCAGGCCGACGGCACGGCGTGGATGGCTTTCTATTGCGAAACGATGCTCGCCATCGCCCTCGAACTCGCGCTCACCAATCCCGCCTACGAGGACATCGCGTCGAAATTTCTCGAGCACACCGTCGAGATCGTGGACGCGATGAACGATGTCGGCGACGGCGGGCTGTGGGATGAAACCGACGGCTTTTACTACGACCAGCTCCTCATCGAAGGCCGCCACAAAGTGCCGCTGCGCGTGCGCTCGATGGTCGGGCTGCTCCCGCTTTTCGGCGTGGAAATTCTGGAGCAGGACACCATCGACCGGCTGCCCGGTTTCAAGAAGCGGCTGAAGTGGTTCATCAAAAACCGCTACGATCTCGCGGAGAATATCTCCTATCTCGAAAAGCGCACCGGCAGCGGCACGAGCATCCGCCGGCTGCTCGCCATCCCCACGCGCGAGCGGCTGCTGCGCGTCCTGAAATACGTGCTCGATGAAAAGGAATTCCTCTCCCCGTACGGCATCCGCTCGCTCTCCCGCGTCTATGGCGACGCGCCCTACCGCCTCGCGCTCGACGGCGACGACTACTGCATCGGCTACGAGCCCGCCGAATCGCAAAGCTGCATGTTTGGCGGCAACTCCAACTGGCGCGGCCCCATCTGGCTGCCCATGAACTACCTCCTCATCGAGGCGCTGGAGCGTTACCACCATTTCTGGGGCGATGCCCTCCAGGTCGAGTTCCCCACCGGCTCCGGCACGCTCATGAATCTCTCGCAAGTCGCGCACGAGCTGGCCCGGCGCATCACCCACCTTTTCCTTCCGGATGAAAAAGGCGCGCGCCCCTGCTTCGGCGGCGATCCCCGCGCCGCCAGCGATCCGCACTGGCGCGACCATCTGCTTTTCCACGAGCACTTCTGCGGCGAGACCGGCCGCGGCCTCGGCGCCCCGCACCAGACCGGCTGGACCGCGCTCATCACCCGCTGCATGAACATGGTCGCCCGCGAGCCGCAGGAGTAGTGCGCGCATTTTTCAAACGCAGAGGCGCAGAGACGCAGAGTCCGCAGAGTTTCCGCGCACGTTTCTTTTCATCGTCTTCTCCGCGTCCTCTGCGTCTCTGCGCCTCTGCGTTAAAAACAACACCCCGGCATTCCTGTTGAGCCTCCGCGCCACTCGCCGATGCTCTCCCCACCCATGTCCGCGCCCGAGAAAGCCGATCCGAAAATCAAGCTCCGCGATGTCCCGCACAAGCCCGGCGTCTATCTCATGCGCGACCGTTTCAACCGCGTCATCTACGTCGGCAAAGCGCGCGACCTGCGCAAACGCGTGGGCCAGTATTTCATGCCCAGCCGCGCCATGCGCGCCGACATCAAGACCCGCGCGCTGCTTGATGCGATCTGGGATTTCGAGTGGCACCTCGCCGGCAGCGAGCCCGAGGCGCTGCTCCTCGAAGGCCGGCTGATCAAGGAATTCCGCCCGCGCTACAACGTCAGCTTCCGCGACGACAAACGCTTCCTCATGGTCAAGGTGGACATGGCCGACGAGTGGCCGCGCTTCCGCCTCTCGCGATTCAAGAAGGACGACAACGCCCGCTACTTCGGCCCCTTCGCCCACTCCGGCGCGCTGCGGCAGACGCTGAATTTCATGCGGAAAAAATTCGGCGTCCTGACCTTTGGCCGCGGCACCCCGACTGAGCGCGAGCTGAAATCATCCACCTATCAAGTGCCGATGAAACTCGCCGACACCAACGCCGGGCAATACCGCGAGCGCATCGAGCGCGCCTGCGAGTTTTTCACGGGCCAGTCAAAGGAACTCCTCCAGACCCTCGAAGACGAAATGCGCAAAGCTGCCACCGCCCTCGACTTCGAGCGCGCCGCCGAGATGCGCAACATGCTCGACGACCTTCGCAAAACCACGAAGCCGATGGCCCGCTACAACCGCGACCAGCGCCACCGCCTCGGCGTGACCAGCACCATCAATCCCATCGCCGACCTCGCCGCGCTCGGCGAAGCCCTCTCGCTCGGCGCACCGCCGCGCCGCATGGAGTGCTTCGATATTTCCAACATCAGCACCACCCACATCGTCGCCAGCATGGTCTGCTTCGTGGACGGCAAGCCCGCAAACCATCTCTACCGCCGCTTCCGCATCCGTACGGTCGCCGGGCAGGATGACTTCGCGAGCATGGCCGAGGTCGTGCGGCGGCGGTATGCGCGCGTGGTGCGGGAGGCGGGGCAGGAAATTGAGGATTGGAGATTGAGAATTGAAAATTTGAGCGGCGAGCGCGGGTCCGTGGTGGATGCCTCCGGCGAGTATTCCCAGGAACTCCCCAGCGAGCGCCTCGCCCGTCTCGACGCCACCAATCCCCAATCTCCAATCTCCAATCCCCAATCCTCAATTCCCCTCCCCCGCCTCCCCGACCTCGTCATCGTGGACGGCGGCAAAGGCCAGCTCTCCTCCGCCTGCCGCGAGCTTCAGCGCCTCGGCCTGCACGAGCTGCCAATCATCGGCCTGGCGAAAGAGTTCGAGGAAATCCACCGGCCCGGCCGCCCGCTCCCGCTCATCCTCCCGCACGATTGCGGCGCGCTGAAAATGCTCCAGCGCATCCGCGACGAAGCCCACCGCTTTGCCAACGGCTACCACCAGCTCCTGATGAAACGCCGCATCGCCGAGAGCCTCCTCGACGACTGCCCCGGCGTCTCCGAGCCGCGGAAAAAAATCCTCCTGCAAAAATTCGGCAGCGTCGCCCGCCTCCGCCGCGCCAGCGTCGAGGACATCGCCGCCACCGAGGGCATCAGCCGCAAACTCGCCGAGCAGATCACCACCTTCCTCGCCGAGCGCGCGTAGCCGCCGCAGCGTGGCGCGGACGCCCTCGTCCGCGGCTGTCGGGCGGACGCCCCGTCCGCCGAACGCCGGGCGGGGCACCCGTCGGACAAATGCGGACGAGGGCGTCCGCGCCACGCACTCTCCATCCCGCTCAACCAGCGGCAACTGTCCGCACCTACCCCATCAGCCACTCCACCGCCCACCCGCACAGCGCCGCCGTATTCGCCACATGCTGCCGCGCGCCATCCGCCGCATAGATGCCGTAGCCCGGCCCGTAAGCCATCCCGTTCATCACGCAGACATCCGTGTGGTTTTCCGCAATCTGCCGCGCCGCCTTCGCCGCCACATCGGCGGGCGTGCCGTCCAGCTCATACTTCCAGCCCACGATTTTCGCCTGCGGAAAAAGCTCCCGCAATTCGCTGATGACTTTGCTCGACGGCACCAGCTCCAGCGTCACCGCGCCGGCCCGGCTGGAGATTTTCCGCTGCCTGTCGCGCGCCCAGAAGATTTTGAAATCCGCCAGCGCCGCCGCGTGAAAGACCGCGCCGATTTCCTCCCGCGCCTTCAGCGAAGCGAGGCGCGCTTCCAGATCGTCATTGGTTGTAAAAGTCACGACCTGCGCCGGCTCCGCGTGCTCCTTGGTCGTCGCCGCCACGCCTTTGTAACACGTCACCTCATGCCCCGCCGCCGCGAGCGTCCGTGCGAGGCGGCTGCCCATCTGCCCGGTGGAAAAATTCGTGATCCGGCGCACTTCGTCGATCGGTTCATAGCTCGGCC
Source organism: Chthoniobacter sp. (assembly GCA_043779205.1). GTDB lineage: Bacteria > Verrucomicrobiota > Verrucomicrobiia > Chthoniobacterales > Chthoniobacteraceae > Chthoniobacter. The sequence goes on along the minus strand of JAYWEP010000270.1, from coordinate 4,575 downwards.
CGCAGGTGACGATGATCTTCATGCCGCGCACTCTGCCACGCCGCCCGCTTGCGCGTCGAGGGCCGCCGCCACATGCTGCGCCGCATGGACCGACCCACCGCCATTTCCGAAATCCGCACCGCCTGCAACACCCTCGCCGCCGGCGTGACCAGCATTCATCCCCTGCTCCCCGCCCTCGCCGACGAGCCGACCAAAGCCGAAATCGTGAAGGCGCTTTTCGAGCTGACGAAGAACGTCGAGGTCGTGAAGAAACAAATCATGCGCCTCGAAAAGCGCGACGACTCGGCGCTGCTGTGATCTCACCTCCGCGGATGCAACGCGGAAATGCCCCGTCCCTTTTCACACGCCTCCAAGTTTCTCAACTGATCAGCAGCAACCGCGGCGACTGGCCGGACACGGTTTCAGGAGCGCGATGGATGCACGGGGGGACAGGGCTGCCGGGCCAGTCCACGGCGATGCGCCAGAGGTTGCCCACGCCGAAGGAAAAGGGCCGCGCCTGCGGGACGGGGGCGTAGTGGAGGTCGTAGCAGTGCTCGCGCAGGTATTCGAGGAAGTCGTCGTCATCTACCCCGCCGAAAAGCTGGAGGAGTTCGGCGCGGGTTTCGGGGAGGTCCACGCGCCGTTGCGCCTCGTCGTTGCGCAGGCCCTCGCTCGCCAGCCCGTGATAAGTGCAAAGCCAGGTATCGGCCTCCACCGGGGCGCTGTCGGCGTGGAAGGAGAAGACGTCCGTGGGCACCGGCCCCGCATCGTCGTCGCGCGGATAGCCGTGGATGCAGTTGAGGACGGGATCGCGGTCGTGACCCCGGAGCAGCCGCTGGTCTTCGAGAAGAATGTCGATGGCGACCCGGCCCGCGGCGCTCACGGGGAGGCTGGCGAGTCTAGCGTCGTCGAGCGTGATGATCCCCTCGCCCGCGCCCAGAAGCTCCACCACTTCGCCGAAATCGCCCGGCAGCGTGCGCGGCCAGCAGAGGGCATTGACGCCGCCGGCGAACGGCGTCGTCACCAGTTCATGGAAATTTCTCACCCGCATGCTGCGGGAGCAGCCGGGAGGCAGCGTGAAAGGAGTCATGCGCGAGACCAAGGTTCCTCGCTCATGGCTTCGGCGGCTTGGGTTTCTTCGGCCTCGGCAGCTTCTTCAATTCCTTCGCCGCCTTTTCAAACTCCGCATCCACGCGCTGCGGCTCCGCATCCAGCAGCGCGCGATACCGGGCATACTCCAGCTCCGCCTTGGCCCTGGCGGATTCGGCGGAAATCCCGCCCGCGTGATCCAGCAGCTTGCGCCCGGAGATTTTCAGGAACTCATCCAGCTTCGTGATCCAGTCCCTCATCGTCATCGGCTTGCGCTCCAGCGCCTGCAGTTCCGCGTATTCGATATAGAGGTTCACGACGCGGTTGAGCACCTGGAGTTCGGCTTCCGTCAGATAGTTCTTGGCGATGGCTACGTCCTCTTTGCGCACGATTCCACCGGGGCGTGTCGTTTGCAGACCCATGAAAGGCTGCCCGGCATCGGCACGCCCGTGGATGACTTCGGCGGCGGTGTGACCGTGCGTGGCCCAGTGCATCTTATTTTGCACAGCCGCGAAAAAGCGATGCGATGCCTCCGCATCCGGCGTGTAGTCCACACTCGTCGCGTAAATATCCAGCACCTTCTGGTAAAAGCGCCGCTCCGACGAACGAATGTCCCGGATGCGCTCCAGCGCCTGCAGTTCCGCGTATTCGATGTAGAGATTCACGACGCGATTGAGCACCTGGAGTTCGCCTTCCGTCAGATAGTTCTTGGCGATGGCTACGTCCTCTTTGCGCACGATTCCACCGGGGCGTGTCGTTCGCAGACCCATGAAAGGCTGCCCCGCATCGGCTCGCTCGTGGATGACTTCGGCGGCGGTGTGACCGTGCGTGGCCCAGTGCATCTTGTTCTGCACGGCGGCGAAAAAGCGGTGCGACTGCTCCGCATCCGGCGTGTAGTCCACACTCGTCGCGTAAATATCGAGCACCTTCTGGTAGAAGCGCCGCTCCGACGAACGGATGTCCCGTATCCGCTCCAGTAACTCGTCGAAGTAATCCTTCTGCCCCTTGCCCGGCGGATTTTTCAGCCGCTCATCATCCATCGTGAAGCCCTTCACCAGATACTCGCCCAAGCGCCCCGTCGCCCATTGCCGGAACTGCGTGCCCCGATGGCTGCGCACCCGGAAACCCACGGCCAGAATGGCCTCCAGATTGTAGTGCTCGATCTCCCGGGCTACCTCCCGGCTGCCCTCCAATCGAACTATTCGGAATTTCCGAATAGTTGCCCCCGCCGCCAGTTCCTCCTCAGCGTAAATGCCTTTTAGGTGCTCGTTCACCGTCGGCACCGTGACTTGGAACAGCTCCGCAATGAGCGCCTGCGTCAGCCACAGCGTCTCATCTTCAAACCGGCACTGCACACGCGTCCGCCCGTCCTCCGTCTGGTAGAGGATGATTTCGGATTGCGGTGAAGGTTCGTGGCCCATGGTTCCCTCAACGAGGTTGCGATTCAATGAACGGCAAATCCGAATTCACCCGATGGCAACTTTTGTCGGGATTCAATCGTGGACCGTCCGACGCCTCCCGAATGCCGACACTTTGTCGGGATTATTGTCGGGATTTCTGATTTCGGCTCTGACTGCCTGCCGAGTCCCGATGCTTTGTCGGGAATATTGTCGCGATATGGCCTCATGGTTGAACGACCTGGTAGTGGGTTGCCGGACCTCGCCCCAAGCGTCGAAGCAATCCGGCGTCCTGGAGCTTCTTCAGGACACGCTGAGCTTTGCGCTCATCAAAGCCGAGTCGCGCCATCAAATCCGGGCTGGTCACCGACTGCCTGCCTGCAATGAACTCCCATGACGCCTGCTCGTCATCGTTCAACTGCGCACGGACGACGGGATTCAAACTACCAAGCGCACCCTCGCCACTGCGATACAGCGTCAGCACCAAATACGGATTCTCCCAGGCATATTTCGGCAACGGCAAGCCGACATCGGACGCGCGGGCCATCATCGACTTCAGGCCCAAGCCGCGTTCCTCCGCCAGTTCCATCTTGGCGAAAACATAATGGAGCACCGGATTGCGGCTGAGCATCGGCGCATTGAATTCCTGCAACTGCTTCAACGTAATTGGCGGCACCGGTTCGCCGGGACTCTTGATCGTTATGGTGTCCGGCGTGACTAACAACTGGCATTTTGCACCCGCGATGTCGTAGTTCCGATGCACCAGCGCGTTGACGATACCCTCGCGGACCAGTTCGTAGAACTTCTCGCTCGCCTCCTTTCGCTGTGCACCGCTGCGGTCGATGGGATTGGGCAGCTTATCTTTGAGCCATTGGATAGCCTGCTCGGGGACCAGGACCATTGGCCCGTCGAAGTCGCGGACCTCCTCGGTTCCATCCAGATAATGAATCGTCCCGAGCAGGCCAGCCTGAGGCATGATATCCCGTGGCGATTGGCCGAAGAGCAGCATTCCGAAACCAGCAGGGACGACCTTCTTGCCCTCGGTTTTCAGCAGGCCTTGCTGAACCAATCGCCGCCGGAACGCTTCCGAATTAACCGCATCTTCGATCTTCGTCAGCGCGCGATAGCGCCCCAGCACTTTCTGCGAGAAATCCCTCAGGTCCGCCGTCGAAACCGGATTTTCCAGAGTCGAAAGGGTTACTTCCTCACCTACCTCTTCCGCCGCAGCCCTCCGCTCTATTGCCTGCGCAATGAACTCCTTGTTCGCCGCCTGGATTTGCTCCTGAAGATCGCGTTCAAACATGTGAACGGTGACGCCGTGGTCCTGAAGAAATTTGATACCCTTTCGGTCCACGGTCGGGTCCGGGTCTTCGATACCGACCCAAACCTCCTTGATGCGGGCGTTCACGATCCGCTCGGCACAACTCAGCTTCGGGTGATTCCGCGCGCCGGGCGCGCACGGCTCCAGCGTGGCAAAGAGGATGGACCCATCCAGCTTGCTCGCCCGGTTCTTCCGCTCAAGCAGTGTGAACTCGGCGTGATCGCCCTCCCGCAGTTCTCCACGGTGAGCCGTTTCCACGGAGCCATCGGGTTTCCACAGCACCGCACCGACCAAGGGACTCGCCTTTCCGTCAGCACGCGGCTCGTTGATGGATTCCTTCATCACTTCGATGGCCCTCTCCATCATTTTGTGTGAGTTGAATTTCGTCTTCTTTGTCATTGTGATCTGAGTTGTATTAATGGGTAACGGCGGCACTCATTTCCCGCCCTCCATTTCCGCCCGGACGATGTCGGCAAGCTGTTTGGCGGTGAGCAGTTTTCCTTTCAGTTCACCGGGCAGTTTCGACTGCAAGGCGTAGGCGGCGACGCCGATGGGGTTGGCTTTCGTGCGAACATGAGAACGGCCCCGCGAGGGGCCGGCAGAAATTAGCCGGGGGTTCCGCTACGCTCCACCCCCGGCTAATTTGACTTCGTCTGTCTCCGCTTCGCTCCGGCTCTGCCGGCCCTCCGGGCCTTTCCAGACGCGCGCGGCGCAGGCCGAGGAACTCCAGATTGTAGGAACTCTTGAGCATCTCGTCGGCCTGCTCGGCGAAGTGCTCCGGCAGGGCGA
>JAYWEP010000269.1:0-23478 GCA_043779205.1 Chthoniobacter sp. | reverse complement strand
GTGAAGAAACCGTTGCGCCGCGCGCGACGCGCCTCGTAGAGTCCGCGCCATGCTTCACGCCACCGAGGCTCCGCCCACCCCGGCGGGGACTTCCGAGTTTTCCACGACCTACCTAGCGGCCTACCGCTGGATGCTGCTCGCGCGGCTGCTGGAGGAGAAAATCGCCAGCCTCTACCGCGGGGGAAAAATCACCGGCGGCGTGTTTCTCGGGCGCGGGCAGGAGGCGCTGAGCGTGGCGGTGGGCATGGCGCTGCGGGCGGGCGATGTCTTCGCGCCGCTGATCCGCGATCAGGCGGGGCGGCTCGCCTTTGGCGAGACGCTGCTCGACTGCACGCGCACCTACATGGGCTCGCGCCTCGGGCCGATGCGCGGGCGCGATGGCAACGTGCATCGCGGCCGCCCGCGCGAAGGGATGCTGGCGATGATCAGCCACCTCGGCGCGATGATCCCGGCGGTCGCGGGCGCGCTCATGGGGCGGCGCTTTCGCGGCATCGCGGGCACGGTCGGCGCGACGTGCCTGGGCGATGGCGCGACTTCGACCGGCGCGTTTCACGAGGGGCTGAATCTCGCCGCGGTGGAAAAACTGCCGCTCGTCCTCGTCGTGGCGAACAACCAGTATGCCTACTCCACGCCGACCGCGCGGCAGTTTGCCTGCGCCGATCTGGTGGACAAGGCGGCAGGCTACGGCGTGGCCGGGCACAGCGTGGACGGCACGGATTTGGAAAACTGCCTGCGCGTTTTGAGCAAGGCGGTCGCCAGTGCGCGGGCGGGCGGCGGGCCGCAGCTCGTGGTCGCCTCGCTCCTCCGGCTGGCGGGCCACGGCGAGCACGATGATTCGCACTACATCGCCGAGAATCTCCGCGAATCGCGGCTCGGGCTCGACTGCCTGAAGCTCGCCGAGCAGCGCCTGCGCAAGGAAGGCTGGGCCGAGGAGGCCGCGCTGCGCGATCTCGAAAACGCGGCGCAGCGGCAGATCGACGAGGCCGTGGCCATGACCCTGCGCGAGCCCGCACCCGACCCGAGCGAAGAGGACTGGTGCGCGCTCGCCACGCGGCATCTGAGCGAGGGATTTCACGCCGAATGATCACCTACCTCGAAGCCATCCGCGAAGCCCAGGCCCGCGCGCTCGCCGACGATCCGCGCGTTTATATCTACGGTCAGGACGTGGGCTCATTTGGCGGCGCTTTCAAGGCGACGAAAAATCTCGCGCAGGAATTTCCCGGCCGCGTGCTCGACTCGCCAATCAGCGAGGACGCGATGGTCGGCAGCGCCATCGGTGCGGCCATCGAGGGGATGCGCCCGATCATCGAGATGCAGTTCGCCGATTTCTCGACCGTGGGTTTCAACCAGATCGTGAACCACGCCGCCACGCTGCACTGGCGCACCAATGTCCCCTGCCCCATCACCATCCGCCTGCCGAGCGGCGGCACCGCGGGCGCGGGGCCGTTTCACAGCCAGAGCATGGAGGCGCTCTACGCGCATTATCCGGGCCTCATCGTGATGACGCCCGCGACGGTCGAGGACGCCTACTCCATGCTGCTCGAAGCCGTGGCCATCGATGACCCGGTCATCTTCTGCGAGCACAAGTATTTGTATTACCACCTCAAGGCCGAGGCGCTGCCCACCGAGGCGATGCCCACGGGCAAAGCGCGCATCGCCCGCGCGGGCCGCGACGCCACGATCGTGACCTACAGCGCGATGCTGCATGAGTCGCTCGCGTGCGCGGAGGAGCTGGCCGCGGAGGGTTGGGAAATCGAAGTCATCGACCTGCGCACGATCAAGCCGCTCGACACCGACACCGTGCTCGCGAGCGTCGCGCGCACCGGCCGCCTGCTCGCCGTCGGCGAAGCCTGGCCGTGGGGCGGCGTGACGGCGGAAATCATCGCGCGGGTCGCGACGGAAGGCTTTGGCCTGCTCGACGCCCCGCCGCAGCGGCTCAACGCCAAAGACACGCCCGTGCCCTTTCACCCGAACCTTTGGGGCACCCACCGACCCACCGCGAAGACCATCGGCGCGAAGATGCGCGAGCTTTTGCGAATGTAGAAAACCGAGACCATGCCGCGAATTCCGATCATCATGCCGCAGCTCGGCGAATCCATCGCCGAGGCCACCATTGTCGCGATGACCTTCAAAGTGGGCGACGCCGTGGAGAGCGATCAGGACGTCCTCGATGTCGAGACGAACAAAGCCACGATGGGCGTGACCTCGCCCTGCGCGGGGCGCGTGGCGGAGTGGCGCATCGAGATCGGGCAAAGCTACGCCGTCGGCGCGACGCTCGGCTTTCTCGAAGTCACGGACGCAGAGGCCAGGCGCGCCGGGCTCGATGCACCCATTCCTGCGGCTCCCGCGGACGAGACGAATGGCGCGGCCACGGTCGCGGCGAAAAAAAGCGCGGGCGTGCAGCCCACGGTGCGCGGGCTGCCGGTGCCGGCGCATGCGGCGGGCGCGGGCTTCATGTCGCCGCGGATGAAGGCGCGGATGAACGAACTCGGCTTGCACGCCGCCGACCTCGCCGGCATCGCGGGCAGCGGCGCGGCGGGGCGCGTGACCGTCGAGGACTTTGAAAAATTCCTCTCCTCGCTCGAGCACCACCGGCTCAGTCCCGCCTCCTCCATGCGCGTGGCCGTGGCCGACGCCATGCGCCGCTCGTGGTCGCGTCCGCTCGCCACCGTCGGCATGCCCATCCGCCTCGACGCCATGCTCGCGCATCGCAAAACGTGCGACCCCAAGCCCGGCCCCGCGCTCTACGCCCTCCGCGCGCTCGCCGTCGCGCTCGGCGAAAACAGCGCGCCCGCCGGACGGCTCATCGGCGACAAAATCGTCCATCCGCGCGCCATCGACGTGGGCTTCGCCGTCGAGGCCGAGGACGGCGTGCTCGTCCCCGTCCTGCGCCACGCCGACCAGACGCCGCTCGCGCAGATGACCGTGCGTTACAACGAACTCGTGGAGCTCGCCCGCCAGCGCCGCCTCCCCGCCGCCGCGCAGGGCGGCAGCATCGCCACAGTCACGAATTTCGGCACCTTCGGCCTCGAATGGGCCACGCCCATCCCCCTCCCCGAGCAGACCCTCGTCCTCGGCATGGGCGCGGGCCGCACCGTCCCGCATTGGGACAAAAAAGCCGCGCAATTCACGCCGGTCACGGAAGCCCAGCTCACGCTCAGCTTCGATCACCGCGTGCTCGACGGCGGCGGCGCGGGCCGCCTCCTCCAGCGCATCGGCACGCTCCTGCAAGAGCCGGAAACGCTGTAGCCGCCATGCTCTCGGTGACCGCCCTCCCAGCGCATCTCGTCGTCATCGCCGTGCTCGCCGTGCTCGCCCTGCGGATGTTCGCGGCGGCTGAGGGAAAAGGGCGCAGCGGGTGCCGCTGGATGCTTCTCTTTTTCGGTCTTTGGATTGGCACGCTCGGTCTCGCCGCGTTCGGCGCGAGGTGGGCTTTCGAGCGGCACTACCACACGCTTCCCGGCTTCTGGATGGTCTATGGCCCGGCGGTCGGCTGCGCCTTTGCCACCGTGCTCGCACTGCGCTGGATACTGTCGAAAAGACCCGCGCTTTTCGCCCCCGAAACCGCCGAGCCCGCACGCACCGAACCCCGCCCCACGCCCGCCCTCCTCCCCACTCCGCGCCCCCAGCCCGCGCCAGTCCTACTCCCGACACCGCCGCCCCAACCCGCGCCGCCGCCCGAGCCCGCGCTTTTCAAATTCGCCTGTCCCCACTGCGGCCAGCGCCTCGCCGTGACCACCGCCGAAGTCGGCACCACCGCCAACTGCCCGAACTGCGAGACGCTCATTGAAGTCCCCGCGCCGCCCAACGAGATTTCCGGCGCATGAAAAACCGCATCGAGGCGCTCGTCTCGCAAGTCAGCGAAATCATCGTCGGCAAACAGGACGCCGTCCGGCTGGCCGTCTCGTGCGTCCTCGCCCGCGGGCATCTGCTGATCGAGGACCTCCCCGGCGTCGGCAAAACCACGCTCTCGCAGGCGCTCGCGCGGTCGCTCGGGCTGGAGTTCCGGCGCATCCAATTCACGAGCGACCTGCTGCCCGCGGACATCCTCGGTAACTCGATCTACGACCGCGAGCGGCAGCGCTTCGTCTTCCACGCGGGGCCGCTTTTTTCCCAGGTCGTGCTCATCGACGAAGTGAACCGCGCGACTCCGAAAACGCAGAGCGCGCTGCTCGAGGCGATGGAGGAAAACCATGTGACCATCGACGGCGTGACGCACCCGCTGCCCGCGCCGTTTTTCGTCCTCGCCACGCAGAATCCGCAGCATCAGGTCGGCACCTTTCCGCTGCCGGAGTCGCAGCTCGACCGCTTCCTCATGCGCATCGAGCTGGGCGTGCCCGACCGCGCCGCCGAGCGCACCATGCTGCTCGGCGCGGACCGCCGCGAGCTGATGCGCGCGCTCCCGCCGGTGATGAGTGGCGAGGCGCTCGCCGACATCCAGGCGCACGTCCGCAAGGTGCATGCGTCGCCCGCGCTGCTCGACTATTTGCAGGACCTGCTCGACGCCAGCCGGCGGCGGCATCGCACCGGGCTTTCGCCGCGCGCGGGGCTGGCGCTGCTCCGCGCGTCGCAGGCGTGGGCACTGATGCAGGGGCGCGAAATGGTGCTGCCGGAGGACCTCCAGGCCGTGGGCGCGAGCGTGATGGCGCACCGGCTGGGCCAGGATTTGGAATCCACCGAAAGCGGGCGCGCGCTCGCGCAGAGCCTGCTCCGCGAGGTCGCGGTGCCGTAAATGCAGAGGCGCAACCGAAGCCTGAAACCGACTGCGTTTTGACCACGGATTTCACAGATTTCACGGATTGGTTTTCTGAAAATCCGTGTAATCCGTGAAATCCGTGGTCAAAAAAATCATCGTCCCGAGTCCGCGCGTCTGGGTGCTGCCGAATCGCAACACCATCGGCCTCGCCGCCGTACTCCTCGCGATGTGGTACGCCGGCGCGAGCCAGACGAACGGCGCGGCCTACCTCCTCGCCTTCGTGCTCGCGAGCGTGGCCGCCGTTTCCAGCGTGCATGCGTGGGCCAATCTGCGCGGCCTCACCTTCACCGCCGATCCCATCGCCCCGGTTTTTGCCGGCGAGGAATTGTCCGTCACCCTCGTCGCCACCTCCGACCGAAACCGCCCGCACTGCGCCATCACCGTGCGCGCCGCGGAGCCCGCGCAGTTCGGTGAAATCGGCCCCGCGGGCGTGCAGCGCGCGCGCCTCGCCGTGCCAGCCGTGCGCCGCGGATGCTTTGCCAGCCTTCCTCTCCGAGCGGCGAGCATTTTCCCGCTCGGCTTTTTCACCGCGCGCCGCGCGGTCGTGCTGCGCCAGCCGTACTGCGTTTATCCGAAACCGGAAGGCTCCCGCCCGCTGCCCCGCGCCCTCGCCCTGGCGCGCGAGCCGCGCGACGGCCAGCGCGTGGAGGGCGACGACTTCGGCGGCGTGCGGACTTGGCAGACCGGCGAATCCCAGCGGCACATCGACTGGAAAGCCGCCGCCCGCGGCCAGCCCCTGCTCATCAAGCAATGGACCGGCGAGGCCGATGAAATCCTCCACCTCGACTGGCAGACGCTCGCGCCGCTCGACGACGAGGCGCGGCTCAGCCAGCTCGCCCGCTGGGTCGTCGCCGCCGAACGCGGCGGCGCCAGCTACGGCCTGCGGCTGCCGGACGCGGCCTTCGCGCCGACCCGCGGCGAAGCCCACTACCACGCCTGCCTGCGCGCGCTCGCGGAGTTTGCAACTGCGGACGAAATCCCGCCGCGATGAAGCTCTTCCACCGGCCCGTCAGCGCCATCGTCACGGCCCCGCTCCTCGCCATCGAGCTGGGTCTCGCGCTCGCCGCCGCGCCGCTTTTCGGGCGCATGGCCGCATGGGTCGTCGCGCTTTTTTTCGCCGCCTGCGGCGCGCGCCTGCTGATGAACCGGCGCGGCGCGCGGCTCCCCTCCCTGCCGCTGAAAGTCGTCCTTTTCGGCCTCGGCGCCGGCGGCATCGCGCTGACCTACGGCACCGCGCTCGGCATCGAGCCGGGGCTCAGCATCCTCCTCCTCCTCGTCTCCCTGAAGCTGCTCGAAACCAACACCGTCCGCGATTTCCAGGTCGTCGCCCTGCTCGGCTGGTTCCTCGCGCTTTGCGATCTCTTCTTCACCCAGTCCTTCACCGTCTGGCTTTACGTCGCCGCCGTCTTCGTGCTGCTCACCGCGGCGCTCGTCCATTTTCATTGGGGGAAAAATGCGGGCGGCTTCCGCGGCGCGGCGCGGCGCGGCGGCGTGCTGCTCCTCCAGGCGCTGCCCATCGTCGTCCTGCTCTTCCTTTTCTTCCCGCGCTCGCGGCAGCCGTTTGTCATGCAGTTCAGCCAGCCGCTCACGGGCACCGGCGGCATGTCCGACAGCCTTTCGCCCGGCAGCATCGCCTCGCTCGCGCTCGGCCGGGAACTCGTCTTCCGCGCGGAATTTCCCGACGGCAAAGTCCCCTCCATGTCCGTCATGTACTGGCGCGCGGGCGTGCTCTGGCAGGGCGACGGCCTCACCTGGTGGCGCGGCCAGCCGATGAATGCAAAAATCGTCCAGCTCGGCGGCGCGGGCCTCCGCCAGCGCATCATCGTGGAGCCGCACGGCGCGCACTGGCTCTACGCGCTCGACCGCCCCGCCAGCGAAGTGCGCGGCGCCCGCCTCGATCCCGGCGGCTTTTTGCAAAGCGAACGCCCCGTGCTCAAGCAGATGCAGTACGAAGTCATCTCCCGCCCCGAGAACCGCGAGACCACCCTGCCCGCCGAGCAGCGCCAGGCCGCCACGGGCCGGCCCGCGCGCATTTCCCTCCACGTCCAGAGCCTCGTCAATGTCTGGCGCACCGCCCATCCCGGCGACCGCGAGCTGGTCGATGCCGCGCTCCACTATTTCCGCAACGAGCGCTTCACCTACACCCTCGACCCCGGCACCTATGCCGACGCCAATGCGCTCGACGAATTTCTCTTCGAGCGCCGCGCCGGTTTTTGCGAGCACTACGCCGCCGCCTTTGCCTCGCTCATGCGCGTGGCCGGCATTCCCTCGCGCGTCGTCATCGGCTACCACGGCGGCGAATACAACGCCCTCGGCAAATACGTCATCGTCCGGCAAAGCGACGCCCACGCCTGGTGCGAGGTCTGGATCAAAGGCGCGGGCTGGGAGCGCGTGGACCCCACCGAGATGATCGCCCCCGACCGCCTCAGCTCCGGCCTCGACAGCTTCCTCGAGACCCGCGCCGCCGCCGCGCCCAATGCCGCCCAACCCTCCGCCGCCGCCACCGGCTGGCGCGAGTTGCGCCGCGGACTCCGCCTCGCCTGGGACAGCGTGAACTACCAATGGGATCTCCGCGTCCTCGGCTTCGACGAGGACCAGCAGCGCGCCGCGCTCGCCACCCTCGGCTTCGGCGGTTTCGGCTGGGTGGAAAAGGGCCTCTGGGTCGCCATCGTCCTCGCCCTCCTGCTCGGGAGCATCGGCCTCTGGCAGCGCCGCCCCGGCCGGCCGCCGCCCGATCCCGCCGCCCGCGCCTACGCCCGCTTTTGCCGCGCCCTCGCCGCCGCCGGCCTGCCCCGCGAGCCCAGCGAAGGCCCGCACCGTTTCGGCGAACGCGCCGCCGCGCACTTCGCCACGCACGCCGCGGCCATCCGCGAAATCACCGCCCTCTACACCCGCCTGCGCTACGCCCCCGCCGCCCCGCCCGCGGCGGATTTCCTCCGCGCCGTCCGCGCACTGCCCCGGCTGGAGCGAGGGCCGGCAGAAGGCCCGTAGAGGGTAAACCGAAACTCGGAGAACGGGGATTTTTGAACCACGGATTGCACGGATTACACGGATTTTTAGGAATCAGAAATCCGTGTAATCCGTGCAATCCGTGGTCAAAAAGCTGTCGGTTTAGAATTCCGGTACACCCTCTTAGATGGCGTCTAAAAAGTCTCTTCCTCTTCCTCTTCCGCTTAATCTTCCTCCTTTCCCCCAGACGAGAGGAAGATTAAGAGGAAGAGGAAGAGGAAGAATCACTACCCGATCAGACTTTTAAGACGTCCCGTAGCCGCGGTGCCGATGCTTTCCGCCGGGATGACTATTTCCGGCCTCCGCTCTACACTGCGCCCCTGCCAGCCTCACGCCCCGTGATCCCACCCTCGTCCACACCCAGCCAGCGCGCGCAAGCCGCCACCACCCGCGTGCTCGTGATCGACGATGACCGCGAACTCTGCGCGCTCATCAAAGCCTACCTCGATCCGCTCGGCTACGAAGTCCTCGCCGAGCACAGCGGCCCGGCGGGCGCGGATCGCGCGCCTGCCGCTTTATGGGACATTCCTCGTCTGGTTTTTTCTCAACCGCCAGCCCCGCGGCCTCGAAATCCACGTCCACCTCCGCGCCGCCGCCGGCCCGGCGGAAATCGCGGGCGGTTCGCCATAGACCGCGCGCCCGCGGAAATTGCTTGCTGATGAGACGCTTGCATAGGCCACAAAGCGGACCGTTTCAGCCGGTGCCGGAGGCACCACGGAAATTAGCCGGTGGTGAAGCGAGTCGGCGAGCGCAACGACCGGAGCATGTGAGGAAAAAGAATGCGCCCCGGAGGGTGCGCGGGAACCTCGCGCCATGTTCTCCGGCGCACCCTCCGGGGCGCATCCGTGGTTATCGCCGCAGTCCGGTGGTTCCCGCTCGCCGACTCGCTTCACCACCGGCTAATTTCCACAGCGCCTCCGGCGCGTTCCGCAGGATCATCTTTGTCGTCCATCCTCCAGCCTCCCAATAATGCGCGGTTCCACCTTCGAAAACTGACTTTCATGCCCACGCTCAACTGGATCGGCAAAGAGGCCGTCATCAATCATCATCTGGACGTGAAGTTCCGGCTGCTGCGGGACGTGCCGGAGCTGGGCTGCGGCGATCCGGGCACGGGCAATCTTATCGTGGAGGCGGATAACCTCGTGGGGCTGAAGGCGCTGCTGCCCTACTATGCGGGCAAGGTGAAGTGCGTGTGCATTGACCCGCCCTATAACACGGGGAACGAAGGCTGGGCTTACAACGACAACGTCAACAGCCCGGCCATCCGCAAGTGGATCGGCGACACCGTGGGCCGGGAAGGGGAGACGCTCGACCGGCATGACCGCTGGCTCTGCATGATGTATCCGCGGCTGGCGCTGCTGCGGGAGTTTCTAAGTGAAGATGGGAGTATCTGGATATGCTTGGATGACAACGAGGTCGCAAACGTGCGTTTGATCATGGATGAAATCTTCGGTCGCCAAAATTTCGTCGCGAACATTGCATGGGAAAAGCGCTACACCCGAAGCAACAATGCAAAGCTGTTCTATTCGCTAAAAGACCACATCGTTGTCTATCGGAAGTCGGAGGCGTTGGAGACATTGAAGGAGCCGCGCAGCGCAAAGTCAGACGAGAATTACGACAATCCCGATAACGATCCTAGAGGCCCATGGATGACTGCGTCCTACGTCAACCCGGCAACAAAAGCGCAGCGACACAAGCTGGTCTATCCGTTGACGAACCCTGTTACGAATGAACCTGTCGAGCATCCGACTCACGCTTGGAAATACGAGGAAGACACTCATAACCGGCACGTCTTGGAGAACCGATTGTGGTGGGGAAAATCTGGCGAGGCGAAATTCCCACGGCTGAAACTTTTCCTTCGTGAGCAGACGAAAGGTTTAGTTCCTGTTGATGTCTGGAAATATGAGGATTCAGGGACCACGGACGACGGAGGAAATGAGATCAAAGCAATATTTGATCACGCGATTTTTGACACCCCGAAGCCCACGCGTCTTATCGAGCGCATCCTGCAAATCGCGACGAACCCCGGCGACCTTGTGTTAGACAGCTTCGCCGGCAGCGGGACGACGGGCCATGCGGTGCTGAAGATGAATGCCGCTGGTAGCGCAAGCGTCCCGCTGGCGAGTTACGACGCCCGCAAGCCAGAGGCTTGCGCCACATTGCCGCCGCGCCGCTTTATCCTCGTGGAGATGGAGCCGAAGGTGGCGCGGGAGATCACCCGCGAGCGCGTGACGCGCGTGGCGGAAGGCTACACGAACGCCAAAGGCGAGGCGGTGCCCGGCCTCGGCGGCGGTTTCAGGTATGTGACGCTGGGCGAGGAACTCTTCGACGAGCACGGGCGCATCAATGAGGCCAGGGTGCGCTTCGCCGACCTCGCGCGGCACGTCTGGTTCTCCGAGACCGGCGAGCCGCTGGTGGAAAGGATGAAGGATGAAGGCGGAAGGATGAAGACCAGGAAACTGACGCCGCTGCTCGGCGTGCATCATGGCCGCGCGGTGTACCTGCTCTACAATGGCATTTTGAAAGACAAGAGCGTGGACGGCGGGAACGTGCTGACGCGCACCACGCTGGAGCACCTGCCCGCGCACGCCGGCCCCCGCGTGGTCTATGCCGCCGGCTGCCGCTTCAGCAAAGCGCGCCTGGAACGCGAGGGCCTCACCTTCAAACAAACGCCTTACGCGATAAGGACGAAGTGACATGAAACTGCAAAAGCTGCTCCTGAAAGCGATGAACGCGCCGCAGAACCTGCGGTTTGCGGAGTTGATGACGCTCGCGGGAGCGTTCGGCTACCGACTGGATCGGGTGAAGGGCAGCCATCACATCCTGGTGCATCCGCAGGCGGATCGCGTGCTGAATGTGCAGGAGGTGGGCGGGAAGGCGAAGCCGTATCAAGTGAGGCGATTCCTGCGCGACATCGAAGAATTTCACCTTACCATGAAAGCATGAAGACGAAGAGCGACTACCACATCAATCTGTTCTACAGCGCGGAGGACGGGGGCTACATCGCGGATGTGCCGGATCTGAAATCTTGCAGTGCGTTTGGAGCCACGCCGGAGGAAGCACTGAGGGAAGTGCTGGTAGCCAAGGCACTCTGGCTGGCGGCAGCACGGGCGCATAAGAAAACCGTGCCGCGCCCGCGCTTCCGCCCGGCGATCTATGCAATGGCGCATTGAGCGAGGGGAGGTGAATCTCGATGAATAGGAACGATTTTTGGAAACAGTTTGAAGGCGTGCCGAGCATCGACTGTGTGCAGATGAAACACGACATTCAGGCAAAAATTTACGAGGAGACCAAGGATATGACTTGGGAGGAGCGGCGGGAGTATTTTCGCAAAGGGAGCGAGGAGTATCGTCGTGACGTGGCAGTCAGGAAAACAGCGGCCTCAGAACTGGTCCTGCGTGAGGAACCGCCTGAATATGGCGTGAAGAAGCCCTGATTGCGCTGAATGGAGACGAAGCAATATCAGCGGCATTCGCTGCACTGGCTGCGGCGCTATTACCGGAAGTGCCGGATGATGCAGGAGATGGGCGACAGCTTTCCCGCATCCACGGCCTTTACCGCGGTCACGGCGGAGATTCACGAGGGGCAGGGGCTGCCTTATGCGCCGGTGAAGCAGGTGCCGGGCATCCCGTATGTGTGTCTGCGCATCCCGACGGGCGGCGGGAAGACGCTGGTGGCTTGCGAGGCGGTGGACATCGGGGTGAAGGAGCTTTTGCAAAAAGACCGGGCGCTGATCCTATGGCTGGTGCCGAGCGACACGATCCGCTCGCAGACGCTGGCCCGGCTGAAGGATGGGGCGGACCCTTACCGGCAGAGCCTGGATGTGAATCTGGGTAACGTGGCGGTGCTGGACATCGGGGAAGCCATCCGCATGAAGCGGGCGCTGCTGGACAGCCACACGGTCATCGTGGTGGCGACGATGCAGGCCTTTCGACGCAAGGACATGAGCGCGCTGAATGTGTATAAGAACAACGGTGAGCTAATGAGCCACTTTGAGAACTTGCCGCCGGAGTTGCTGGCGGTGGTGGAGCGCGAGCCGGAGGGGCATTTCAATCAATCGCTGGTGAACGTCTTCCGCATCCGGCGGCCCTTTGTGATCATTGATGAGGCGCACAACGCCCGGCAACCGCTCTCCTTTGAAACCCTGCGCCGGCTGAACCCGAGCGCGGTGCTGGAGCTGACGGCGACGCCGAATCTGAAACCGCAGACGGTGACGGAGGAGGGCGAGACTTATGAGAACCCGCCGAGTAACGTCCTTTACTCCGTCTCGGCCTATGCGCTGAAGGCGGAGGAGATGATCAAGCTGCCGATCTATCTGCGCTACCGCGAGCCTTGGGATGCGCTGCTGGGGGATGCGATCGGCCTGCTCAAGCACCTGGCCGGTGAAGCCGCGCAGGAGGAGTCGCTGACGGGGGAATTCATGCGCCCGATGATGCTGCTGCAGGCGCAGCCGGAGTATAAGGACAAGGCGAGCATCACGGTGGATGTGGTGGTGGCGAAGCTGCGGGAGTGGGGCATCGCCGAGGGGGAAATCTGCGTGCATACCGGGGATCGTCGCGGGCTGGATGGGATGAACGTGCTGACGAGGGAGAGCAAGGTGCGCTTTATCATCACGGTGCAGGCGCTCAAGGAGGGCTGGGATTGCCCGTGGGCCTACGTGCTCTTTTCCGTGGCGGAGATGGGTGCGAGCCGGGCGGTGGAGCAGATTCTCGGGCGCGTGCTGCGGATGCCGAAGGCGAAGCGCAAGCAGCGCGAGGACTTGAACCATGCGTATGCCTTTGTGGCTTCGACGAAGTTTGGCGAAGCGGCGAAGGCGCTGAAGGACGGGCTGATTGCGTCGGGCTTTGAAGGGCAGGATGCGGAGGAACTGGTGGTCGAGCGGCAGTTACTCCCCGGCACGGCGACGGTAACTCCGAAAGTGCCGGAGACGCCGGCGACGATGACGCTGACCGACAAGCCGGCGACGGCGCTGCCGCTGACGGTGCTCGGGGCCGTGACGTGGGATGAGAAAACCGGCGAGCTGACGGTGGAGACGCCGCTGACGAAGGAACAGGAGGAGGCGGTGGTGAACTGGGCACCCACGGCGAAAGCGAAGGAAGCCGTGCGGGCCGCGGTGAACCTGCGCGCCGGCCTGGGCGCAGCGGCGGCGAAAGCGAAGACGTGTCCTGCGGAGAGGGGCGTGTTGTTTTCTGTGCCGGTGCTCGCGCTGAAGCAGGGGGATTTCCTGCATCAGTTTGAGGAGGACGACATCATCGAGCGGAATAACTGGACGCTGTCGAACTGCGCGGCGGACTTGCCGGGTTTCATCATCCCGACCGAGCAGCGCGGCATCGTGATCGACATCGAGAAGAATGCGGTGACGGAAAGGGAGCGGATTCAGCAACGCTTTCTCGCCGACACGGACCGGCAGCAGCGACTGCTCGAAACGAGCGCGGCCTGGCCGGTGGCGAAGCTGGTCGTGGAGATCGACCGCGCTTTCTCCCATCCGGGCCTGACCGATGCCGAGACGGGGATCTGGCTGGTCCGCGTGATCGCGGAGCTGGAGAAGCGCGGCGTGACGCTCGACCAGATGACCGCGCACCGGCACCGGCTTTTCAAGGCGGTGTCGGCGCGCGTGAACGAGCTGGAGAAGCTGAACCGCAGGAAGACCTATGAGACGCTGCTCTTCGGCGATGGCTCCGGCACGGTGCATGTGAGTCTGGCCGCGGTGTTCACTTTCCAACCGGACAAGTATCCCGTGGGTGACCGCTATCAGGGGCTCGAACTGCCGCGCCATTACTACAAGGAAATCGGCGCGCTGAATCGCGAGGAAATCGAGTGTGCCCAAGTCATTGCGCACGATGAGCGCGTGGAATGCTGGGTGCGAAATCTGGAGCGTGAGCCAAAGCTGTCTTTTTGGATTCAGACGAGCACGGACAAGTTCTACCCGGACTTCGTGGCGAAGCTGAGGAACGGGAAGTTCCTGGCCGTGGAATACAAAGGCGCGCATCTCGCCGGGACTGATGACACCAAGGAAAAGGAACGCCTCGGCAAGCTCTGGGAGGAACGCAGCGGCGGGCAGTGCTGCTTTGAAATGGTGAAAGGCGCGGGAGAATTCGGGAAGATTCAGGGCGCCCTCAAGCAAGCACTGACGAACAGCGTTTAGAGGGTGTACCGAAAGTGGTAACGGGAAAGTTTGTGACCACGGATTTCACAGATTTCACGGATTTCTGATTCCTAAAAATCCGTGTAATCCGCGCAATCCGTGGTCAAAAAACTGCCGGTTCTGAGTTTCGGCACACCCTCTTAGACGGAGCGATGCAGTTGCGCTTGGGTAGCGCACGCGCCCCGCGTGCTGTTGCCGGCGCCCCGCCGACAAACTCCAGGTGCGGCGCTGCGAACCAAACGGTGCGCTCCAGCGGCACGCCCCGGCGAGGGCGCCGGGGACGCAACCCGCGAGGGCGCGGGCGCTACCCGCGCCACCTGACGCGTCGCTCCAACTGCATCGTTCCGGGTTAGAGCCGATTGCTGCCGGAGCCGGACTAAACACGGAAAGGCGGATCGCCTTCAGGATTGCGGGGACGCGCCGAATCCGGCACCATCGCGGCCCTATGAAAAAGAAATCGCCCCAGAAAAAAGCGGTCGCGCCCAAAAGCGCGAAGACGAAGAAGAAGACGGCTGCCGCGAAACCCGCCGCCAAAAAACTCCCGGCCAAGAGCGCCGGGCCCGCGCCGGTTTCCGCCGCCCGCGCCAAAGCGCTGGCGCTGGAAAAGCTCGATGCGAAAGCGCCCGCCAAGGCCGCGGCCAAACCCGCGCGCGCCGCGGCGACGGCCGCGAAGCCGCTGCGCAACGCGGATTTTCCCGGCACCTACATCGCGCAGATCACCGTCAGCCTGAATGATCCCGTCCACGCGATGACGCTGACCTGGACAGGGCCGCAGGCCGGCGCGCAGGAGACCGGGCCGTTTCACACCTCGCCGGGGGCCGGCGTGACCGGGATCAACTGCGACGACCCCGCCACGAGCCGCCGCACGGGCAGCAATTGCACGCCGAAAGGCACCCGCACCGTCGAGGGTTTTGCGGCCCACCTGAACAGCGACTCGCGCGCGGTTTTCGTGACGTGGTTCATGCAGGCGCGCGGGATCGCGCTGCATTATTTCCCGAGCGTCCCGAACTTTGCGGCGTCGCACGGGTGCGTGCGGATCGAGTTGAAACGCGTGGCCCGGCTCATTCAGGAAAACTCGCGCATCGGCCTGACGAAAGTCACCGTGGACGGCACCTGGACCAAGCCGGCGAAGCAGCATTGACGCGGGGCGGCCGGAGGGCGGGCCGCGTGGTGGCGGCGGTCGCCTCTTCTTCATCCCTCTTTTTTTCCGAAAAAGAGGAAGGGGAAGAGGAAGAGGAAGAGGAAGAAAAGCAGGTCACGCCGCCGCGGCCTGGCCGATGATTTCCTGGACCGCCGAGACGAGCCCTTCCATGCGGAACGGCTTTTCCAAAAGCGGCAATCCCTGCGCGCCGGGGCTGCGCGGGCGGACGCCGGACATCAGGAGCACCGGGGTCGCCGGGTGCTCGCGCCGGAGCCACACCGCCAGATCATCGCCGCGCATCCGCGGCATTTCGATGTCGGTCAGCACGAGATCGATGTCGGCCGCATTGGCCTCCATGACCCGCTGCGCTTCCACGCCATCGTGCGCCTGGAGCGTGCGGTAGCCGGCGTCGTCGAGTTGCCGCGCGACCACGTCGCAGAGCACGGGATAATCATCGACGATCAGAATCGTGGTCGGCCGCCGGCGGGAGACGCAGGGCTGCGGATGGCCGCGGCGGGCGAGCCGGTGGGCGATGCCCGGAAGCTCTTCCATCTCGAGGTGGTCTGCGCGCGACCCGTGGCCGTCCGGGCTCGCGGGCAGCACGGCGTGGGCAAAAAAATGGACGCCCGCGGCGAAGGCCGCTTTGCGCAAATGACTGCGGACGTTTTCCATCGGGAAGCGCTGCGCGGTGGCCGCGTCAAAGACCACGATGAAGGTGATGTCGCGATCCCGCGCCTGCGGCATCCACTGCGCGCACCAGTGCTCGATCCCGCCGGGCAGCTCCGCATCGCCGCGCAGCGAGAGCACCACGAAATCCGCTTTGAGGGCAGCGCGGGCGACCTCCTGCCGGACGGCGGGCACGGCCAGCAGATCGGTGCGCCACAGGGCTTCGTCGAAATCGCAGAGGACGCCGAGTTCATGGAGGAGCTGATCGCAGAAAGCTTTGCCGCGCACCGCGGTGGCGAAGGTTTCGTAGAGCAGCACGACGCGGGCGTGCGGCAGCGCCGCGGGCCGGGCCGACAACAACGGGAACAGGGCGACGGGATCCACGGGAGCTGGAGGGAGCTGGAGGGCGGTATTCATGATGCGGACAATTAAGCGGTGCGGGCGCGCGCCGCCATCGGGCCGATTCCGCCGCGTGAGGAGGTTTCGCCGCCTATGGCCACTCAGGTTTTTCCTGAGAGGGGGTCTAAAAAGTCGGTTTCGCCGGTCTCTTCCTCTTCCTCTTCCGCTTAATCTTCCTCCCATCGAGGGCGAACGAGGAGGAAGATTAAGCGGAAGAGGAAGAGGAAGAGACTTTTTCGACGCCCTCTTAGCCGGAACGATGCAGTTGCGCCTGGGTAGCGCATGCGCCCCGCGTGCTGTTGCCGGTGCCCCGCCGGAAAACCCATGTGCGACGATGCGAACCAAACGGTGCGCTCCAGCGGCACGCCCCGGCGAGGGCGCCGGGGGCGCAACCCGCGAGGGCGCGGGCGCTACCCGCGCCATATCACGCATCGCTCCAACTGCATCGTTCCGGCTTGGACGCCCTTGCACGACCGCCCTCCGCCGTCAGCGCGCGCCCGTTTCCGCCATCCACCGCGCGGCGTAGGAAATCAGCCCGGCCGCGGTGTCGAGCCCGAGCTTGGCTTTGATGTTCATCCGGTGCGCTTCCACGGTCTTGGTGCTGATGTGCAGCCGCCCGCCGATGTCGCGCGTGGCGATGCCCTGCGCGATCAGGCCGAAGATTTCAAACTCCCGGTCGGTGAGCTGCCCGACCGAGGAACCCGCGCCCGCGGCCGGCTTTCCGGCCAGGGCTTTCAAGACGTGCGCCGCGATCTGCGCGCTGACGTACACTTCGCCGGCGAGGACCCGGCGGATCGCTTCCATGAGCTTTTCCCCGCCCGCGACTTTCATGATGTAGCCCGCGGCGCCGGCCTTGATGGCGCGCTCGGCGTAGAGCGATTCCTCGTGCATCGAGATGACGAGCACGGGCAGGCCGGGCTGCACGGCGTGGAGGTCTTTGATCAGTTCGATGCCGCTTTTGTCGGGCAGGGTGAAGTCGGCGAGGACGAGATCGGGCCGGGTCTCCACCGCGGCGGTGAGCGCGGCGGCGGCGGTGGCGGCTTCGGCGCACACCATCAGGTCGGGCTGGTTGGCGATGAGGTGGACGAGGCCCTCGCGGGTCATCGGGTGGTCATCCACGATGAGCACGCGGACACGTTTCGGCGGAGCTTTTTTTGACGTCTTCATTTCAGGGTGCTTGGAATTCGCAGATCACCGCGGTGCCGCCGCCGGCTCCCGGTTCGAGGCGCAGCGTCGCGCCGATCATCTCGCTCCGGTAATGCATGATCCGCAGCCCCATCCCCGTCGATTCCCAAATCGTCGTCGAGCAGCCGCTCCCGTCGTCCGCGACCGTGAGCACGCCGCCCTCCGGGCTGGGCGCGAGCGAGACTGCGACGTGCCTGGCGTGCCCGTGCCGGATGGCGTTGCTGATGGCCTCCTGCGCGATGCGGTAGAGATGCGTGGCCACGAACTGATCGGCGATGAGCACCGGAGAGTCGCAGCGAAACTCGCAGTCCACGCTGAAGAGTTCGGCGATGTTCGCGACCAGCTCGTGGAGCGCCGACATGAGGCCGTTGGCGTCGAGCTGCACCGGCGAGAGACCGTACGCCAGCGTCCGCGCGTGCAGCATGGCCACGCGGACATACCCGCCGATCTTTTCCGCCTCCTCCCGCGCCGCCGGCAGGTCGGCGAGCCGGTGCTTGAGCACCTCGGTGCGGAGCTCGATCCCGGTGAGCTGCTGGCAGAGGTCGTCGTGCAAATCCTGGCCGATCCGCGCCCGCTCGTCATCGCTGGCCTTGAGCAGCTCCTCCTCGAGGTCGTGCCGGTCGATCGCCGCGGCGAGGGTGTTGGCGACCGCCTGGACAAAGTGGACATCGTCGCCGCTGAAGCTGCGGGGCGCGAGGCCGTGCGCTCCGAGCACCCCATAGGGCCGGCCGCGCGTGTGAATGACGACGCTGACGCCGCTCCGGATGCCGTGTTTCGCGAGCAGAGGCGGCATGGGGAAGCGCGACTCCTGCGCGTAATCCTCCACGACAATGGGCGCGTTCGCGAGCAGCGTGCAACCCGCCTGGGAATCGCGGCCGCCGCTCACCGTCGTCCGGCCGACCAGGCCCTTTTTCCAACCCGTGCCGGCGCGCAGGAGCAGGTCGCCGGAGGCGTGCCGCAGCTCGAGCACTTTGCCAAACTCGACGCCCAGCACCAGCGGCACCAGCGCCACGGCATCCTGAAAGAGGCGGGCGAGACCGCGCCCGGCGAGGGCGTGCTGGCCGAATTCCGCGACGGCCTGCTGCTGCTGGCTGCGGCTGCGCAGCGCTTCGTCGGCCCGCTTGCGTTCGGTGATGTCGAAGTTCACCCCCAGAAACCGCAATGGCTGTTCCCCGGCCTGCGCGGTTTCCACGCCAGCCTTGGAAGCCAACCGACCCTTCCCCGCCAGCCAGCGCTCCTCGCCGTCGGCGCGCACGATGCGAAACTCCGCGTCGAACTCCCCGGTGCGCACCGCCTCCTCCCACGCCGCACGGAGCCACCCGGCGTCGTCGGGATGGACGAAGCGGAGGAAGGTTTCCGCGCTCGCCGGGGCGTCGCCGGGCTGGAGTCCGAGAAGGCCAAACTCGACCGCGTTCCAGATCCCCTCGCCGGTCGGGAGGTCGAGCTCGAACGTTCCCATCTCGGTCGCTTGGAGCACGAGCCGCAGCCGCTCCTCGCTGGCCTGCAGCGCCTGCTCGGCCTGCATGCGCTCGGTGAGGTCGCGGATGAACCAGGTGACGATGCGGTGCGCGGCCAGCTCCACGTCGCTGATCGAGAGATCCATGGGAAACGTCGAGCCGTCCTGGCGCCGGCCCAGCACTTCCCGGCCAATGCCGATGATCTTCGCCGGGCCGGGGGGCAGGGAGCTGCCGGGCGGCCCGCCCTCCGGCGCGGGCCTCAGCATGCTCACATTGCGCCCGACGGCTTCGGCGTCCGTGTAGCCGAAGATTTTTTGCGCCGCCAGATTGATGGATTCGATGCTGCCGTGCTCGTCGATGGTGATGATGCCTTCCGCCGCCGTATCGAGAATGGCGCTCAGCCGCGCTTCATTGTCGCGCAGCGCGGCCTCGGCCTGTTTGCGCGCCGTGAGGTCGGTGATGGTGGTGCGGTAGAGGCGGCTCCCCGGCTCCGCGTCGGCCCCCAGCATGCTCTGCATCAGCACGGGCAGGGCGTCCCGGCCTTTGCGGATGAGCTGCAGCTCGGCGGCGGTGTGCTGGTCCGGCTCCGTGAGGTCGCGCAGATGCGCGCGAAACTCCGCGAGATCCGCCCGCGCGACGTGCAGGTGGAAGGGCGCACCGACCAGCCGCGCCCGCTCCCCGCCGAGCAGGCCCGCGGCGGTGAGGTTGATTTCGCGGATGACGCCTTTGTCGTCCAGCGTGACGTAGCCCACGGGCGCGAAGTCGAAGAGATCGGCATAGCGGTCGCGCGACATTTCGACGAGCTGCTGGGCCGCGCGCAGTTCGCGGTTCTGCGTCTCCAGTTCGGCCTGCTGGACCTGGAGGTCATGGATCAGCCGCTCATGCGCGAAAGCCATGGCCGGCCCCGAAGCGGTCTTCTCCAGCGCGGCGATGCGCCGGAGCAGCTCCGCCTTGGTCATCTTCGCGTAATCCTTCACGACGTTTTCGCCTCCTCGATGGCCAGCAGGATCGACTGCGTTTTCAGGCCGCCGTCCGCGATGCGCCGGGCGTTGAGCACGAGCCTTTTCCGGCCCTCGCCGGGGAACTCCGCGTCCACCTCGAAGTTCTCGAACCGCGTGTTCTTCGTCAGAATCTCCTCCAGCAACTCGCGCAGCTTCGCGACGTTCCACTGCGCCTTGCCGAGGTGATAGACGAACTGGTTCTCCGTCTCCTCCGGACGCACCTGGAACAATTGGTAAAAGGCGTGGTTCGCCGTCTTCACGCGCAGGTCGCCGTCGAGCACGAGCAAGGGATGCCGCACCGTCTCGACCACGGCCTCGGCGAACTCGCGCGCCTGGTGCGCCTCCGCCAGGGCCCGCCGCACCGTGTCGATATCGACCAGGGCGAGGATGACGCCGTCAATTTTGTTTTCGAGGGTCCGGTAGGGCCGGAGGCGCAGGGAATACCAGCGCCCCTCGCGATCCTGCACCTCGACTTCCTTGGGCGTCAGCGAGTCCAGCACCTCCGCGACGAGCCGTTCGAATTCCGGCACGAGGAGGTTGGGCCGCAGGTCGCTCAAGGGCCGGCCCACGTCGGTGGGGATGAGGTTCAGCAGCCGCTCGGCCAGCGGCGTGAAGCGGCGGATGCTCAGGTCGCCGCCGAGCATCACGACGGCGATGTTGACGCTGTTGAGCAGGTTCACGAGGTCGCCGTTCAACTGGTCCAGCTCGAGGTTCCGCGTGTTCAGCTCGTCGTTGACGGTCGTCAGCTCCTCGTTCGTCGATTGCAACTCCTCCTTCGCCGTCGTCAGCTCCTCGTTCGTGCTCTGCATCTCCTCATTGCTGGAGAGAATCTCCTCGTTGGCCGACTGCAATTCCTCATTCGTCCGCTCGTGCTCGGAGATGCCGGACTGCAAATACTCCCTGGTCGCCGTCAACTCCTGCCGTAAATGCGCGACGAGCTTGCCGTGCGCGACCGGCGGCAGTTCCGCGGGTTTGGCGGCACTCGTCTTCGTGCCCGGCGCCACCGGTGCGGCGGCGGGCGCGGTCTCTTTGAACAACACCAGGAAGCAACCCGTGCGCGAGGAAGGCGTGGGACGCAGCGGAATGACCTCGACGTCCACCTCGCGGAAGCCGCCGTTCGCTTGCACCGATACGCCGGGCCGGCGCGCGGGGCCGTTGCGGCGTTTGGCGTCATGGAGGGCACTGCGCAGTTCCAGCAGCAGCCCGTCGCGCGCCATCTTCAGCAGGTTCAGGCTGGCCGAGCCCGGAGCCGGCTCGAGGTAAGGCCCGGTGTGCCCGCGGAATTGCAGGATGTCCAGGTGTTCGTTCACCACCACGCCGGGCGGCGTGTATTTGCTGAGCACGATGCGGTCGGCCTCCTTTTGGTAGTCGAATCCTGCCGGCGACGCGGGCGCGGCGGTCTGGCCCGGCCCGTCCTTTTCCTCCGGCCGGCCATGCAGCGGCAGGGCAAACTCCGGCCGGTGCGCCGCCGGTTTGCGGGTGTAGAGCTTGTGCCGGCGGTCGGCCAGCGCAAACAAGTCGGCGAATCCGCCGATGGTTTCCGAGCCGCCCAGCAGCAGCAGGCCGGCCGGCTTGAGCGCGAAATGAAACGTGGGGATGACCCGCTTCTGCAGCTCCGGCCCGAAGTAGATGAGCAGATTCCGGCAACTGATGAGGTCGAGCTTCGAGAACGGCGGATCCTTCGTCACGTCCTGCCGCGAGAACACGCACAGGTCGCGCACCGCCTTGCTGATCTGGAAGCCGCCGTCGTATTTCACGAAAAACCGCCGCAGCCGCGCCGCCGACACGTCCGCCGCGATGCCGACCGGGTAGATGCCGACCCGGGCCTTGCCGATGGCCGGCTCGCTGATGTCGGTGGCGAAAACCTGCACCGGCACGCTCGCGCCCTTGGTGCCGAGGAATTCGATGAGCGTGATCGCGATCGAATAGGCCTCCTCGCCCGTCGAACAGCCCGGCACCCAGACGCGAATCGGGGTGCGCGCCGGACGCTCCTTGAGCAGCCTGGGGAACACGGTTTTCTTCAACGCCTCGAAGGCCTCCGGCTCGCGGAAGAAACTCGTCACGTTGATGAGCAGATCCTGGTAGAGCGCGTCCACTTCGCCGGGCGTCTGCTTGAGAAAGCGGACGTAGTGGCCCAGCGACTCGATCTTGTGCAGCGCCATCCGCCGGGCGATGCGCCGCTTGAGGGTGGTCGGCTTGTAGCAGGAAAAATCCACGCCCGCGGCCGCGCGCAGCAGGATGAAAACTTTGTTCAAGTTCTCGTCGCTCTCGGGCAGGGGATCCTCCGCCTTCGCCGCGGCGGGCAGCGCGACATAAGGATGCCGCCCGAGGCGGGCCATCTCCCGCGCGATGCCCTCCGGCGGCAGCACGAAATCCACCACGCCCGCCGCGATGGCGCTATGCGGCATGCCGTTGTATTTCGCGGACTTTTCATCCTGCGCAAAAGTCAGCCCGCCCTCGGCCTTGATGGCGCGCAAGCCCTCCGTGCCGTCCGAAGCCGTGCCGGAAAGAATGACGCCGATGGCGCGGCTCTGCTGGTCGGCGGCGAGCGAGCGGAAAAAGTAATCGACCGGCAGGTGCAGCCCGCGCGCCTCGGTGCGCGGCATGAGACTCAGCCGCCCGTGCAGCACCGCGAGGTTCGTGTTCGGCGGGATGACGTAGATGTGATTCGCCTCGATGTGCATGCCGTCGCGCGCCTCGTGAATCGGCAGCGGGGTCGCGCGCGCGAGCAGCGTCGTCAACATGCTCTCGTGCTTCGGGTCGAGGTGCTGCACGAGCACAAAGGCCAGCCCCGTATCCACCGGCAGCGCGCCGAGCAATTGCGTGAACGCCTCCAGCCCGCCCGCCGACGCGCCGATGCCGACGATGGGAAAGGACTTGGCCTTGGGCGGGCTCGGGCGCTTCCGCGGAGCGGCGGGCTGCCGCCTGACTTTGGGTGCGGGCGGCTTGGGGGATTTTCGCTGTTTCGCGCTCATGGCTGCGGAGCATTCACCAACGGCGGGATTCTACAATCCCCGCCTCGCCGCCCGCGCCCCCGACGCCTCGCCCCGGCGGAGATTTTGTCTCCGCCGGGGCTTTGCAGTTCCGCCTGTCCCATCACCGCCCCGGCCCCCACCGGAGTGGTGCGTGCCTCGCCTCCACCGTCTGGGAATCGTCGTCCGTCCGTCGCGCCACCGCTGGCGCCCCCGAATGCGGCGGGGGGATGTCGGAAAAATTCATGGCGCGGCGAGAGTAGGTGGCCCGCGAGCACGCGCCATTGGGGCGATTCCGCCGCGTGGGCGGGTTCCGCCACCTAGTCCGCATCAGGTTTTTCCTGAGAGAGCCATCCCAAAAAGGCCAAGCCCGGTCTTCCTCTTCCTCTTCCTCTTCCTCTTCCTCTTCCTCCCCTCCCCTCGCCCGGCACGAGGAGGAAGATTAAGCGGAAGAGGAAGAGGAAGAGGAAGAGATTTTCCGAAGCCCGATGGCGATGACCGGCGTCCGCGCGCGATTTGAATTGTCGCACCCGCGCGCTACTTTTTCTCGCGCCGCGAACCGCGCGTGCGGTATGACCTGCGGCGCTCCGCTCCCCCAACCCCGCGCCTTTCAAAAACCCAAACCGGAACAACAAAACTATGGCCCAGGCAATCATGGATCCCGAGGAGGTGCGGCGCTTCGCCAAGGAGCTGAAGCGTTTCAACGAGGACGTGCAGAACAAGGCGGGCTCGCTCCAGGCGCGGTTC
>JAYWEP010000268.1:0-11482 GCA_043779205.1 Chthoniobacter sp. | reverse complement strand
GGTGTGTGTCGTTTGCGTTTCATGGTGAGAGTTCGGCGGCGCTATCGCGCCGCCAATCTCTCATAGCGCCTGGATCAACTTTTGGGGAGCAGGCCACGGCCATCGTCCTCAACTTTGGAACGAGGGCAATATCTGTCCGATGCGGCCTGAGCGGTGGAGGGCCAAAGGCCCGCAGACAGTCCCCATCAAGAGCGCAAAGTGCATGACAGGCTCTAAGGCGCGTCCTGCAAGACGAAATCCGACAAGCTCTGGTCAGAGACGCTATCTCGCAATTCAGGGCGAGCGAGCGGCGACTCGATTGCGTGTTTAGCACGGCAGCGCATAGGCCTACCACTATTGTGAGTGATGAAAAATCTCACAGTCGTTTTCAACCGAGGCAAGAAAGTCATCAAGCTTTTGTTGGTTCGATCGCGCAAACGCCAATTGCCGGTCAATCGTGATGTGAAAAAAGCAAATCCGACGTGCGGGCTCTCGAACGGGAAGTGAATGGAGTTGCTCGCAGGCAGTCGCATAATCAGAAGCCAACTTCCGTTTGAGTCCTTCTGGAAGTCCGAGGTGTGGCTCCTGCACAATTCCAAAAGCCGCAAGGCTCTCGTCCGACATATTGACGGTTTTGACTTCGAGCAACGCGTCGCCGAACGATGCACTTCCGTGGACATCGGGTGTGCGAATCGAAGTCCGCGGAATGAAGCGGACTTCGCTGTAGCCCAAGTGTTGCAGGTAATTACTGTAAGCCCCCCGACTCCGGCGAAGACGTCAATGACTTTTGGCTTCTGCGGTTGAAGCGCGGGATCGAAAGCGGGCCTGCCACTGTCGGCATCCGACGCGGGCGGGCGTTCTCCTGGTGGCGAATCGCAAGCGGCGATCTCGGTGCGGTCAAATTCCATTTGAGTCCTCGCAACCTACAACGGTTTCGGAGGAGTGCCTCCAGTGCCTGCTCCACACGCGTCCGGCTTCGCCTTGCGGCTTCCTTCGTGCTCGACGTGGCTGGCGCCCCTCGCCGATGACGGTGGCGTTGCCTTTGAAGAAATTGTTCACGAGGGCGTCGAGGCTTTTGCGGATGCCGGTGCCAATGGTGAGGAGTCCGTCGAGGGCGCGAGGGCGAGTTCGCGTTTGTTCACGGTCGTGCATGGAGGGGTTGAGATTGCGAGCGAGGAGGTAAGGAGGAATCGGCGGCAAGCACGAACGACCTGAGTCCGTGCGAAGGCGCGTTGTGTCGCCGCGGGTTCGTCGCTAAGGATGCGGCCCATGCTCGCTTTCATCCCGCTCCGCCACCTTGCGACCGCGCTCGCCCTCGTCGTCGCCAGCCACTCGACGTTCGCTGCCCCGGAAGCGCCCGTGTTTCAGCGCGACCTCACCGATGCGCGCGAGCCGCAAGTCTCCGTCCCGGCGACGGAAGCCGGGCTCGCCGCGTTTGCCGGTGAGACGTTCACGGCGCTCTTCCGCGTGCGTCTGCCGCGCGAAGCGGCGAATGCCACGCTCGCCGCGTGGCAAGGCGCGGATGGCAAACAAGGTTTCCGACTTCTCACGAAAACTGGCGACCCGGCGATGCTGGAATTCGAGGCCGCGTTCGATTGGAAGAATGCGCGCAACAATCATCCGCTGCGCGTCGCCGCACCGCTGCGCGCCATCCAGCCCGACGAATGGCACGACGTTCTCATCCGCTGCACCGGCCCAAAGCTCGACCTCACGATTGATGGAGTGCTGATGGACGAGGAATGGCCGGTGGGCCGCATCGCGCCGCCGACCGCCGGGGCGCTCATCCTCACCAGCGGCGCGCTGCAAAAGGTCACGCTGTGGAATCGCGCGCTGAGCGACGAGGAGGTCGCGCAGCTCAGCGGCGGCGCGGAAAAGATCGCCGGGCGCGAGCGGGAGATGCTCGGCCCGCCGCGCCCGCTCACGCAGTATTGGAAACCGCGCGGCTGGAATACCGGCGTCGGCGATTGCATGCCCTTTTTCCACGAGGGCCGCTTTCATCTCTACTACCTCGCCGACCGCCACGGCCACGGCAGCAAATGGGGACTCGGCGCGCATCAGTGGGCGCACGCCTCGACGACCGACCTTATCGAGTGGACGCAGCATCCGATGGCCGTCTCCATTTCGAGCCAGGACGAAGGCTCGATCTGCACCGGCTCCGTCTTTTTTTCCGGCGAAGAATATCACGCCTTCTACGCCGTGCGCACCGCCGACGGCTCGCCCGCGCGGCTGACCTCGGCGCACAGCAAGGACGGCATCCATTTTGAAAAAGCCGACTGGTCGATGGCGCTGCGCGAGCCCTACAGCGGCCCGCCCGCGCGCGATCCGATGGTCTTTCGCGATCCGGCCTCCGGGCTTTTTCAAATGCTCGTCACCACCGAGCTGCTCGCGCCGCCGTTCGCCGGGCGCGGCGGCTGCCTCGCCACGCTCGTGTCGAAGGATCTGCGCGCGTGGGAGCAGCGCGAGCCGTTCATCGTCCCCGGCTTTCGCGACCAGCCGGAGTGCCCGGATTACTTCACCTGGGACGGCTGGCGCTACCTCATCTTTAGCAATAACGGCGTCGCGCGCTACCGCATGGCGCGGGAGCCAGACGGCCCGTGGCTGAAGCCGAAGAACGATGCCTTCGACGGCCCGCAGGCCCGCGTAATGAAGACCGCCGCGTTCACGAATGGCCGCCGGCTCGGCGCGGCTTTTCTCACCGCGGCCGGCGGCGGCTATGCCGGCGATCTCATCTTCCGCGAGATCGTGCGAAGCAAAGATGGCACGCTCGGCACGGCCTTTCCCGCCGAGCTGCGGCCGCGTCTCGGTGCGGCGGTGCCGGCGGCCTTCGAGCCGCTCAGCGGCGGTGCCACGGGCGATGCGCGGCGCGTGGAGATCAAGGCTGGCGCTGGCTTCGCGGCGGGCGCGCTGCGCGGACTGCCGGGGGATTTCCATTTGAAAATGAAGGTCACTCCCGCGACGGCGACCGGCAGCTTCGGGCTGTGCGTGCGCGGCTCGGGAGCCTGCGAGCAAGGCCAGGAGCTTCGCTTCGAGCCCGCGCGCGAAAAAGCCGGATGGCGCAAGCCCGACACCGCGACGCTGCCCGAAAACGAGAACTCCGCGATCTACGGCGTGGACGGGCTGGACCGCCCGTTCAGCGTCGAACTCGTGGCGAAAGGCGACATTCTCGACGTCTGCATCGATGGCCGCCGCACGCTCATCGTGCGCGCTCCCGGCGCCGCGCGCGGCGACCGCCTCTTTCTCTTTGCGCAGGATGGCGCGGCGACTTTCGACTCCATCGAAATCCACGCGCTCGCCGAGTCGCCCTGACCGCAGTTAGCGCGCGACTTTGAAGCGCGGGTCGCCCCGCGCAAACGGCGGACGTTCGCCGAGCCACACTTTGTAGATGTCGT
Organism: Chthoniobacter sp.; assembly: GCA_043779205.1. GTDB lineage: Bacteria > Verrucomicrobiota > Verrucomicrobiia > Chthoniobacterales > Chthoniobacteraceae > Chthoniobacter. The sequence continues at coordinate 8,114 of JAYWEP010000268.1, read as the reverse complement.
AGTTCGTCTTCATCATTTCCGCGAGCGCCGCTTTCCACGGGCGAGCGGTGACGGCGAGCACGCCGGTGTTGGCGCGCTCGCCGTCAAATCCCTGGAACCAGCGCCCGGTGACGGCTTGATCGTTGAGCGTGAACCATTCGATGCCGACAACCACGCCGGTCGCGGCGCTTTGCTCGACGCAGTTGCGGTAGGCCAGCCCGCGCTCCTGCTGGGTGGCGACTTCGCGCCCGCCGGTCAGTCCGCTTTCTTTGGCGGCCGACCAATCGAATTCGCTGAGCATGAGCGGGCGGCCCGTCCATTTGCAAATGCGGCGGAGGAACTCCGTGCCCATGGCAAAAAAGCCGTGCTCAAGAAAAAGAAAGTGCGCTCCATCGCCGTCGATACCGTGCGCAGCAAGGAAGCGCCGCCCAAAGCCAAAAAGACCGTGATGATCTGGGACACGCAAGCCGCCGGTCTGGCCAGCAACGATGTCTATGACTTGGAAGCCCCGCCCGCGGTGGGCCAGACCGCCAAGTTTGACACCTACTCCGCGGAGTACGTGGGCAACGGCGGGTAGCGCCCGGTTCGCCAGCGGCGTCAGGTGCGGACTATTCTCCCACAACGCCGGGGCAGGGCGTCCGCACATCCGCCGCCCCCAGCGCCCGCTTCAAGTCCCGCACCGCTGCCGTCAGCATCACGATGTCCCCGGGCGATTGGTGGTTGCGGAGGATGAGCTTGCGCATGGGCTAAATCTCCCCCTCTTCCCCTCCTCGTTCCGAAGTTTCACTTCGGAACGCTCCTCTCCCCGAAGCTCCGCTTCATCGCCAAGGATCACACCTCAAAACCGGTTCCACGCCCCCGCACCACGCATGAGCCGACGAATACCGCCAATGCTCTGGTGCCGCGACCAACCCCCGCTTCACCGGGTTATTATGCACGTACTCCAGCTTCTGAAGCATCATCTCATCGTCCGTAATCGCCACCGGATGAAAGCCCTCCTGCCAGACCTGCCGCTCACTCTGCACCTTATGCACCGCGTGGAAATGCTCGAACTGATGCAGCAGCCATTCGCAGTTCTCCGCCTGCAATAGATTGAGAATCTGCCGCGCCGTATGGCGTTTGAAATCCCGCATCACCTGCATGAGATCGGGTGCCGAAAGCACGGCGTGAAAATGGTTGTCGAGAATGACCCAGCCGTGGATGCGCAGCCCCTTGTGCTCGCGGCAATGGAGCCACGACTGAATGAGCAGATCGCACCGCGCCGCCGTGGTGAAGACCGGGAGCCAGGCGACTATCGTGGATGTCACGAAATGCGCGGCTTGCGGTTCATGAATGCGGTAGCGGCTGCGCATGGCGGGGACGGTAGTGGAAGCTCAGCTTCGCAGACAATCGCGTTCCGAAGTGAAACTTCGGAACGAGGGCAAAAAGACGGACTCCATCTTCACGTTCCCTGTTCTGCTGATTCAGACGCGAGTTAGTCCGCCTTGGGAATCTTGGCCACTAAGTCCTTCACAACGCCCAAAACGTTAAGCCCGTCTTTTTCCCCCGTGGCGGGTGGCTCCGCGTAGAGTCGCTTGGTCGGATTGTCGAATATCTCGGAGACTAGGCGCTCCACGAAGGCCGTGTCTTGGCCCTCATTCTTCATCCGCGCGATCAGGTCACGAAACGGATCGAGGCTAATACTAATGGCAGACTTGAACGCCCACTCTTCTTCGGCTCGCCGTTCACTCGAATACCGTTTCGCGGTGAAGGCGATGAGGAATGCCAAGGGTGCTACAATGACGAGACGGGCGTAGAGCACAGTCCATTGAAGGCTTGCCGGGTTTTCTTTGATGAGCTTGGCGAACTCTGTGGCAAACCACCAGGCAAACCAAATTGTTCCGCCGACCGACAGAAGTAGCAGAACTGCCCACACCCAACTAGCAATAGAGATGTGCCGTCGCCGCGTATCGAAGGCGGTGAACAACGACGCTCCTATCGCCTTTCGCAAATGGTCTTTGATCTGGCCGATGAGCGACTCGTTCGTTTTGACGACTTGACCAGTGCGCTCGCGAAGATCCGTAACGGACTGCTCGGTGCTCTTGCGCAGCTCGGCCAAATGTGATTGGGCCGCCTTTCCGGCGTCTGTCATCTGAAGACGATTTTTCTCGATCTCACCATAGAACGCTGTGATCTGGGTCAGTTGGTCCGCCATGTTCGCCCTCGTGTCGGTGATGGTTTGGTGCATGACTTTGGCATCGGACTCAAACTTTTGCACCTGAAGACCAAGGGCTTGAATAGTCGAGAGTTCCACGTCCGCCGTGGTCTTGCGGGCAGTGAACTCAGCCGTGGCCGCTGAAGCCGCCGTATCGAGATCAGCACGCACCTTTCCAACTGCGGTTGCGTTTTCCGTCGCCGCATTCATGACCGTCCGAATCTCTGTCGAATCAGTCTGCCCCGCTGCGAGGAGGGCCGCGAGTCCATCAATGGATGGTTGCAGAGCATTGAGTCGCTCGGTTACTTTCGCGTTGAAGTCAGCTTCTGACTGAGCCAGCGACTTTCCAAACGTGTCCAGCTTGCTGGTGAGTTCCGATTCGTGCCCATTGACAGCCGCCAACATTTTGTGGGCAGCCGCTTCGGTCTGTTGGCGGGCGCGTCGGATCAATTCGATCTGTTCATGCGCGATCTTGCCTGTGAATCCATAGGTGATCAGGCCATACTGCAGGCAATAGGCGAACAGTTCCTCAAGCTGTTTGAGCAGGCCTGATGCCGAGTCTGCCGGGACAGGCTGGCCTGCAGCCGGGAGGCCCGTGAATATGCCCTCGGCTTGGACTAGGCGATCGCGTATGGCGGTGGTGATGACCGTCGGAAAAAACTCGGACTTGGGGTCGCCGTAGAAAGTCGCGAGCGATTCAAGGAGAAGCGAAGTGTTGCTGAGCGTTCGTTCCGCATTAGGCCCGTCAATGGAATCGGGGACTGCAAGGCGGGAAGCGAGGTCGTTCTCGCTCGCTGTAATGAGCGTATTCAGTCGCTTTGCAATCTGGTCGATCGTATCTGCCATAATCAATTCCACGTGCTTCGTTCACATTCCCTAATTGGCACCCTACGGCGATGAGAGGGAGGGGAGGAGAGGAAGCGCACGCACTGGAGGTTGGCCGGTTCGCGGTTGGCGCGCAAGGCTGCGGTCACGGCCAGACCTTTTTCAGGATGGCGGCGAGGCGGTAGCCGGCGCGGCCGAGTTCGAGGCTCAACTGGGTCGGGCTTTTTTCCGGGGAGGCGAGGTCCGGCCACGGTGGGCTACTTGTCGCTGAGCACCTGCACGCCGCTCCATTCGGGGCCGGGGGGCTGGGCGGCGTAGGTTTGCGCGCGGTGGAGGTATTCGCCGATGAGGGCATCGTCGGGCCGGAGGTGGGCGGCGGACTCGAACAGCTCGGCGGCGCGCGCAAATTCCCGCTGGCGGTAGAGCCGGACGCCGACTTCGTAAAGGATCAGCCACCTGGCCGGCATGAGGTCTTCGCCCTCCTCGGAGAGCACGGTCAGCACCTCGACCGGCCGGGTCTTCCCCTTGACGCGCAACTGATCGACTTTGCGCAGAAAAAAGGCATCGCCGACGAGCCGGGCGGTGTCTTCGCCGATGAGCAGGTCGATGTGGTAGAGCTTCGTCGCGCCCTCGATGCGGGAGGCGAGATTCACGGGATCGCCGATGACCGAGACCTCCATTTTTTCCTCGCAGCCGAGGTTGCCGACGATGGCTTCGCCGCTGTTGATGCCGATGCCAAAGTCCAGCGTCTGCATGCCGCGCTCGCGCCACTCGGCGTTCAGCCGCGCGAGGGCCGTGCGCATTTCCAGGGCGGTGCGGACCGCCGCGCAGGCGTCGGCCTGCGGGCCGGCGCTGACGATGCTGCCCCAGTGCGCCATGAGGCCGTCGCCGATGAATTTGTCGAGCGTGCCGGCATTGGCGAAGACGATGCGCACCATGCGGTTGAAGTATTCATTGAGCTGCGCGACGAGGGCCACGGCGTCGGCGCTTTCGGTGAGCGCGGTGAAGCCGCGGAGGTCGGAGAAAAGCACGGTGATCGGTTTGCGCGCGCCGCCGAGGGCGTTGAGCACGCTTTGCTGGTTGTCGAGGAGCTCGTGGACGATGTCCTTGGAGACGTAGCGTTCGAGCGCGCGCCGGGTTCGCGCTTTGTCGAGCCTTTCCAAAATGAACTCATGCACAAAGCACGCGCCGCCGCTGAGATTGAGCGCGAGCAGCGGCGTGATCACGGCGGTGTAGAGGTTGAGAAAATTGTAGGCGCCCAGCGCGAGGAAAACGCCCAGCGCCGTGGCCGCAATCCCGCGCAGAATCTGCAGGGCCGGGCGCGGGCTGAGGAGCGAGATGAGCCACGCCACCAGCCCGCCGCAGAGAATGAGCATGGCCTCCTCCCGCAGCGGCGTCTCGGTGAGAAATTCCTGATGGAGCAGCGCATTGATGGCGTTGAGATGCAGCTCCGGGCCGGGCATCGGGCCGTAGGGCGTGGGATGCTCGTCGTGCTGCCAGTTCCCGTACGGGCCGACCATGATGATTTTTCCGCGCAGCCGCTCGCCGTTCGCAAAATTTGCGGCCCAGTAGCGCGGGACGAAAAGCTGGTAGATCGAGGTCGGGCGGAAGCCCGCGCGCGGGCGGTCGGTGTAGCGGAAGAGCGGCTCGGCGTCGCGACCGGGCGGGACGAGATGGGACAGGCCCGCTTTTTCCAAAGTGCGCGCGGCGAGCGAGACATGCACCTCGGAGTCGGCGTTGTCAGGGAGGTCGTGGAGCGCATCGAGCGTGGTGCGCAGACGCGCGCGGCGGATCGCCCCGTCGGTCCCGTCGGGCCAGAAGTTGACGTAGGCGACGCGGCTGTCGAGCGGCTCCTGCTCGGGGATCAGCGTGTCCGTCGGCAGGGCGTGGACCACGGCTTTCTTGCCGGTGTCCAGCGTCTGCGTGTCGAAATTGCTGCCGATGACCACGCGGTCGCGATAGCGGTCCAGCGCGGCTTTGAACACGGCGTCATCCGCCGAGGGTTTGGAAAAGAGCAGATCGAGAATGACGACGCGCGCGCCGGCGGCAAAAAGTTTGTCGAGCAGGAGCGCGTAGGTTTCGCGCGGCCACGGCCATTGCCGGGAGATAAGGGAAAGCGCGCGGTAGTCGGCACTGTCGCGCGGCACGTCGGCGTAGAGTGTTTCGAGATCGACCTGCTTGATGGAGGCGGAGTCGTTGTCGAGCGCGAGAAACATGAGGCGCGGATCGGGCGGGTTTTTCCGCCCGTATTTGACCAACTGCCCCCGGAAGCGCATCTCCCACCGGAGCAGCGACTCGAAGCCGTGGCCGGTGATCGCGGTGAAATAGGCGGTGAAAACCAGCCCCGTGCAGACCGCGCAAATCAAACCGAGCTGGAGGGGCCGCGGAAAATGCATGCTCACGGCGGGAGACTTGGGGACGGCGGGTTTTTTTTCCAGCCTTTATCTCGACCGCGCCCACCCCGCCGCGCGGGGTTCGTCCGTCAAATGGTTTTTCCATTTATCCTGTTGACGGAAAATTGGAAACCCGCTTGGAAACAGCGTGTCACGCGACTGAGGAGGAACAAACCGATGAACATGAAAACGATTCGACTGTGCAACGCGGCCATCATTTTGGCGGGTCTGGGCGTGGCGGCCCGGCCGCTCCCGGCCGGGGCGGCCAATCTCTCGAAGGCGGTCGTCACGCAAAAGGTCAACAAGGTCACGCTCGCGGAGTCGGCGACCGCCGCGCCCCAGCCCGTCAGTCCGGGAGCGGTCGTGAAAGACGCGAACATCGTCCGCACCGGCGTCCAGTCCCGCGCCGAATTGGAATTCGCCGACAAGACGCTCACCCGGCTCGGCGCGAACACGATTTTTTCCTTCGATGCCGGCGCGAGCGTGCTCGACTTCAAGGAAGGCGCGGCCCTTTTCTGCAAACCCAAGGGCACCGGCCCGCTCCAGATTCGCTCGGCCGCGGTCACGGCGGCGATCACCGGCACCACGGGATTTGTCTCCGCGCTGCCGAGCAAAAAAAAGAAGATGAAAGGTGTGCCCGACGATGTGGTGATGCTCGGGATTCTCGAGGGTTCGCTCAAAGGGAAGTCGTCGTGGATCGACGCCAAAGGCCAGCAGCACGCTTTCGATTTCCGGCTCGGGCCGGGCGATATGCTGGTCGCCGAGCCGGGCCTCCAGCCGGTCATCGTCCAGTTCGATCTCCCGCGTTTCATCGCCACGTCCCCGCTCGTCAACGGCTTTGCCAACCCGCTGCCCAATGCCGTGCAGATCGCGCGCGAAGTCGCCGCCTTTCAAACGCTCGCCAGCCGCGGCTTCATCGACCCGCAGAATACCGTCGTCGCCACCTACAACCATCAGGTCTTCTTTGCGACCGCCGGCCCGCGCTCCCCGACGGGCTTCGACGCCGGCGTCAATCAGCTCACCGCGATCAACAACCTCAACAACCGCCCCGGCACGCCGGGTGGCGGTGTGCAAACCGTTGTGCTCGCCCCCACGCCGCCGCTGCTCGCCAGCAACAACTCGTCGGGATCTGGCGGCTTCCTGCCGGTGGGTGGGAGCGCGAACATCCGGGGGCAGCTCGTCTGGCAGACTTCGGCGGATTTGGACCTGCACCTCGTGCTTCCCGACAACCAGGAAGTCTATTTCGCGAACCGCACGGTTTCTTTCAATGCCGGCGCGGCCACGGGCACCCTCGACGCCGACAATCTCGGCGGCGTCATCAATGTGCCGCCGAATCAGCGGGTGGAAAACCTCGTCGTCACGGGCACGCCGTCGTCGGGAAACTACTCCTTCTTCGTCCGGAGTTTCTCGACGCCGAATCCGTCGGACCCATGCACCCTGCTGGTCACCGGCAATGGCGGCCTGACCACCCAGACCCTGAATTGCAATCTCGGGCCGGGCCAAAATTCCACGCATCTGAACGTGACGGTGCCGTAGCCCCCGCCGATTTAGATTCCAACCCATGAAAAGAGATCCTCTGGCCGCGCACCCGTTTCACCTTTCTCCCCGCCGGGCAAAATCCGGCCGCCGCGGCGCCCGCCCTGTCTGGGCCGTCGCGGCCGTTTTCCTGACAGGCGGAAGCACCTACAGCCACGACCAATCGGCGCAAATCGGCGCGCAGGAAAGCCGGGCGAACGTCGAGCGCGTGGCCCTGGATCCGCGCGTCACCATGAGGATCGGGCACCCGGACTTGGGCGAGATCAACCTCGTGCAGCGGCAGCCCCGACCCGACACGTTCACCCTCTCGACCAATCAATTGTTCTCCTACACGAGCAATGCCTTTCTGCGCCCGCAGGGCGAGCAGGGCAGTCTGGTCTGGAATGGGCGGCTCGCCGCGACCTGGGTGCCGTACTCGACGCGCTCGTTCACGCCGAGCATCACCTTCGAGCAGAATTTTTTCCGCTTCGACAAATTCCCCGGTCTCGATTTCGACACCCAGACCATCACCGGCGCGGTCAAACTCGATCTGACCAGGGACGGGCGGCTCTTCAGCACGACTTCGGGCTCCATCAACCGGCTCTACACCTCGCGCTTCGACGCGGCGGATTTTTACAAATTTGCGCTCTTCAGCGAGAGCGTCACTTACATCCACCAATTGGGAAACTCGCCCGTTTACACCGGCTCGACCCTCGGGGCCAACTGGCGGCTCGGCAATCCTTCGACGTTCGACCGTTTTTCCTTCTTCCTCAACGAAGCGGCCATCTGGTCGCCCGTGGACAAGATTCAACTCGCGGTCTTTGTGCGGCCGGAAGTTCATTTTTTCACCAACCACGATGGCGGCACCAATCACCACGGCGACACCGTCTCCGTCGAGCGCGCCAGCACGCCCACCGATTTCAACCTCAGCGCAGGCGTGGCGATCACCTGGACGCCGATCAAGAACGTCTCGGTGAGCACGAACTTTCTGTGGACGAAAAGCTGGTCCACCTACGCGCCGCACGAGTACGATGTTTACACGCCGAGCATCGGTTTCACGGTGAGCGTGGCGTTTTAGTGTCCTGTCCTCGAAGTCAGTGCCAGAACGGTCATTCCGTAATTTGGCAAAATTCCGTAATTCCGTCCTGCCTTTTCTGGAACGGAGGAAACGGAATGACGGAATTTGACCAAATTACGGAATAAGGAAG
>JAYWEP010000267.1:0-18199 GCA_043779205.1 Chthoniobacter sp. | reverse complement strand
GGTGTGTGTCGTTTGCGTTTCATGGTGAGAGTTCGGCGGCGCTATCGCGCCGCCAATCTCTCATAGCGCCTGGATCAACTTTTGGGGAGCAGGCCACGGTTCCTCCGTCGAGGCGTCTTTTCAAGCGCCGAGCGGCACCGTGGCCGGCTATATGTTGGTGTATAAAGGAACCATCGGAACCGATGAAAGCGGTGGTGCCGCCGACCCGATTGACGACGGCATCGCCATCGCCGCCCATGAATTCAAAATCCTCCGTTTCAACATCAAGTGGAATCCAAAATCCGACATTGATCTCTACCTGGTCGATCCTGACGGAGCGATTATCTGGTTTGACGGCAAGACTTCAGCACTGGGTTAACTGGACATTGATAACATCGGCAACACGGGGCCGGAGAACATTACTGTGAAAAATGTAATTGATGGGGATTATCTAGTCTGGGCAAACTACTTCCGGGACTGGTATGATGATAACCCAGACGATGATAAGTCCGCACCCGATGACCCGGACAAAACGCCGATCGCAGCCACCATGAAAACCTATTTTAACAGCTCGACGGCACTCGACACCAATACTTTCACGCTGGAGAATCCAAACTTCGGTGCAGAGCGTCCGATGGGAACGACCGGCCCGGCCACGCAGCCGAATTGGTATATCCGAAAACAGTTAAAAGTGTTGGGCAGGAAAGTAACAGAGCATTAGCCATGAAAAATCAAAATACACCCCGGCGTTACTTCTTTAAAGCCTTGTGGATTGTTGCGCTTGGTTCCGTAATCGCGCAAACTGCCCGGGCTCTGCCCTCCGACGCAGCACTCCGTGAGCTTGCGGAGCGACTTGCCATTGAAGACGCTCCCGGAAGGGAGGTCGCGGTGGAACAATTGACGCAAACAGGCTTGGCGGCGGTGCCATTCGTCGCCAATTTCATCCCTGCGAAAGAGCCCGGTGTCCGTGACGCCGCGATTCGTGTGCTTCAACAAATTGGCATGGAGGCCGCAATCGCCCATTGCATCAATTCACTCAACTCCCCGAACGAGCAGGTGCGCTACAGGGCCGCAAACGCACTGTCGATAATGACGAACCGCCATTTCGGATACAGCCCGCAGGATACCCCGGCAAAACGGGCGCAGATTATCGCCCGCTGGAATAAATGGTGGGTGGAATGGCAGGCGACCCTCCAAACTCAGCCGCAGCCATGACGGAAAGAGAAAAAACTGGGAGATCAATGGTTTTAGCGATTGGCCGAGCCGCCTCATCACTCCTCGCCAGTGCAATGCTTACTGTCATTCTGACAACAACGCATGCGGCGACGCCGCCTCGCCCGCTGACAGGCGGTGCTGGCGGAGTGATTTACGATAATCGGGCTTAAAGGCGCAGTCTTTCGACGATTTGCTCCGCATCCACACACGCGATGTAATTGGCCCGGTCGGTATCGGCTTCGTCGCCACGTTTTCCAAAGCGCCGCGCTTCCTCATCCCAGTAATGAATCGAGTAACCGTGGTCGTTAAAGAGCCTCACGAGTTGTTCGGCAGAACTGTGGTGTCGTTTCAGCCCGCTATCAGCCAGCTCGAAGAGCCATACACCGACCCGTTTCTGCGCAAGGGTGTCGGTTCCGCCCCGCAGGATCATTTCTTCGCATCCCTCCACATCCATCTTGGCTATCGTCCACTCGGGGAGAGTAAGGCTGCCGAGAACCGCATCCAGGGTCTTGCAAGGAACCTTGATCACACAGCTATCGGCTTCACTGCCAGTGGCTAATGAACCGGTTTCACGACTGGAATCGGAGAATGCGACTTCGCCCGCGACGTTCCCCAGCGCGAAATCCATGACCGTCGCATTCTGCAAGCCGTTCAACTGCACCTGTTCGCGCAGGATGAGGACATTCTTGGGATTCGCTTCGACGCTCAGAATTGGGCCGTCCGTCACAACCGTGGATGCCAGGACGGTGTAAAAGCCCACATTGGCGCCGATGTCTATGAACCCATCCGAAGGGTGAAGGAGGCGCAGCAGAAAATTCATCTCATCCCAATCGGGCAGACGATTGTAAACCACGAGGCTGGAGAAGCTCGAATCACACACGACCTTGAACGAACGGTTCGTTCCGACACGCACAGTAATCGGAGTCTTTAGCAATCGCTTATGCAGTTGCCAGCGGAAGAAGCGCAGCGTCGCCCGCAAGCGATGCCGGCGATTGTCGGGATGCCTCAAGACATGACCCAGCAGCCAGACGAGTTCTTTAATGATAGCTGGCATTTGGACGGGTTAAGAGCCCTTTGTAACATTTGACATAGTTGGCAACCATGTTCGCGGGGGCGAAACGCCGGGTGTTGGTCAGGCCTTGCGTGGTCAGGGCTTTGCGGGCGTCTGGCTGGGCGAGCAGGCGCAGGAGTTCGGTGGCGAAGCCGGGTTCGTCCGCTGGGTCGTGCATGCGGGCGGTGCCGCGGGTGACTTCGGGGAAGGGCTCGATGCTGCTGCAGAGCACGGGGCAGCCGCAGGCTTGCGCTTCGATCACCGGCCAGCCGAATCCCTCAGCTAGTGATGGGAAGAGGAGTAAGGCGGCGAGCGAGTACAGCGCCCGGAGGTTTTCGTTGCTGCACCCTTCGACGCTTCGAACCCGCTCCTGCAAACGATTCGCCGCGACATAGGCTTCCATCTCCGCGGTGAAGGGTTTGCCGGCTATGACAAGGTCGGGCGCGGCGGGGTTTGTTGCGACGGCATGGGCGTAAATGCGCAGCACCCCGAGGCGGTTCTTATACCATTGGTTGCCGCCGACGTGGAGGATGAAGCCGGGCCGCTGGGAAGCAGGGTTGGGCGTTGTCGTTGATAACTCCTTCGAGCAGTGGATCAGTGGCTCGATCCGGGTGCGCGCTTCCGGTTCTGGCATCGGCGAATAGGGGTAATTGAAGCCGACGGCGATTACGGAAACCCGATCCTTGGCCAATGGGATCAAGCGGTGGACATCCCGCTGGGTCGCCTCCGAATCACACACCACCTGCCGGGCACGGGCCAGACCCTTGACCACCATCTCTTGCAATCGCCGCCCAGACCAGCGTGTCGGGTTCTCAGGAACCTCCCCGCGGGCGGAACGCACCGCCAGCAGATCGTGGCAGGTGACGACATGCGGCACGTCTTGGAGGTAACGGGTGTAGAACGCGTTTGAGTGATCGCAGATGTGGACGATGGGGAGTGTTGGGCGTTGAGCGTTGAGTGCTGAAAGTTTCTTTCGGAGGAAGATCGGGAAGAGGAGAAATTTGTCGATGTAGCCGAGCCATTTGCCGAGGCCGGTGCCTGATCGCTTGAACCTGCCAAAGTAAGGTTGCGGAACTATTAGCTCGGCGGCTATCCCGGCGGATTCGAGGCCGGAGAGCATCATGCTGGCAAAGCGCTGCATGCTTTCCTGCGCGTCGTGCGGATAGTTGCCGATCAGGAGGACGCGCATGGACTGTTGGGTGTTGTCCCCCCGGACGGTGCGAGGCGGTCGATGGCTTCGGCAATGGCACACGCTGCGGCAGCCGTGGAATACTGTTCGATCTCCGTGGCGCACCACTCGAAGGAGCGCGGGAACCGTGCGAGGTCGCGCAAGGCCTTGGCACAGGCGCAGGCATCGTTTTCGGGAATCACGCGCACCCGCTCCCAGCTGCCGAATTCCCGATGGCAACCCACCGCCTCGCTGACGATGACCCCACAGCCGGCCTGGAGCGCTTCGTTGACCACCAGCCCCCACGTTTCGCCCGCGCGGCGTGACGGGAGAGCGAGCACGTCGGCGGCGAGGTAGTAGTCTGGCATCGCGCCCTGGTTGACGAACCCCGCGAAGATCACGCGCCCGGCGAATTGGGTGGCGCGCTGGCGCAGGATCGGATCGAGCACGCCGGAACCGACATAGGCGAGTTTGACCTTTGGCAGTTCCTCCGGGTCGAGTTGCGCCAATGCGTCCAGAAGCAGTCCGGGGTTTTTCTTGCCGATGAGCTTGCCGGAAAAAAGGAGCAGGGTTTCGTCCGCGGCGACGCCGAGCGTCGCGCGGAGGGTGTCGCGCGCCTGTTGTTTGTCGGCGGTCTTCCATCCGGCCCTGGGGGCCGGTGTGCAATAAGGTGAAAAGGTCATCCGTGCCGGCGGGATTCCGTGATTGAGCAGATGCTCCCGACTGGCCTGGCCGATGTAAAAGGCGTGACTTACTCCGCGATAGGCGAGGCGATAGAACAACTGGCGGAGAACCGTTTTCCACGGCGGACGGATGAAGGCCTCATCCTGGGTTTCATGACGGATCCAAATTGGGATGCCCAAGGACAGACAACTGAGGTAAGCGGTTAAGTCGCTGGCATAAAGAAACTGGGAAATCAGCGCCGCGACCGGGCGTTCGCGCTTCAACAGGGCCAAGATGCCGCGTCCGCTGAGGCTGCGAAAGCCGTGGAGCGGCACGCCACACTCGTTGTGCAGGACCATGTGCGGATAGCCTTCCATGAGCGGCGCATCCCAGGCCACGCGCTGCCCGAAATCCTTGTCGTGATGGCCCCGGACGGAGCAATCCGAGGCATAGATGACTTTGAAGCCACCGGGTCTCAGGCGCTGCAATTCCTGATAGACAGGAGCCTTGTACTGCACGGGATGAGAGTCGAAGATGAACAGCATGGACTGGCCGGCGGTGCGGGCGGCTATCGTGGGTCGCCGGAATGCAGTTGCTCCGCATAGATGCTGCGTCCGCGGAGCTTCGTGGTCGGAGGAATCACGGTCAGTCCGGGAGTTCCCGACCCGGCATCGGTTGGCTGCGGTTCCACGCATTTCCACCACAGGACGAGGGAAGTCCCGACCCCGAGCCACCACCAGATGGCCATTGGCGGCTGAATCCCCAGGGTGCCCGTGAAGCCGATCATAATGACGTAGGCGAGACAAAAGGCGCCGGAGATCGAGAGATCGCCTTTCACGCCACCGAGAAACCGCCGCGCCGTCTGATAGATGACAAAGTAACGAAAGCCATACCAGACGACCATGAGGTAAAAGCCACCCTCAAAGAGGGTGGTGGCGTAATCCGTTTCCGTCCACGCGCCGCCACTCCGCCAGCCGGCCGCATAGCTGCTGAGGGCTTCGGAGCCGTTGCTCATGACGCCGAGTCCGTAACCCAGAAAGGTCGGCGGCGCGCCGGTGACATTGGCCCAGTCGAAAAGCGAGGTCAGCGTCCGCTCCCGCACCTCGCTGCTAAGGCCGACTAGCTTTCCCTCCTCGCGGGCGCGGTAGGCGATGAACGCCGACGGGAAGAAGTGCTGCATGCCGATGAAGGCGATGTAAAGGGCGGCGAGCAATGTGGCGATGCGCACCGCCACCCTGGATTGCAGCTTCGTCATGGCGAGTCCGCACGCGAGGAGCACGATCGTGACATTTCCGACCACCGCTCCGCGTGACCCCGTGATATAGCTTCCGACCACGAGCAGCGGAAGCAGAGACAGGCAGGCGATCTTCCAAACCCGCCGGAGGTTTTGCAGATGAGTCAGGGTGATCGCGGTGATGAAGATTTGCGCGTTTAGAAACATGCCGTACTGCGCGACGAAGGGGAAAGTGGAGGAGACGCGCAGTTTGTCGCCTGCGCTAAAGATTTCGAGACTGGTGCCGCCGACGGAGAGATTCAGCCAGTGATCGGGTGACAGGCGGGATTGAAGGAGCGCAACCAGCGAAGTGGGAATAACGAGCAGGGCGATCCAGCGGAAAAACCGCAGGATTTCTTCGCGGGTGGCGTTTTCAAAAGCGAGGAAGACGGCGAGGCCGACCACGGGAAAGAGGAGATATTGCTTTGCCCCGAAGAGCGCGAGAATGGGATCATGGAACGCGGTGGCGATGATCAGCGGGGTCATCAACACAGCTATCGTCGCGTAGCCGGTCGAGAGAAACCGGATGGCCGACGGCCGCCGCATCCGTGCGACTTGAACGGCGAGCCAGATGGCGATGAAATCTTTCAGGAAGAAGATCACCTGCTTGAAGCCCGGCGGGGCCTTTTTGCGCAGGATGCCCTCGAAGGTTAGAACGAGCACCAGAAAAAGGAGCCAGTGTTGCAGCCTGCGGGTGGCTTTCGGATCGTTCATCGCTGGGGAATTTGGGAGATGACGGACATGGCGTCCACGAGCATTTTGCCCGCTGTCTCCCAGCCCCCAAGACGTTTCGCGCGGGCGGCGGCGGAGGCGGACATGCGGCTGAGGAGGGATGGGTCGTCGGCGAGTTGCTGGAGTCTTTCGGCAATGGCTCCGGAGGCGCGGATGGGGACGATGAATCCCTCTCCGCCATCCCGAAAAAGATTGGCACCGCCACTATGGGCGGTGGCGATCAAGGGCAGGCCGAAGGACATCGCTTCGCCGAGCACCAGACCCAAGCCATCCTCCACGGTCGGGAGGACGAAGACCGTGGAGCTTTGGTAGGCCTGGGCGAGGGCGTCTCCTTTGAGGACACCCAGGAAGCGCGTGCCGGCCGGCACGGCGATGTTATGGATGCCTGTCTGCCGGGTCATGGGTCCGACGATCCAAAGCTCTTTCTTTGGATGACGGAGTTGGGTGAAGGCTTCAAATAGATACCGCAGACCTTTGCGCACGCTGATCTGCCCGACATAGAGCACCCGAAAGGTGCCGTCCGATGGCTCTATGGGCCGCGGCGCAGTCGGGAGCGACATGCCGTAGGGGACGGTGAAAATGCGGGCCGCGGGGATGCCTTCATCCTCAAAGGTCTGCCGCACAAAGTCCGACGGACAAAGGATGGCGTCGGCGGTTTCATACTCGCGGACGCGCCGGGCGACTTCACGCGGATGAAAACGGCGGAAGGGCAGCCCGATCCGTCCATACTCCTCGCGCAGAATCCGCTCCTGCACGAGCACATGGGAATTCACCGCCTCGACCACGCGCGCCACGCCCGAGCCTTGCAGCCGGGTGGCGGTGCGGAGCCCGGCTCCGCTGTAGAAGAGAAAGACGTTCGATTGGCGTGCGGGAGTTTCGGACATCCGATCCAGCCAGCGCTTGCTCCAGTAGGCCAGCTCGTCGGTGACTGGCGCGGGCATCCGCAGCTTCAGACACGCGAGGTAGATGTTTTGCAAATGGTCCGCGCGGATAAGTTGGCCGGTAACTTCGGGGAGTGCCGCGCGCGGACTGAACCGGGAGAAACCGCAGACAAAGGCGCGCAGACAGCCGGCCTCCGCCAGCGCCCGCGCATAGGCATAGTGGTGGGCGCGATTCGGGGCGGTGTAGGTGACCTGCATGACTTAACCGGCGAGATAGTCGAGCCATTGCTTCTCAATGGCCTCTTGGGAATACTGCGCCAGGTAAAAGCGTTGCAGCCGTCCCTGGTCGATCTCTTCATTCGACAACGCCTGCAGCATCCGCCGCACTCCATCGAGAAAGCCCTCCTGCCTCGGAACCACGAGGCAGTCGGGATTATCCGTTGCATAGTCGGGGATGCCACCTACGCCATTGGCGACAAAGGGAACTCCGCAGGCCATTGATTCCAGCAGCACCAGCGGCGCACCCTCGGGAAATATCGTCGGCAGCAGGGTAAGATCGTAACTCGCCAGCAGATCCGCATAGGCCTGACCGCTCGGATACGCTCCGCAGCAGCGCACCCGATCGTGCAACCCATTTTCCGCGATGTAGGCTTCGATCGCCGGTTGCTCCGGCCCGCGGCCATGAATGTGCAGCACCCCGACCAGGTCTTGCAAAGCCGCCCATTGCCGCACCAGCCAGAGCGCTTGCTTGCCCTCCACCAAACGGCTGAAAAACGCGGCGCGCGCCGTTCCGAGCGGAACCGCATGCCGCTTCGCCTCCGGCAATTGTGCCGTCAGCTCCAGCGGCTCCGGGAACGCCGGGATTGCGGCCAGCCGTTTCCTCCACCCAAAGGAGCACTTAAAGTTCTGCATAACCCTCGGCGACTGGCCGACCACTTCATTGAAAAGCCAGCGCACGAGCCAGCGAGGGTCTTTCGCACCGTTCGATTCCCCGGACATCCCTTCGTAGAAAACCTTTCTCACCTTGCGTGGGAGCGCCAGACCTAAGAGCCCCAGATGCCAGCTCGTGCCCGTGCCAATGAGCACATCCGGTCCGAAGGCTTTCACCTCGCGCACCAGCCGCGAAAACTCCCACCAGCGCTGGAGCGCACCCGGTTGCACGGGCAGATAGACGATCTTTGCACCCATCTGGAGCAGGTCGTCATTTTCACCGGCTTTGACTTCACCCCCCGAGGCGGCATTAAGCACCGAGGATAGCACCTGGACTTCGTAGCCGGCCCGGAGAAAAGCCCGAGCCAGTCCGCGCCCATTCATTTGGATGCCACCCATCCCGGCGATGGTCGCAAACAACGTGATTTTGAAGGGTTTTGAATCCATCCGGGATTTAGACAGGTGCCGGCAAGCCACTCAAGCTCAACCGAAAAACACGCCCCACCTGCGGCCGCCGCGAGCCGCGCGGGCCTTTGCCCAAGCCTGCTTGCAGACGTGTTTCGAGATGGGTGTCACAGGCGATCAGGAGTGGCTCGGCTTTTCCAAGTGGCACGCCGACGCCGGGAGCGTCGTCGCGATTGACGATCACCGGCAGGCCGTGCTCCAGCATGGAAATGACGGTGCTGCTTTTGCCAATGATGGAACGGGGCGTGGTGGCGATGCCGCAGTCGAGGAACGAGAGGTATTCGGAAACGTGTTCCGTGGATTGCTCACCGAGGCGCACAAAGGCGAAGCGATCGGCATAGTCCAGGGCGAGGCGGTTCCAAAGGTCCGAGCCCGCACTGCCGGTGCGTCCGATGGAGAGGAGCACGGGCTTTTTTCCGGCGGCCTGTGCCGCCCGGTGCAGGTGCGTGAGCAAAGGTTCCGGCGGCCACTGCGGATGCAGCGCGCCGAAGAGGCCGAAGAGCCAGACGGCTTCGCGGCGGTAATCGCCACCGAGGGCGGTCTGTAACTGGGACTCGATCCAAGCCGTGCCGGATTCGGATGGAATGGGTATGGCTCCGAACAGCCCCAATTCCGTTACGGGGATTCCGCTTCGATTGAGCAGTGCGGCATAGGTGGAATTGCTGGTGTGCATGACGGCCGGCCTGGCTGCACGGATGAAGCGCTGGATGAAGAACCGTTGGAGCGCGCCGACCGCGCACTGCTTCCAACCCCAACCCAGCTCTTTGCACAGCCAGATTTCATGAAACATGACATGCAGCTTCCGTCCCGTGAGGAGGGGGGCCAGTTTCCCGGCGAGCCCGTGGACCAGCCCTTTGGGGTGAAAGGTGTAGCAGACAAATTGCAGGCTGACCCACTCGGGATCGAATCGGTCGAGCTGCTGCCTAGCCTGCTCGATGCACTCCGGCCACGGTAATGCGGATGGAAGACGCAGCACCCGGATGGAACCGCCGGCGACGTGCCGCTCGCTGGAGGTTGCCTCGCTGACAAACTTATCCCTGAGACTGATAACGATGACGTCGGGCCCCTGCTGCCGCAGATCATCCGCCAAGCCGCTGGTATAGTCTCCCACTCCATCGCGACCGGCTTCCTGGGAGCCGCAGAGAAAGGCGATACGCATGAGCTGGGAAAGTCAGGCGGCAGCCGAAAGGCGGTCGTGCTGGAAGGGCATCAGGGAAGATGGAAGAAGAGCTAGTGCCTGTCACCGACTTAACCCCGTGAGCGACGGGAGCACCAAAGGTGCGCAAACAAGCCAGCCCAGGGCAACGCCCTGGGTCGGGCCCAAAGAAAGACCTCAGCCCTGAAAGGGCGGCAGACTCTGTGTCGCCCTTTCAGGGCTGGGTGCGTTTTCTGCCGGCCACCCAGGGCGTTGCCCAGGGCTGGCTTGTCTTTGGGCCTTTGGCCCGCAACGACGAGGAGGATTCGCAAGTGCATGACAGGCTCCTATGGCGTGCCCAGCGTTTGGAGTTCGGCGAGAGTCATCTCTTTGACCAGCTCGGCAAACGGCTGGCCGGCATGCCAGCCGAGAAGGCGGATCGCCTTGGCGGGATTGCCCACCAAACGCGCGGGTTCGATCGGGCGCAGAAACCGCGGGTCCACTTTCACATAGTTGTGCCAATCGAGGCCCACCGCGGCGAAGGCGTGTGCGGCGAGGTCTTGCACGGAATGGAGTTTGCCCGTGGCGAAGACGAAGTCCTCGGGGGTGGGGTGCTGGAGCGCCAGCCACATGCCGGTGACATATTGCCGGGCATCGCCCCAATCGCGCTGGGACGAGAGGTCGCCGAGCAACAGCTCTTTTTCCAGCCCGAGTTTGATGGCGGCGGCGGCATGGCAGATTTTCCGCGTCACGAAATTCTCACCGCGGCGCGGGGATTCGTGGTTGAACATGATCCCATTGCAGGCAAAGAGGCCGTAGGTCTTCCGATAGATGCTGACCATCTGGGTGGCGAAAGCCTTGGCGCATCCGTAAGGGTTCACGGGTGCAAAGGGCGTCTGCTCATCCTGCGGCGCGATGGCCGGCTGGCCAAAGACTTCGCTGGACGAGGCGTGATAGAGCTTCGGTGCCGTGGGCATGTCCCGGATGATCTCGAGGAGACGCAGGGTTCCAACGGCGGTCATTTCGCAGGTCGATTCGGGAATCTCGAAACTCAGGCCCACATGGCTCTGGCCGGCGAGATGGTAGATTTCGCCGGGGGCCACCTTGAGGAGCACTCGGCGCAGGGTCGTGGAGTCATCGAGGTCGGCATAGTGGAGAAAGAGCCGCCGGTTATAGATGCTGTCATCGATATAGAAGTGTTTGAGACGCGACCGGTTCAGGGTGCTGGTGCGGCGGACGATGCCATGCACCTCATAGCCTTTGTCCAGCAAAAGCTCCGTGAGATAGGAGCCGTCCTGGCCGGTGATGCCCGTGATGAGTGCTATTTTGGTGTTCAAAGGATGGAAAACTTCGATGCCATGCGACGGGGGCAGACCAACAAACAGTCGGGCAACTATTGGGAAAAGCGGCCCCCTTTAATCGGTCGACGGCTTCGACAGTATAATCAAATGCTGATAATAGACATCATCAAATGGCGACGCAAGAAAGTCAAACATGCTGTGAACTGAAACGAGAGATAATCCTGTCTGTGATGCTAATGCCTTGAAAAACCCCTCAGATCGCTGGAAGCAGTTAAGACCGTATTTCATCCTTAGGTGGCCGGTGAGCGATTTGTCCTGGCGGGACTCGTCCTCCTTTTTCCATTTTTCACCTTCTAGCTGCACTTGAAACAAACACTGCCCCCCGGGCCGGAGCTTTGTTTTCGCCACGTTAAAAATGTATTCTATGACAGACTCCGTTAAATGTTGAATCACGGCGATCGAATAAATCAAATCGAGACTTGAATCTCGAATGTGTGCAAAGCCAGAAGCGCCGGAGTAGATGTATCTTATATTGTCAGCATGGTTGATAATTCGGGCGCATTCCAAAACCCCTTGGGAGATATCGCATGCATAGACAACCCGCACATGTTGCGCGACTGCCTTGGCCAAAAAGCCAGGCCCGCAACCTATATCCAGAATTTCAAAGTTCGGCTTCATGTATCGCATCAGAAGCTGATTGCATATCATCTCACGCGACGAACGATTTCGTTCGTATTCAGCTTCCAAGAACTCGCTCAGGGACAGGCCCGTGTAATTGGAACTTATCCCTCTATAAAAATAGTGAGGGCTGAGTGACAATACCCACAAAGCCGATTTCCTCCTTAAGCGTCTTGGTATTAAGCGAAGCAAAAGCACCAGCCACCGGGCACCAATAAAAGATTGCTGATCTCTCCCCAGCGTCAGTATAGTTGCCACCAAGCTTGATAATCGATTCATTGGGAATTCCGGTGTAATTATTGTTGTTTCTCCTCGGGGACAAACAAATAATTGTCAGGTGCGCCTTGTGTGCCGGTAACGTCATAGAGTGTCGTCCTGGTGTAATGCAGGTCTTCAAAGAACCGGAGCACATCCCGCAGATTGCATTCCTTAACCTCAGCGAGGATCCGCGGGCGGCATTTAGTGAGTGTCTGAATGGCACCCCGCAGAACTTCCAGTTCATGTCCTTCGACATCAATCTTAATGAAAGAGACAGGAAATATGCCGAACGAATCAAGTGTTCGGAGGTGCACCGGCTTGGTAGTGTGCTCCTTAGTGTCCGGGCAGTTATTCGGGACGAGGCTGGCCCACCCGGTAAGCGGCATGCCGCGCAAAACAGGCACGTATAGAATGGCCTCTTCTGCGCTCGACGATAATCCGGCACTGAGGACGCTGATGTTGCCCGCATTATAGGCCACTAATTCACCGATAAGTTCCTGATTTATCTCGAAGGCGAATACCCTCGAAAACATCTGTGACATGCGGTAAGAGTAGAAACCAATGTTCGCGCCAACGTCGATAGCGGTATGTCGGCTGGTACAAAGCGAATCTAGATGCAGCAGTTCGGGTTCGGCCCCCTTGTCAAATCTATGAAGCCAATAGGCGAACGGCAGCTTCAATCGTTTAGGGAGAATCGGCCATAGTGTTTTATGGCAAACGCGGGAAGCGAGGGTGCGTGCGTTCATAACTCGTGGGCCCGTTTGCGATAGCCATAGATCGCTGTTGCGAATTGGGGGACGAGCTGGGCAGTTGATGTGATCAGGGAGAAAAGCATCACGTTCAAGGTGGTGCTGAGATTCATGGAAACGAGACAGACAAGTTGGGTGCCGATTAAAAGCGGGATATTCACGAAATTTGTCCAATGGTAAACCCATTGGCGAGCGCTGTTTAGTTGGTAAAATACCGTATTAAGGAGACACAGCGATGACACGCTGACGCTGAGGCCCACCTCGGTGCGCAGGCCGGCGTATTTGGATCCGAGAAGCCAGAGGAAGGGTTCTGGAAAAAGGAACGCTGCTGCGGACAGGCTGATTCCCGCGGTAGCGGAGAGCAGAATCGCCTGACTGTAGCGCACGCCCAGTCGCGCCACCGGGACGCGGGCGATGAATGGAGCGACAATAGTGACGTTAAAGGCGCTAAGAAACATGAAAAGCTGCCCAAGGCGACCGAGCGCGGCGACCTCCGCAATGGACTGAGTCTTGCCAAAAAATGAAATTAGAAAGACCTGAATCTGGCCTTGGAAAGCGTAGAAGACCATGCCGGGAATGAGGGGCGCGCTGTATTTGCGGATGGCGCGGCTGGTCTCGGGGTCGGGAGACGGGGGTTCGGTGAGAAAGGGTCGGGCGCTGGAGCGGTAAAGGAGGGCGGTGGCCATGGCGGCGAGAGCATTGAGCCAGCAGACGGCGGCGGCTCCGAGCGCGGCGAGAAGGTGGAGGGCGGTGCAGGTGAGGAGCTTGGCGGCATTGAGCAGGACGCCGGGGCGGTAGAGCCGGGTGATCTGCAGGTGCATGAGGAGGGGCGGGGTGTAGCAGGCCGTCCAGCCTTGGAAGAAAAGGAAGCCGAGGATGGAGGAGAAGAGCAGGAGGGTGCCGGCGAGGGGCCAATGGTGGGTGCGGGCCAGCCAGAAAAAGCCGACGGCGGAAAGCGGCCCGATGGTCAGGAGCATGGTGTTGCGAAAGGAGCGGGCGGCGCGGATGTGGCGGCCGACGATTTCGCGGTCGTGAATGCGGTCGCCGACGAGGGCGATGATGGAGCTGGAAAAGCCGAGGTCCACCAGGAGGTTGAGCATGTTTTGGAAACTTAGGGCGACGCCATATTGGGCGTAGGCCTCGATGCTGAGCCAGCGGACGAGGAGGAAGCCGGTGATGAGCTGGAGGCCCTGGGAGGCGAGCTGCCAGGCTCCGAAATGGCCGATCTTTCCCAGCCAGAAACGGGTCCGCTCGCGGTTGGGAAACCAGGAGCGGCGGGCTATCGCCGGGCTGGGGAGGGACATGAAGGGCGGGGGTGGGAGTGGGTGCCGAAAGTCATCGATGGCTACCGTGGGGAGTCGCGCCGCTGTAGGGGAAGCTGACAGCTTCCCCTACAGGGCGCTTGCCGGGACAAGCTGCCGCCCTTGGTCAAGTGCGCCGGATGTGATGCGGGCAAGACCTTGGGAACTGATGGGAGATGTGGCGCAAACCTGCAGGAGGCGATTGGTCGGTAGGGCTGGGTAAAAATGGATGAGGCGGAGGTGGGTCAAGCGGCGTGGGTCGCGGGCTGCCGGGTGGTTAGGCGCGTTTGACGGCGGGCTTCTGCTGCTCGGAGTATTGGTAGTAGTTGCCGTAGCCATATTCGGCTTCGGAGAGGTGGACGTCGTTGCAGATGAGGCCGAGGACGTTGACCTGGCGGTGGTTGAGAAGGTCGAGGGCGCGGCGACCCATGCGGGCGGAGGATTGGGCGAAGCGGACGACGAAGAGGACGCCGTCGATCTTTGGTGCGAGGCTCAGGGTGTCGTCGGCGACGAGGACGGGGGCGCTGTCGAGGAGGATGTAGTCGAACTGGTCGTAAACGTCCTGAAGAAACTGGTCGGTGACTTTGCTGAGAAAGTGTTCGGCGGGGTGCGGGAGGCTCTTGCCGCGCGGGAGGACGGAGAGGTTTTCGATGTTGGTTTTGACGATGGCATCGGCCCACGGGATGCGCTGCTGGAGGACTTTGGCGAAGCCGCCCTCGGGGGGAATGCCGAAGAGGCTGTGCAGCCGCCCGCGGCGGAGGTCGGCGTCCACGAGGAGGATGCGCGCGCCGGAGAAGGCGAGGATGATGGCGAGGTTGGAGGCGACGGTGGTCTTGCCTTCGCCAGGGGCGGCGCTGGTGATGAGGAGGGTTTTGGGGCGGGCGCCTTCGACGGGCAGGAAGAGGAGGGAGGAGCGCAGGGTGCGATAGGACTCGAGGAGGGAGTGGCGGGCGTCGCTGTGTTTGAGGAGGGCGAGGTCGCCGGCCATGTTCTCGGTCGGAATCTGTCCGAGGATGTGCTCGGGGTAATGGGCTCCGAACTCCATGAAGGAGCTGATGCGGTCGTCCAGCTTGTCCATGATGAAGAGGATGATGAGACCTAAGAGCAGACCGATGCCGAAGCCGATGGACATGATCTTGACCATGCCGGGGCGGATGGAAATGGCGGGTGAGGCTTTATCGAGGATCGTGACGGTGTCCTGATCGACGCTCTTAGTCACATCGACGCTGCGGAGGTTGGCGAGGAGGCGGTCGTACTGGCCTTTGGTGCGTTCGCCTTTGGCTTTGATCTTGTCGAAGTCCGCGACCCGGCGGCTGAGGTCGAGAGCCTTTTCGCCCCATTGCTTGATGACGCCTTCGATGTTCTGGATTTGCAGGCGGATGGACTCGCGGCGGGTTTTCAGGGTTTCGACGCTTTGGTTGCGAAAGGCTTCGATGAGCTTTTCGCCGCGGTTAATCTGCTCGTCGAGGGTAACGATGGTGGGGTGTTTGGGGCGGAGGTAGCGGGAGAAATCCTCGCGTTCGGCCTTGAGCATCTGGAGTTGCTGTTTGGCTCTCTGGTACTCGGCGAGCGGGCCGTAGTTGGCGAGCGTGGTGTCGCGAGCCCCGGAAGGATTGGAGCCCGAGGTGGCGGCGGTTTTTTCGCGGTCGAGGTTCTGGTCGAGGTTGAGGAGTTCGAGGAGGTCGTATTCGGTTTTGAGGTCGGCGAGCTGGCGGTTGAGTTGCGCGAGATAGAGGCCGGCGCTGTTACCTTCCTCGTGCAGGAATCCGATGTTATTTTCCTTTTGAAACTCATGGAGCTTTTCGCCGTCGGCATCCATCTCCTTTTCCAGCCGGACCAGCTCGTCCTGGATGGCGACGGTGGTGCTCTCGGACTTTTGCGAACGCATCTCCTTTTTGGCGGCGACGTACTCCGTCATGCAGGCATTGAGGTAGGCCTGGGTGTAAAGCGGAGATTCGCCGACCGCGCGCATGATGAAAATGGAGGCGCGCGGCAACTGACCGACCTCGAGTGCGACCTTCTCGGGGCTTAACTCCGGGCGGAGGGCGTGGACGCGGGCCTGGGCGCTCTCGATGACTTTTTCGCTTTTCATCAGCTCGACCTGGGTGCCGAAGAAATTGACGAGTTCCTCGCTATAGGTGGCGCCTTCCGTGAGGCGGATCTGCCCGCTGACCATGAGGCGTCCTTCCGAGCGGTAGGCGGGCGGCATTTGGGAGACGTACCAGGCCGCCACGCAGAGGCCGATGCTGACGGTCAGGAGGACGACCCACCAGCGTTTCCGCAGGATGGTGAGGTAACGAAGGGACTGGATGCGGCCTTTGTCCCAGACGGACGAAAAGGACTGCGCGGAGGCGGCGGGGGAGGTCGGCATGATCGGTTAGAGGGTGTGCCGAAACTCAGAGCGGACGGTTTTTTGACCACGGATTACACGGATTACACGGATTTTCAGAAAGCAAAAATCCGTGTAATCCGTGTAATCCGTGGTTCCAAAAATCATCTCACAAGAGTTTCGGTACATGATCTTAGAAATTGATCAGCCGCTCGGGGACGATGATGAGGTCATCGGGCTCGATGGCGCGATCCTTTTCGATGTGGCCTTTGTCGAGGACTTCGACCAGGTCGATGATGAAGGTTTCGGTTTGACTGGGGCCTTTTTTCCGCACGAGCTTGACCTTTCGCCGGTTGGCAAAATCCGCGAGGCCGCCGGCGCGGAGGATGACCTTGCTGACGGTCAGTGTTTCGTCGGCGGGGATGTCCATGGAGCCCTGGGTCTTAACCTGGCCCATGAGGTACACTTTGCCGCGGGAGCGGGTGCTGAGGGTATCCAGCCCGATGATTACGGTGGCCTTGAAAAAGTATTCCTTTTCGAGGAGGGGCTTGATGGCGAGGGCGGCTTGTTTGCAGGTCTTTCCGGCGACACTCACGCGACCGATGTAGGGCACCTCGATTTCACCGGAATCGGTGACGAAAAGGGGGATGGGATCTTTTCTCTCCTCGACGACGCGATAGCTCAGGCGGTCGCCGTTGCCGAGCTTGGTCTTGTCATTGAGCACGTCCATGGAATTGGTGAGCGCGACGGTGCTGGAGGCCGAGGAACTGACGGGCGGCTTTTCCGGCGCGACGGTGCCCTGCTGAGCGGAGGCCGTGGCCAATGTGATGGCGAGCAGGAGAAAGCAGCGCCCAAGGCCGAGCAGTCTTGACAAGGGATGGCGCAGAGGATGTTCGTAAATTTCCAGGATCAAAGGTCTTGTAGGAGGAACATCGGGCTGCCGTATCGTCAAGTCTGGGTGCATGGTTTTTCAGAATTGGTAGGAGATGCCGAGCCCGACGCGGTTTTGCCGGTAGTTCTGCGTCTCATTGGCCGAGGTTTTTTCAATGAACTGATACATGAGGGAGGCGGAGAGCTTTTTCGTGACGCGGTAGCCGGTGCTGAGCGACAGGCCGAAGCGCTGGTAGGGGGCGGAACTCTGCGCCCCGGACTCGACCGTGTCCTCATAAAAAAGCGAGGTGGAAAGGGCCAGCACCGGGTTGAGCTGCCAATTGGAGGAATAGTTGACGAAGGTCGTTTCTGTGGCCTGAGAAAAAAGTCCGATCTGGCTGTCGTGTCCGACGGAGAGACGGTCCTGGTAATAGCGGTTGAGCCGGTGGGTGACGGTCAGATTCGCATAGTAGCTGTTCGGGCTGGCTGAATCGTTCTGGGGAATCGAGACCGGCTGGGTGACGGCAGTGGCGGTGGGGGACGCGACCGGGTCGGGAGTGTGGGTGTCGAAAAACGTGCCCTGATAGCCGGCCGCGAGGTAAATCCGGGTGTAGCGGGTGAGCACGAGTTGCAGGAAGGGGCCGACACTGAGGCGGGTGGCGTCGTTTTGCGGAGCGTCGGCGTACCGGTTCACGGAGGCGACGGACTCCAGGCCCGCGCTCATCGCGGAGTTGAGATCGAAGAGCGCCGATGCGGAAACCTGGTCGGTGGTGCGGTCGAGCGCGTTGGTATTCCGGGTCGTGCTCGCCGCCGGGGTGGTGGAGCCGGTGACGGTGAAACTGGTGTGATCGAATCCGGTGGAGAGGACGACATCGTTCAAATCCCAGAGGACGCCGAGGCCGGCGGTGTTGATGAAACGTCCGAATTTGGAGACATTGCTCAGCGCGCCCTGCCCCACGGGATCTTCCTGCAAGGAGAACTGGTCATGCAGATTGATTTTGAAATCGGTGACATAAATGTCGAAGCGCAGTTCGGAGTCGGGCGAGATCAGGACGTTATTGGTGCCGAGGTTGGGATGATTGAGGTATTTGGTGAAGCCGAGGGTCGTGTGAAAACGCAGGGTGTTGAGTTTCGTGACGGGCCAGGCCGCGTCGATGCCGAGCTGGGGATTGAGAAGAATGTCGGATTCGATCGGGGCGGTGGTGCCGTTGGACAGGTTGA
>JAYWEP010000266.1:0-12651 GCA_043779205.1 Chthoniobacter sp. | reverse complement strand
CGAGCGCACCGCCGGCGCGCTCCCACAGCGACCGCCGCCAGAACGTCGTTTCCTGCTGAATGCACCCGTCGCGATACCACTTACCCACCGGCATATTTTCTCCCGCCAGAAAAGCCGCCCGGCTGTAACCGCGCCGCCGACTGCACCGGACGGCCCGCCCGCGTTCGTCCCAGCGCATGGGAAATAAAGTCGTGAGCCATTCGATTTCGGGAAATGCGCCGAAAAGTTCGGCGACGACGGACAGCGCCCACGGGGTGTATTGGTCGTCGGAATTCAGCCACGCCATGATCTCGCCGGTGGACTTGGAAAAGCCCTCATTGATCGCCGCGTAATGGCCGCCGTCCGGCGCGCTCGTCCAATAGTGCAGGCGGCTTTCATACTCACGAATGATCGCCACGCTTTCATCCGTCGAACCGCCATCCATGACGATGTATTCCGGCGCGACCTCCTGCTGATCGAGCACGGAACGCATCGCCGCGCGCAGGAATTTCCCCTGGTTAAAGGACGGCGTGACAATGGAGATCAAGGGTTTCGGCATGGGATCGTCCCTCAAATATCCGTCAGCATGTTGCGGCAGATTTCCAGCTCATCAGCGGAGACTTTGCCGGGGAGATGCCACATCCCGGGCGTGGCGCACCGCGCCAGCGCCGGGGCGAAAGGCATGCGAAAACGGCGGAGCAGCGCGGTTCGTTTCAGGCACTGCTGCACGGCTGTCCAATGGCTGCTTAGGAATTCGTAAGCCTGGGCCTGTTCCGGGCGGGCATGCCGTCGCGCGACCTCGACCAGCTCCTCGCGCCGCCGGCCGCCACCCGAGCCGGATTTGTGGCCGGGGTGCATCCGATAGGCGGAGAGCAGGTGCCCGACCCGGATGAAATCCGTGAGCTTCGAGGCGCGCAAAAACCAATCCCAATCGAAGCCAAACGACAGCGTTGCATCCAGCGCTCCGCATTGCCGCCACAGCGCCGCGGTCCAGAAAGAACTCGGCTGAAAAATGTAGTCCTGAATTTTCAAAAACTCCGGGTCATGCGCCCGCGCCCGCCGGACTTTGGCCTCCGAACTGTCCTCGCGGAAAAAGAGACTGCCGCCATAAGCCAGCGCGGGTCCGCCGGTTTTCGGGCCGAGGATTTCCGCAATCCGATGGAGCGTTCCCGGCAGGTAAAAATCATCGCTGTTCAGCCAGCAAAGGATCTCCCCGGTCGCCCTGGCAAAACCTTTGTTAATCGCGTCCGCCTGTCCCCCGTCGCGTTCCGACACCCAATGGGTCAGTGAGTCCTGATAACTCCGGATCAGCGCCGCGCTGCCATCCGAACTGCCGCCATCCATAATGATGTATTCGAGGTTCGGATAACATTGGCCGAGCACGCTCTGGATTGTTGTTTCGAGAAACGCCGCCTGATTGTAAGACGGAGTAACAACCGTAATTCGTGGAGTAACGTGGCTCATGCGGCCGAACGGGCGATTTCACAAAACCGGCGAGCGTAACTCAGCGCCGCCTCGACCGCGCGGGCGCGAGCGGCGCTTTCGGCTGCAAGGTCGGGCCCGGTCGGGAGCGTCTGCCACCACTCCGCGAGCCGCTCGGCGAGGCTTTCCGGCGAGTCGCGCTGGAAGGAGACACTGCCGGGCGGATTCTGCTCCAGATGCACGGCGATGTCGGAATAGATCACCGGCTTTCCGAGCGCGCGCGCATCTTCGACCACGGTGCTCCAGCCCTCGAAAAGCGAAGGCTGCACCACGGCGAGCGCGGAGCGCATGAGCTGGATCTGCTCGTGGCGCGCGATGAGGCCGAGGAGACGGACCTGCGGGGCGACACCCAGTTCGTGAAGCTGGCGGAGGAGGGTGTTGAAGTAATCCTTGCTGCGAAAATCCGTGGGATGCCCGGTGCAGACCACCGTGGGTTCAAGGCCGCGGGCGCGCAGGAGAGCCAGCGCCTGGAAAAGCATCGCGTGATTTTTGTGCTGCCAGAATTGATTGCTCACGATGAAGAAGCGCCCAGGCAAATGAAACTGCCGCTGCACGGCGAGGGGATCGCCGGCAAACCATGACGCATCGGGATAGGTGTGAAAGCGCAGCACTTCCAGCTTCGCCGCCGAGTGCGGATGGAACGTGCGAAAATCCGCGGCGGCGCTTTCGCTGCTGAAGACGATGGTCCGGGCATCGGCGGCGAGTGCGCCGATGCCGGCATCGCGTTTGGCAAGTTCCTGCGCGGTGAAAAGCGCGGGCATGAAGCGGTGTTGAAAATCGGGAATCCATCCCGCCCAGCGGCACGCGCCCAGCGCCGCACCGATCGGCAGCGAGACCTGGATGTTGTGCTGATTGTCATAGGTCAGCGGGTAGAGAAAATCGAAGCGCCCGGCGGCGAATTCCGCGAAGCGCGAGTTAGGCTGGCCGAGCAGACGGCGGTCGAGCAGCCAGCGGACGCGATTCGCGAACGTGGCCGGAGGCAGGGCGGTGGAAAGTTCGTAAGTATGGTCGAGGCCGTGCCTGGAAAAACCCCGGTCCAGCGGTTGCCCGCTGATCAGGCACAGCTCAAACTTCGCGCGCTCCTCGGCGGGCAGATGGCTGCAGACGAGGATGAGATTGCGGATGTACTCGGCACCGCCCATCCAGCCGGCACCGCCCTGCATGATCAGCCCGATGCGCAGCGGCGGTTTCATGCGCCCGATAGCTCCGCGGCGCACCATGCGGCGACGGCCCGGACGCCCTGCTCCAGCGAAATCGCCGGCGCAAAACCGAGCGCGCCCAGCTTCGCCGTGTCTGCGCGCCAATGCAGCGGATCTCCCGGTGTCGCCGTTCCGTTGAAAACCGGCTCCACGCGCGAGCCGAGGGCGGCGAGCACGATCGCGGCGAGTTCGCCGATGGTCACCGCACGTCCGCTCGCCAGATTATAGACCTCACCCTCGCATGGGGCCTTTTCGGCGACGAGAAACAGCGCCCGCGCAATGTCCGCCGCATGAATGAAATCCCGGCTTTCGCGGCCGGTGCCGTGGAGCGTGAGCCGCCCGGTGGTGAGGACTTTTTCGCACACATCCCACACCACCTGCCGCCGCAGCCCCGGCCCGTAAGCCGAGAAAATCCGGGCACTCGCGGCCGGCAGTCCGTAGATGCGGGAAAATTCCTCGCAGAGCAGCTCGGCCTGCCGCTTGTGGTAGCCGTAGGGCGAGAGTGGCGCGATGGGATGATCCTCGGCCACCGGCAGCGTCGCGGGATTTCCATAAACCGCCGCGCTCGAAAGCAGCATGAAGCGGCACTGAGGCGCGTGCAGCCGGAGCGCATCGAGTAACTCGAAAGTCAGTGCCGCATTGCCGCGGAAATCGGACGCCGGATCACTCATCGACAAGCCCACCGAGGCCCGCCCCGCGCAGTGGACGCAGACATCCGGCGGAGCCGCGCGCAGCAATTCCGCGAGCGCCGCGCTAGGCAACTGCATCCGGTGAAAGGCCACCGAACTAAGCTGCACATTTTCCGGCGGCACGTCGTCGAGCCCGAGAACGCGCCAGCCTTCTTTCACAAAATGCCGCGCCACATAGCGGCCAAGAAAACCCGCCACGCCGGTGATGAGAACTGTCTTCATTGCAGGATCTCCGCCAGCGGCAATTGCGCGAGAATCGCGGCTTCTTCCGCTGCGGAAAGGAAAACGAGTTTGCCGGCCGCGTCGCGTGTTTCGCGAAACTGGCAGGGCACGTAACCTTCCGCGGCAGTGCGCGCGGGAAGCGTGGCCGGACGCAAATCCCGCCGGACGAAGAACGCATTGTTTCCGGCGCTGTTCGCGCCGACGAAATCGTAGCCCTTGCGCCGCCCGAGCGCGACAAGCGCCGCGAGCGAAGCCCCGTAATAGATCATCGAATGATGCGCCTTCGCCCGGACAAAAGCCGGATCATAAGGCACAGTCACCGCCCGCTCAGGCCCGAAGCGCGCATTGTATTCCACAACGACCAGCGCCGGATTGACCGCGTAGATAGCTTCCCAAATCCAGTAGTCATTGCCATCCACGTCGATGGAAAGCAGACCTATCTCCCCGGACAGCCCGTTCTCCCGCAACAGGCCGTTGATATTCTCGCGGGTCACAAAAGCCGGCACCGCCTTGAGGTTATGCCGCCAGTAGATCGGATCGCGCATCACCGCGCGCATGTTATCCCCGCAGCCATCGAGAATCAGACCGCTCCAGTTATCATGGGTCAGCAGGAAGCGCGTATTCGCCTCCGTGTAATCCTCGACTCCGAACTCCACGAAAACCTTCCGTGCCACCGGCACCTGCCGCAGCAGATGTTGCAAGATGCCATCCTCGCCCCATTGCGAGTGGACTTGGAACTCGTTAGCGGAAAGCTCGCTCGCCCCGAGCGCCGCAAGCTGCCGCGCCTCGATCCGCCCGAGCGCTTCCTGCATCCGCAGGCCGGTGCGCAGCAGGCGCGCGATGCCTTGCGCGCACGACTCCCATTGTGCCAGCCGATCATTCCAACGCTGAATGAGTGATTTCATCTTAAGGCAGCGAACGCACCGTGGGTCCGAAGTAGAACTCCCGAAGCGCCGCCGGCCACTGCGCCTCGTCATAGCCAAACTGTGCCAGCGTCACAAAAAGGATGCGCTCAAAGCCGACGCCAAAGCAGCCGGTCTGGATGTAGTCGCCGCTGGGAAACTTAATGTCATAGGCCTTGGAAAAGTGCTCGGCGTGCATGTTGACCGAGGCCGCGGAAATGCTGTTGCCGGTGAATGGGTTAATCAGCCGGAACTCATATTTGCTTTGCTCGGATCGCTGGAAGAACTGGAGCGCGGCGAGGTTGTCGGCAAAGAAGGGATCGTTCGCCGTCTGGATAACGCCCTGCATTTCAAAATGCAGCAGATAGGCTTTGCACCACTCGAGGCAGCCGGCCAGCCCTGCGCGCACAAACTGTGGCGAACCGAGAAAGATGATCTCGCGCATGCTGTATTCGTGGAGGCGTTCGAGGCCGGAGATGTTGGCGGCTTCGTTGCGAAACATGCGTCCCATCATCGTGATGGAGACCGTCTGATCCGCGGCAAACACCTGGCCTTCAAACGAGGGATAAGCATGCAGGCAGCCCGCCGACCGGCACATGCAGGAGGGCAGTTTCAGATGCTGCAAAAAATCGAGCGCTTCGGTGGACGACAGCTTCTTCGCGGCGGCGGAGATGTTATCGGTGTCGGATTCGAGCACGGAGATGAAGTTCGCGAACTGTGGGTAATGCGAGAAGAACTTGCTCTTCTGCAAGGTGCCCAACGGGATTGTTACGGGGTAGGTAACTTCCTCCGCGCCCTGCTCCAGCGCGTATTGCCGCATGCTTTCATCGAGCCGCCGGAACATGCGCTGCAACTTTCCGTGGAGGGAAAAGATGCCCGGTGCGTGCTCGATGACTTCGCGCTTTTCCACGAGCTGCCGGAAGACATCCTCACGGCAAGGAGCGGTTTCCGCGAGGCGATCCGCCACGCTGCTGACTTTCTGTCCCGGTCTGAGCGGACGCACTTTTCGCACGAGTTGCGCGATTTTTTCCTCGAAAATCTGACGGTCAGCCGTCTCACGGACGGCCAGCTCCACATGGCTCGCCGGTCGGTCGATGCGGAAACTGAGAACGTCCGCGCTGACATAACCAAGGAGATTTTGCAGGTTGTCAAAATCCGCGTCAGTCAGACCGGCAGGCAATGGAACGGTGAGGGTCATGGCGGTTAAAGGAGACCTTTTTTCTTTAGTAACTCCGCCGCGCTCTCGCAGGAGGTGATGGTCGCGTACTCATCGGCATCGAACATCACGCCAAACTCATTCTCTACCGCCGTTATCAATGTGATCTGCACAAGCGAATCCCACGACGCGATGGAACTCCGGCGGATGCTAGCGGGGTCGGTTTCGGGTGGCAGCGCGAGGACGCTGACAAAAACCTCAACAAGTCTTTCGATAGGATTTTTCATGGATGATTCAACTTTGCAGACTGCAACTCAGCGATTCGGTTTTGCCGCCGACTCCGGCCAGCACCGACCCAGGACGCACGGCGTAGGCGTCGGCAAGGTTTTGGAATTTTAGCGCACGCCCCCCGAGGTCCCGGAACCTGGCGAGGCTGACGACGGCGTCGCCGCATTGGAAATGGCAGAGGCGGTCGGTGATCTCAAGGACTTCGCCAGTCTCCCCGCGCCGCTCCGGGGCCACGAGCGCAATTTCATCGACCCGGAAAAAACGCCCGTCACAACCCATCGTGGGAAACGCCACGTCATTGCAGAAAGGATGAAAATGGAGGCTCCGCACAAAGCGCGACAAAGTCGCGAAGTCCCAATCCAGTAACATGCGACCGGCGTTCGGCGCCTCCCGCATTGGAAAAAAACTCCGCGCCGCGTGGTCCTGTCGCAACCGCGGAGCATCACCGCGCAGAATGGCTGGCAGGGTGGCTGCGAAAAGACGGGCACCTTCGACCAGGCAGGTCATAATCAAACGCATGGCCGTGCAGTTGCCGGGAATTTCAAATTGCGATTGGGCGACGATGTCGCCGCTGTCGATGCCAGTATCGACATAGTGCCAGCTAACTCCGTGAGTTACTTCGCCATGATAGATCGCCCAGGTGCAGGCGTTTGATCCTGCATATTTTGGCAGCGGCGCGTTGTGGAAATTGATGATGCCACCCGCGGGCACGGCGAGCAGGGCTTCACGGATGAGCTGGAAATTATTGATGCTGAAAATAAGGTCCGGCGCGAGGGCGCGCATCCGCTCGAGAAAGTCCGGCGCGTTGATTCTTGCGACGCATGCCGAGGGCAGGCCGGTGTCCGCGCAAAACTTTTCCAGAGCCTCCGTCGAGACACCGCGAGAGCTATCGATCGCGACGAATGCCAACTGCCAGTCCCGCGCGCCAGCCTCAATCGCCCGCAGGATGATCTGCGCGCAATCGACCGCCATCTTGCCGTTGCCGATGATGACGATTTTCCTAGGGTTCATTTTGCGGAAGCGGCTGCGCGTCATCCGTAGAGCTATTGATGAGCGTGAAGGTGGAAGGGTCGTACCAAAGATCGGGGAAATGCCAGACCCGCTTGGCCAGTGGGCGGCGGCCAATGCACTTGGCCGGATTGCCGGCCATGACCATGCCTTCGGGGACATCGGAGATCACCGTCGCGCCGGCGGCGATCAAGGCATTGTCGCCGATCGTCACCGGCCCGATGATCCGCGCGCCGAGGCCGATGAAAACCCCCCGCCCGATGACGAGCCGGCCGGCCTTGGGCTGATGGGTGGAGATGTCGTGGGTGCCATTGGTGAAGACGCAATGCGAGGCAATCGCGGTAAAGGAGCCGATGGATACCTTGCCGAAGGCGTAGATCGCCACGTCGTTCGAGATATTGACATGGTTATCAATGTGGAGGGCTGACAGCAAATGGAGCAGGCAATCGAACCTGCGACCCACGGCGACGTTATCACCCACGCGCGCCCCGAGCCGGCGCAGGCACCAGTTCTTGAAGGTGAAATCGCGATAGGACGAGGCACCCTCGGGCGTGGCTAACTCAAGGACCTGCCGCCAGAATTTGTTTCGGAACCAGTTTTTATTCAGCATGGCTGTCTAGTAGTCGCCGAACTCTTTACTGCTCCCGATCAAAGGGCCTCTCACCGCGGGATGGGTGCGCCGGAGTTGCGCGAGATATTCGTCCTCAGGCGGCAGGGCCGCTTCGTCCCCGGCAGTGAACTCCCCGACCGGAACCCACACCTGACGCGGCATACTGAAGCGTTTGACGATGCGCCCCGGATGGCCGACCACGATGCTGAGCGGAGGAACACTCGCGGTGACCACGGTCCTCGCTCCGATCACGGAGCCGTAACCGATGCTGATGCCTTTGAGCACCGTTACCCCCTGCCCGAGCCAGCAGTTCGGCCCGAGCACGATGGACTTATCCACAACCGCCCCGCTCACCAAGTAAGGGACCAACGGCGACTGGATATTGTGATCGGACCCAAGGAACTGGCAGTCATTCGCGGTCAGGCAATAGTCGCCCACGCGGATGTCATGCCCCGTGTTGAAATAGTTGCGCCGTCCGATGAAACAGTGATCTCCAATCGAAAGGGTAACCTCCGCCGTCTCACGGTTCATGGCATTGATGAGCGTTTCCTCGCAGAGAATCGTATCCCGGCCAATCCGCACATTATTCCATCCATAGACCTGGACCGAGGCAGCAATGGAGGAGCCTGATCCGACGTACAGCTTCCGATAAAATTCGGACATCCTCCGCCTCCGATGCCCGCCCCACGCCTGGCACCCATAGTCAATGAGACGGCGGATCATGGCTGAGTGCCCGTCACCGGCGACGAGCGGCGATAACGAAGGTAAGATAGAGGCACTCTTGTGATCAGCGCCTTCATCATATCGGCGGTTTCTTGGAGGCTCCAGAGTTCCCGCGGGTGGAGCGCCGTCCATTTGGGAAAGTCGGATGGCGCAGGAGTGAACAGGGTCTTGATTTGAGCCCAGTTTTGCGTGAGCCCATAGGTGAGCGCAGCCCCTCGCTGCGCCTTATCGTCCACCGTCAACCGGCCTTCGAGGGCTTGCCCGATAAGATCGAAATACTCCCCGACCGTCCGGGCATTCCAGACAAAGCCCATGTCCGCATAGTAGCAGTTAGTCGAAGTCACCACCGGAATCCCGAGCATGATGGCCTCGACGCCAAGGGTGGACGTAAAGGGCAGGACGACCCGCGCCGTCCGCATAAGATCATAGGTGTTACTCGGGTCATCGGCGGCGACAAAGGTGATCCGCCGGCGTGCGGAATCCGCCGCCGCCTCGATCAAAGGCCGCACGTCGTCCGACCCGCGGATTTCGTCGAAGCGCTCGCAGGGATGCTGGCGCAGACAGAGCCGCGCCGCCGGATTCCGCTCCACCCATCGGATTAGTTGCGACAGCCATTCGGAGACGGTGGGAAAAAGCCGCTGCCGCGAGAGAGACGCCGAGTCCCAGCGCAAATTGAGCGGCACGAGAATGTTGCAGTCACTCGTCGCGACATTAGTCGCGGCGACCTTTTGGAATTGAAAGAGGGTCGATACTCCCGCCTGGCGCTTGGCCAGTTCCGCCCGCGATCCCTCGACGAGGCCTTCCAACTCCCAGGGACGATCGACGAACTCGGCCAGCAACTGCGCAAACACGCGGGCCATGTCGGCATGATGGGCGGCGGCACCGTCATGGGCGGTCATGAGCATGCCTGGGTCCGAATCGTAGGTCGAGACACCCATCCCCAGCTTGCGGGCGATGGCCAGATAGGCGGCGCTCAGCCCGTAGATTCCGCCGGGCACGAGCAGCCAATCAACCGCGTTGCGGCGCAGCAAATGGTGAACGCGACCCAGGTGCGCCTCGGCCGCCGCGCGAATCTCCGGCCGGCTCGCAATGAAATCATCCGCCCGCTCTTCGCCCCGCATTTTCCAAATGGCGTTTTCGCGCACGATGGATTCCGCCAATCCGGTTTCAACCGCTTCCGAACTGGGAGTGTCATCATCCACGCGGACCACGGTGAGATGCGGCGGGAGGTGTTCGAGCAGTTGCCCGATGTCTTCCACTTCCGAGCGTTCGGAGGCATTGCCGAAAACATCGGAGGCATCCCAAAAGACCGTCACCGACAAGCCCTGCCGGGCGATTTCGAGCGCGATTTCGAGGTTGTAGAATGGCACGGCGCTGCGCAGCCACGGCGTGACCAGCACACCGACCCGGCCACCACCGGGAGGCTCCGGCGTGAGCTGCCGCCACTCGGCCAGCCGCCGCAGATAGACGCGCGCCATTTCACCGGCGGGCTGCCGCCGCCGCGGATGCAGAATTTTTCGGGCAAGGGAGCTGAGCGTCATTCGGGCGCTAGGGGTAGAGGCTGCCAAAGCGGCCGGTGATTTTCAGCCCGCGCCGCGCGATGGGCCAGCGCACGCGCCGACCGTCGCCGAGGTGGCTTTCGACCATCGCGAAAAGAATCTCCAGATTTCGCACCGTCAGCTCCGGCGGATAAAGCGACCCGCCCTGCCCGCGCACCGCGGCGAGCAGCGCGCGGATGCTTTCGACGGTGCCGGAATCCGTGTCGGTGTTTTCCACGCGTTCGTGCTGCAAAAGATGGCCGGGGTCGAAGGCGGGCCCGCCGTCCGCGAGGCGCGTGCGCCAGACGACGGCGGCCCCGTCGCTCTCGATCGTGACCATGCCCTTCGTGCCCGCGATTTCGACATCGAAGGATTCGCTGGCGATGAGATGCGCCACGATCCCGTTGGTGAAGCGGATCGTCGCCGAGCGCACCAGCGGATCGGCGTCCACCTCGCTGGCGCTGACCGCGGCGGGATCGAGTTCCAGGTCCGCCTGCACGGATTCCGGCGCGGCGTCGCCCGCGAAAAAACTGGCGATATCGACGGTGTGCGGATGCGTCCAAAGCAAGGGGCTGCGCCCGAAGCGGACGACGATGGTCTGCACCGCGCCGATGCGACCCGCGGCGATCTCGCGCTGCACGCGGCCATAGACGGGCATGAAACGGCGGCGCGTGCCATAGACGAAAGCGACGCGGTTTTCGCGCAGCAGCGCCACGAGTTCGTCGGCGTCTTCGAGCGTGCGGCAGAGCGGCTTTTCGCAAAACAGCGCGCGCACTCCGCGGCGCACGCATTCCTCGATGACGGCTTTGCGCTCCGGCGTCCGCGTGGCGATGGCGACGGCGTCGAGCGGTTCGCGGGCGAGCATCTCGCGGTAGTCGGTGTAAAAGGCGCGCGCGCCGTAGCGCTCCATTGTCTGGCGCGCGGAGGCTTCCTTCACGTCGCACACGGCGGTGAGTTCCGCGCCCTCCGCGGCGGCGATGGCGGAGGCGTGCGCGAGCGGCAGCCAGAAGCGCGCGATGGCCCAGTGGGCGGCTTTTTCATCCGCCGTCGCGCCCATGTGGCCGCAGCCGATGAGGCCGAATTTTACAGGATTTTCAGACACGTCTAACTGGCCCAGTTCAGCACCGCGCCGATGAGCGATTTGTCATGGCTGGCGGCGCGTTCGTAGATGGCGGGCAGCTCGGGCCACGGCACGCGGTGCGTGATCAGCGGCGCGAGATCGAGGCGGCGATCGGCGAGCAGGCCGAGGATGGACTGGATGTTGCCGCGGAGCAGCGGAGAGACCGGCGCGGAGGAGGCGTCCTCGGTCAGACCGGCGGCGAAAATGGCGAGCTGCTTGTCGTAAAAATGCGCGCTGTCGAGCGGGTTGAAAGCCGGTGCGCCCTCGGAGCGTCCGGGAAATCCAAGGACGGCGATCCGGGTTTGAAACCGGGAAACCGCGAGGACGGTTTGCCATGCAGCCCAGGAGTTGGCGGTGGTCACGATGAGATCAGGCCCGCGTCCGCCGGTCGCGGCGGCGATTTTTTCCGGCAGCTCGCGGTCGGTGGAATCGAAGCCGCACTCCGCGCCGAGTTGCGCGGCTTTGGCCAGACGCGAGCCGTCATTGCCCAGCGCCAGCGCGCGTCCGCCGAGCGCACGGACCACGCCGATGGTCGCGAGGCCGATGGCGCCGAGCCCGAGGACGGCGACGGTCTCACCC
This sequence comes from Chthoniobacter sp., assembly GCA_043779205.1. Taxonomy (GTDB): domain Bacteria; phylum Verrucomicrobiota; class Verrucomicrobiia; order Chthoniobacterales; family Chthoniobacteraceae; genus Chthoniobacter. The sequence continues at coordinate 1,156 of JAYWEP010000266.1, read as the reverse complement.
GTTTGGAAGCGGGCCTTTTGCAACGCGGCCAAGCCGAGCTGGGCGAGGTAAGTGAGGGCGGCGATGTCGGGATCGAGGGCGTCGTCGAGCACGGCGAGAACCTCCGACTGATCGCAGAGGAACCCACTTTGGTGCGACTGGTGCGTGAGGATTCGCCGGCCCGGCGCGATCCCCGACACGCCGCGGCCGACACGCCCGACGGTCGCCACATTGCAATAGCCGACGCGCCGCGGATAGACCGGCCCCGGACGCAGCGGCGGCTGGCCGGTGTACGCGGCGACCTCGGTGCCGACGGAAACCGCGCTGCGCAAAGTGCGGGCGGAGAGTGCGGTGTCGCCAAGGTTTTCATCATCGATTTTCAAATTCTCGAAGACCAATTCGCGGACTCCCGTCAGCGCGGCGCGTTGGACGTGCATGCGGCTAGCCGGCCTTTTGCGCGACCAGCCACATGTGCGAGCTGAGCCGATTCGCCGCGAGGAATTCCTGAAAGGCGACGCCCGCGCGCTCCCATTCGTCGAGCAGGATTTGTTTGAGGAAGGGCTGGCCCGTGAGGTCGAACTCGCCCGCGAGAGCCTTCTTGCGCACGAGTTCGGCGTCGAGTTTTCCGGGCGTCTGCACTTCGAGAACGGTCAGGCCGCACGACTCGACGAGCTGCGAAAGCGAGTCGGGGTGGAAGTAGTTGAGGTGCTCGGGATCGACGGCGGTGGAAACGGAACCGAGCGTCACCATGTCGAAGCCGCGGATGTTCGGACAGGTGGCGATGAAAAGGCCGCCGGGCGCAAGCAGCCGCGCACATTGGCGGACATAATCGCCGGGCGAAAACAGGTGCTCCATGACCTCGAAGCTGGCGACGACATCCGCGTTCAGGCCGCTGAGATCGGCGTGCTCGATGGGTTTCTCGATGACCTCGAGACCACGCTGGCGGCAGGTCTCCGCGAGGCTGGGCGTCGGCTCGACGGCGAGCAGGCGGCCGAAAATTTTCAGCGACCGCAGCTCCTCGCAAAACGTCCCGAACCCCGCGCCGACTTCCAGCAGCGTGCGCGTCGGCACATTGTAGCGCTGGCAGATTTCCGCGACCCGCTGCGCGCGCGGGCGAAAGATTTTCTCGCGGCGCACGGCCTCCGACGCGGGGAAGATGTGCTTGTTCCAGTAGGCG
>JAYWEP010000265.1:0-4795 GCA_043779205.1 Chthoniobacter sp. | reverse complement strand
GGTGTGTGTCGTTTGCGTTTCATGGTGAGAGTTCGGCGGCGCTATCGCGCCGCCAATCTCTCATAGCGCCTGGATCAACTTTTGGGGAGCAGGCCAACGGGCGATGACCTCTGCTGGTATGAGGGTTGCGAGACTTGGATTCCACTTTCCCAATTTCCGGGTTTCGCCTCACCTCCTGCGCCACCGCCTCCCCCAAGGCATCCGTCCCCCGCATTACGCTCAGCCGCGTTGCCGGTCAGCGCCGGTACCAGAATTGTCCAGACGAAGCAATCGCCTCTTAGAGCAACGGTTCGCATCGTGAGCGCGATCTTTTGTCTTGGGTTGGTTTGGGATGCGCTCAGCGGGTTATCGATATTGCCTTCACCATTTTCCTTCATTCACATTAGTCCAATGCCTCTCACGATGGAAAATGCAGGTATCTACAGTGGTAAATGTTTGGCGCAAATGAACAAAATTTTGATTGGACCGTTGACAGGCGACATGACCAACCCGCAGCCACGGCATGCCATCGACGATTTTGACATAGCAAAGCTAGACGCCTCAGTCATTTCCGAAATGGGGTATAGCTACAATTTAACCGTCCGTCATATTGCGCAAAACCGCGCTGTAATTAGCGAACACCCTATGGGCGACTCCTTCGTTAGCATTGCTAATCGTGCGTTAGCATTTCGGAGCAGGGCTCTTGAGGCAGGTCTGATAGACCAAGATATGGTAAGAGTACTTGCTGGCATGCCCGTGGACACGAATTGACTAAAAATCACGCCAAAGGTGTGACTGGCCGAGAACTTGTTTGGCTCGCTGCATGCGCACGCGAGCGGGGCATGTATGGACGTAACGCGCGCGTCTCGCCGAGCGGCTGGGGGAACCCGTTCACCTGTCAAGTCAACTGTCCGCAAGCTCGGGAACTATCTGCCCTGCCGCCGGGGCAGCCCTCTTGGCACGCCGACACCGGTCTGATATACTGTGGGCATGCTGCTTACCAACGCCCACAAGAAGCGGAACGAAATCATGAAAGACCGGGCGGTGAAATTCTTCGCCGGACGCCGCATGACTGTCGCCGAGGCTATGGAACAATATGACCGGATCAAGCGCCAGAGTTTGCGCGCGCGACCAGCCGCGCGGAAGGACGTGCCGGGCAAGGCGTGACGGGGACGCGTCACGGTGCGCACGGGCTTGAGAGGGGCGCGCACGTTACTTTTAGTCAGTAATGTTGCAACGACTTCCACCCGCGCTCTAAACTGCCGCCGTGACCGACATTCCGCCCATCCGCATCGCGCACCTCTACATTTCGCCGGGGCATAATTTCTTCGGCCACCACGGCCAGCCCGCGGGGGAGCATCCCATGCTCGCGCAGCGCGAGATCGTGTGCCACGCGGGACGCGGGATCGAGGGCGACCGCTTCCTCGATTTCAAGGAGGACTACAAGGGGCAGATCACTTTTTTCGAGCGCGAAACCTATGACCAGCTCTGCGCGGAATTCGGCGTGTGGGATCGCGAGCCGTGGGTCTTCCGCCGCAATGTCATCACCGCGGGCATCGAACTGCCGAGCTTGTACGGACGGGAGTTTGAAGTCCAAGGCGTGCGCTTTTTCGGCACTGGCGAAAGCGCGCCGTGCCATTGGATGAACGAGGCTTTTCATCCCGGTGCCGAAGACCGGCTGAAAGGCCACGGCGGCCTGCGAGCGAGAATCCTGACGGACGGAGTGCTGCGCGCCGGCACCTGAATCGCGAGGACGCGAGAGAAGTGGCGGGTAGTTGGCGTCCTTGAATCCGGGGAAGTTTGCCGGCCTTCAGTAGCCCACTTCGAGGCGGATAAAGCGGCGTCCGGCGGAAGCCGGGGTGTTGTCGCGGACGGTCACGCGTTCGGTGTTCGCGTCGAGCGGGGCGACGCTTGTTTCGGTGGTGTAACTCGCGCCGGAATTCCAGCCCGCGAGATCGCCGGAGACCTTGACGGTGTAACTGACATCGGCCGGCGATTTGCGGCGGGTGAACGTGAGCGTCAGATAGCCGCCGGTGATTTGCGAAGTGGGCAGCGCGCTGGCAGCGCTGGCCCAGGGGCTGAGGTCGGAGGCGTAGGCGAAAATGTTCTTCGTGCCGTCGCCGTTCGCATCGGCGGCGGGACCGCTGACGAGCGGAGCGGCGAGTTGCGCGGGCGTGAAATACTGCTGCTGCCATGCCGCGAAAACCATATGCGGCACCGCGCTGACTGGCGCGCTGGCGGGTGTTTCGCTGCCACTGTTCTCGGCGGAGACGACGTAGAAATACGGCGTGCCATTGGTCAGACCGGTGTCGGTGTAGCTGGTCGCGGTCGAGGTGCCGGCGGTCGTGTAGGGGCCGCCGCTCACGGTGGCGCGCTTGATGTTAAAGCGGGTCGCGTTCGCCGACGGCGAGGTCCATGTGAGGGCGACGTTCGTGTTTCCGCCCGTGGCGGCCAGCGCCGTGGGCGCGAGGGCGAGCGCCGAAATTTCTGCAAGTCCGAGGACGCGGTCGTAGAGATAGACGGCGTCGATCGTCCCGCTGTAATAGCCGCCCCCCTGCACGCCGCCGATCCGCAGCACGGCTGGGGCAGTGCGGGCGCCGGTGGGACCGGTGCCGCTGCCGCTGAGCACGCCGTCCACATAGACGCGCATCGCGCCGGTGGTGTTATCGCGGGTGGCGGCGAGGTGGTGCCACGCACCGTCGTTAATGGAGGCAGAGCTGGAAATGGTCGTGTCGGTCTTGCCCACGCCGAGGACGAATTTGCCGTTGAGCACCGCCGTGCCCCAGTCCGCGGCGCTGCCGGAGACTTCGCCATCGACCAAGCCGCGTCCGCTCCACCACTGCGCGCCGGTGCCGCCGGTGCTTGTCGTTTTCGCCCACAGACTCACGGTGAAATCCGTGCTAATGCTGCGCGGGATGCTGATGAAGGAACTGGTGCCGTTGAACTGCCCGGCCTGCGCGCCGACGATGCCGGTGGCGTAGGTGAGATTGGCCGGCGTGCCATGGTTGCCGTTGCCACTGATGTCGTTGGCGTTGCCTTCCAGCGCGTAGGTGGCCACGGGCTCCAGCGGAATGTGGGGCACGCCACTTACCTCAGCGGAGTTCGCGCTTTCAGCGACGAGATTAGCAGTGGTGACGATGTAGAAAAAGGTCGTGCCATTGATGATGCCGGCGTCCAGGTAACTCGCGCTGACGGCGGTGCCGACCTCGGTGTAAGGGCCGCCGCTCACGGTCGCACGCTTGATGTGATAACCGGTCGCGCCCGAGACGGCGGTCCAGGCGAGAGTGACTTGCGTGTTGCCGCTGGTCGCGGTGAGACCGGACGGCGCGGCGGGCGGGCTGGCAAAAGCCGCGATTTCCCCGGCGGTCAGCGCGCGGTTGTAAATTTGAAATTCGTCCACGAGTCCGCTGAAGCTCGGGTCGCCGGCAAATTGCGAATCGCCGATATAATTCTGCGTGGTGCTGCCGAGGCTCGACGGGCGCAGCGTCATCGCGGGGTTTGTGCCGACGGCCACGCCGTTCACGTAGAGCGTGCCGGTGTTGCCGGAAAGCGTCACGGCGACGTGCGACCACACGCCGGCGGTGAGCGCGGCGCTGCCGTCGATCACCTGCTCGGGAGTCGCCGTCGTCCGGATGGCGAAACGTGCGACTCCGGTGCCAGTTCTCGGTGTGAGGAAAAGATAGTTGTCCGTGCCGGTGCCGAAGTCGAAGACCCGCGACCAATCGCTGTTGGCACCCGGCTTCACCCACGCGGCGATGGTGCAATCATTGTGCGCGCTCACGACGCCCGCGGGCAGCGTCACGAGCTGGCTGCTGCCGCTGAGGTTCACGGCGTTGTTGATTCTGCCTGCGGCGAAAACCGGCCCGCCGAAGAGCGTGCCGTTCCAGCCATGGCCGGAGGAGTCGGCCGCGGTGGTGCCGCTGGCTTCATCGAAGCGCAGATGCAGGGCCGGGCGCAGGGTGCCGGGCGTGGCCGCAGCCTCCGCGGACGGCAAACCCGTCCCGCTGCTGTTCGTCGCACTGACCACATAGTAATAGGCCGTGCCACTGCCCACGCCGGTGTCCGAGTAGGTGGTGGTGCCCACTCCTGATGCGACCACGGTGTAAGGTCCGCCACTCACGGTCGCGCGCAGGACATTGTAACTGGCCGCACCGCTCGCTGCCGCCCAGCTCACGCTCACGTCGGCCACGCCGGCCGAGGCGCTGAGCGACGGCGGCGCGCCTGGCGGAACCATCTTTTGTTCGGTGCCTTGAAACATTTCGATGCAGTCGAGGCTGTAGCCCGCGCTCAGGAAACCGGTCGCGCCGGAGCCGCTGATGGGGAATACGTAGAGCGTATTGAGGCCCTCCACGAGCGCGCTCGCGGGGACGGCAAACGTGTAGGTGCTGTTGTTGCCGCGGTAAGTGCCGACCGTGAGCGTTCGCGAACTGGGCTGAATAGACGGGCCAGGATTGGAGGGATAAGTCCACGCGTTGAGCGCAATTTTCGGACGCGCGCCCTCGTAGGCCACCGTGATGCCGACGCGCACGGTGCTGGCGACCAGCTTTTGCGCGGCGGTCAGATTGAACTGTATCGCCTGACTGCCGCCGCCGACATCCTTCCACTGATAACACGGCATCCCCATCGCCGGAGTCGAGGTTCCCACGACATACGGCCCAGGATTCCAAGCGCTCATGCGAACGTCCGACGGGTGCATGGTGGTGACTTTGTCGCCGTTTAAGAACTCCCCCGGCGTGCCGTCCCAATTGCCGATGCGCCACAGCGGCACGGTCTGGCTCGCATCATCAACGATGCCGATGTTGCCCAGCGCGGTCGT
>JAYWEP010000264.1:0-5756 GCA_043779205.1 Chthoniobacter sp. | reverse complement strand
ATTTCACAGATTTCACGGATTTCTGATTCCTAAAAATCCGTGTAATCCGCGCAATCCGTGGTCAAAAACTTTCCCGTTACCACTTTCGGTACACCCTCTCAGAACCAAAAACTCCCCGCTCCGCCGGTCAGGTCTGCGCCGGCCAGTCGAGCGCGTGGCGTTTCAAGTCCTCCAGCGCGACAAATTCCAGCGCGGAAATGTGCGTGGCCGCGAGCACCACCTGCGGCGCGCAGTCCGCCTCCAGCGCCTGCTGCCAGCGGGTGACGCACAGGCACCACTGGTCGCCGGGGCGCAGACCGGGAAACGCATACTCCGGCACCGGCGTGGAGAGGTCATTGCCCGCCGCGCGCGAAAACCGCAGGAACTCCGCCGTGGCGTGGATGCAGACGGTGTGCAGGCCGTGGTCGCCCGGCCCGGTGTGGCAGCAGCCGTCGCGGTAAAAGCCGGTGGGCGGATCGAAGCTGCACGGCTGCAGCGGCTCGCCGAGGACATTGCTGGCGTGGGACATCGCGGCAGACGGTTTCGCGCGTCAGATCTTGTCGCTCGAATACTCCCAGCCCGCGCGGTACTTCGGGCGCTTGATGAAGCGCGCCGCGTCCGGCTGGCCGGTGACCTGGAGCTTCGCGCTGTCCCAGTCGATCGGCTGGCCCACGCGCATGGCGAGCCCGCCGATGAGGCACAGCTCGGTGAGCGGCACGCTGTAGTCGAACTGCGACATGAACTCGAACGGCTTTCCGTTCTTGATCGCCAGCGTCCACTCCTCCTGCGGCGCGCCCGGCTTCGGGCTGCGCGGATATTTCTGCTCCGGCGGCGTGGCGAGGAATTCGGCGCGGCGTTTCTCCGGGAAAATCTGCGGGTCTTTGCACTGGTCGGCCTTGTTGTAGATCACGCCTTCGCTGCCGATGATGAGGAAGCCGACGCTGCCAAATTTCGTGTCGCCCAGCTCGGGCGGCACGGCGGGGAGATTCTGCAGGTCATTGAGCCCGCGCCCCTCGTACCAGTGCATGGTGAGATCGCCGACTTTCGGATGACCTTTCCAGTGGTATTTGACGGTCGCCCCGCGCGGCCACGCGATGTCCGTCAGTTCGCACACATTGCTCTCGACGCGCTGCGGGATGCCGAGGTCGAGGGCGTAGAAAATGGGATCCATATTGTGGCAGCCCATGTCGCCGATGGCACCCGCGCCCCATTCGAGAAAGCCGCGCCATTTGAACGGATGAATCTCCGGCGAGTAGGCGTGATCGGGCGTCGCCGCGAGCCACTGCTGCCAGTCGAGCCATTCCGGCACGTCGCCCGCGGTGAACACCGCCTCGCGGCCCTGCGGCCAGATCGGGCGGTTCGTCCAGACGTGGATTTCCTTGATCTTGCCGACCACGCCCGCGTCGAGCCATTCCTTGAGTTTGCGGTTGTCGTCGAAGGTGTGCCCCTGGTTTCCCATCTGCGAGATGATGCCCTTTTTCGTCGCCGCCTTGTGCATCTCGCGCGCCTCCCAGAGCGTGTTCGCGAGCGGCTTCTGCACGCACACATGCTTGCCCAGAGCGATGGCGTGCATGGCCGCCGGATAGTGCGCGTGGTCGGGCGTCGAGATGGTCACGGCGTCGATCTCCTTGACCTCGTCGAGCATCTTGCGGAAGTCGCGATATTGCTTCGCGCCCGGATATTTTGCCGCCGCTTTCGCCAGCGTCCGTGCATCCACGTCGCAGATCGCCACGACCTCGTTGCCCTTCGCCGCCGCTTCGATATCCGACTCGCCTTTGCCGCCGCATCCGATGGCCGCAACGCCCAGCTTTTTTCCCGGCGAGCCACCGCCCTCCTGCGCCCAGAAAACGCGCGGGATGACGAGTCCGCCGGTGGTCACGGCGAGGCCTTTGATGAATGTACGGCGGGAGGAGCGGGGCGGATGGTTTTTCATGGGAGTCGGGGAGTTGGTTGTTTTGCAAGCGGCGCGAGCGCCGAGGACATAACCATGAGCCGCGCGAAAGTTTAGGCGAGCAACTTCCCGCAATGATTTCTTGCCCGCACGGCGGAGAAGAATCACCTTTCCCATACGGACGCCATGGCCGGGAAAAACGAATCGAGTCAAAACCTATGGAACAACTCATCACCGTCGCCACCTTCAATGACCGCGAGCCCGCGGAAAAAATCGCCCGCCGGCTGCGCGACACCGGCTACACCGCCGAGATCTACGACGAATCGAACGAGCAGAAATGGAAGCTCTTCAACCTGCACCCGCGCGCCCACATGCGCGTCCGCGTCCATTCGCACGAGGCCGACGCCGCCCACGCCCTGCTCAAGGAATGGCACGAAACGGAGGGCGCGCTCGCCGCGGCCGTCCACTGCCCGGAGTGCGGCTCATCGAAGATCGAGTTCCCGCAATTCTCCCGCCGCACGCTCATGGGTGCGCTCCCCGCGGCGCTCGCCGCGACCGGCGTCATCGCGCAGGAGTACTACTGCGAGAGCTGCCACTTCACCTGGCCCGACAAGGCCGAAGTAACGCCCGACCTCGACATCCTCAACTGGCCGAAGGCCACGCCCGCGCCGTGACCGCAGCGCACGGCTGAGTCCGTTCCGCCAGTTCGGTGAGAAAGTTTTGCTGCCCGCTGGTGACGTGCATAAAGAGTTCCGCGCGTGTCCCGCCCAATGCCCGCAAACACCGCCCGTGCCCCAGCCACAGGAACCACGCGCACGCCTGGCCGAGCAAATGAAACTGCCACTTCCATAAAGCCCCCAAGCCGCGCGGATGCCGCGCCGCGAGCCGGTCGCGATGAAAATCAATGTGCCGCGCCTCGTCGCGCAGGATGAGGCGGCACATCGCGGCGATGGGCGAGTCGCCCACATGCCGCCGCAGCACGCGGTAGTAACCCGTGCTGACGATTTCCACGATGAGCAGCACGAGCATTTCAAACTGCACGCCGAGCGTCCGGCGGATCGCGTAGAACAGCCGGAAGGCCGGCGTGCTGGTGATGAATTCGCCGCCGATCCGCCGGACCGCGCACGCCAGCAGGCGCGAGTGCTCGCGCTCCTCCGCGAACCACGCGTCCACCACGGCCCGCGCGTCCACCACGGCCCGCGCGTCTTCGCTCGCTCCGCGATAAGTCTCCGCGTCGCCCGCCACCAGGCAGCATTCGCCGCCGCCGTCGCCGAGCTGGTATTCGGCGAGCGATTTTCGGAGCAGGCGGAGCGTTTCGCCGGTGAGGGAAAACGGCGCGCTCCAGTCGGGTTCCGGGCGGCCGTTTTTGTTGGCGCGAAAATGCGCAATCCAATGTGGGTGGTTCATGGTCAGGCGGCGGGTTGAGGTTGGGTTGAAATCTGTTCGGCGATGTCGCACAGCCGCTCGTGGACCGCGGCGACGGTTTCTTTCAGCGTCGAAGTGCCGGCGGTGAGGCCCACGTTTTCCGCTGCGCAAAACCACGCGGGATCGAGTTCCTCCGCGCGCTCGATGTGGAAAACGGCGAGCCCGGCGGCGCTCGCGGCGGCGGCGAGCTGGACGGTGTTGTTGCTGTTGCGTCCGCCGACCACGACCATCGTGTCGCACTCCGCGAGCAGCTTGCGCAGGGCGTTCTGCCGGTTCTTCGTCGGCTGGCAGACGGTGTCGGCGAAGCGCACCTCGCTCGCCGGCCGCGCCGCGCGGATCGCTTCGACGAGCGCGCGCACGCGCTCCACCGGCTGCGTCGTCTGCGAGATCACGCCGTAGCGTTCGCGCTGCGGGAGGCGGAAAATGTCGGCCTCGTTTTCCACCACGCACGCGTCGGGAAAATCGCCGGTCAGTCCCTCGACCTCGACGTGCCCGCGCTTCCCGATGACCACGGGCGCGTAGCCGAGACTCACGAGCAAACCGAGCTGCCCATGCGCGTGCCGGACCAGCGGACACGTCCCGTCTGCCACGCCGAAACCGGCTCCCCGCCACTCAGCGCGCTTCCGATCCGAGGCTCCGTGCGCGGTGATCATCACCTGCGGCGTCGGCGCGGACTCGCGATCCAGCGCGCCCTCGCGCACCCCGCGCTGCGCGAGCCTTTCGCGGACGACGGGATTGTGGACGAGTTCGCCAAGGATCGTGAGCGGCCCCTGCGCCGCGAGCCGTTCCGCCTGCGCGATGGCATCGCGCACGCCGAAGCAAAGACCGTAGTGTTCTGCGAGTTGGATTTTCATAGATTGAGACACAGCTTTGCGCGACAAAGTATTAGGGCAAAAGGAAAGTCGGCGGTAGTCATCCGCGCGCTCGCCGCGCAGCTGCGGGTAGGGACAGCACTCCGTGCTGTCCGCCGGGCGAGCGCAGCGAGGCGGTGGGCGACAGGCTGGGACGCCCCACCACCCGCCGCCTCGCTACGCTCGCCCCGGACGCCACGGAGTGCCGTCCCTACCTGCGCTGCGCGCAAGCCCATTAGTGTGCTCCTTTCGATCCGCCGGGGCGGCCCACTTTCAAAATCTGCTCAAGGATCGTGAGGTAGTCCTCGAACTGCCGCCGCCCTTTCGCCGTCAGTGCGTAGCTCGTCTGCGGTCGGTCGAGCATCTCCTTGGTCACGGCCACGTAGCCGCTGTCGTGCAGCGTGCGCAGGTGCGAGACGAGGTTGCCGTCGCTGAGTTCCAGCTCCGCTTTCAAATCCTGAAACGTCCAGCTCGGGCGGGCGGCGAGGAGCGTCATGATGCCGAGGCGACCTTTTTCATGGATGAGCTTGTCGAGTTTATCGAAGTCAAACATCGGTTCATGGCGTCCCGCCGGCCTCGGCCCCGCGCGCCCGCCGCGGCCAGGTGCAGGCGGCGTAGATGAGGTGGAAAAGGCCGAACGTGCCGGCCATCCAGCGCTGGCCCGCGAGGATTGAGTAGGTTTGCAGCCACTCTCTGCCGGCTGGCATTCCGGGATCGAGCGGGCCGCCTGCCAACACCGGCCAGATCGCGCTCGAAATCGGGCCTATGGAAACAAGTCCTGTCAACAGAAACGACCAGCCAAGAATCACGAGAGAACGCGGTGCAAAATGAGCGGTCGCGAGTAACGCCAGACCGTGACAGACGATCCAAGCAGGAACGACCAAAGCTGGCACAGGCCCATTGATAAATAACCATGTGAGCAACGCAGCGACCGTATAACTAGGAAGAAGGGCGACTAACGCCATCCTCATCCCGGAAGAAATGAAAGCGTCGCCGCGCTTCCTCGCATTGCTCCACAAGAAGAACAAATTCACGGAAGCTGTAACGATGAGCACAGCGAGCCAGAGGAGGAGGAATGGAATGCTTCCGATCCCCTGAATCGTACGACCCATGTCGAAGATTGACGTCAGCCACCAATTCCCAAAACCAAAAGAAGCGACCACCGCCAGTACTCCGCCCACCGCCGCGGCCTCGGCGGAGATGGCGCGGTAGATGGTCGCCTTTTCCATGAGGGAGCGGATGATGCGGAGGTGTTCCTCGGCGTCGGAGCGGGTCGGCATGGCGTGGACTTTGCGCGGCAAAGCGAACTTTGCAAGGCAAAGTTTTCCACCACGCCGTCATTCTGCACGGCGTTTCGCGCCCGCCGGGACGGGGCGCGGGATTTCTGCGTCCGGGGAGCGCACGCGTCCCGCGTGCTGGTCGTGTCGTCCCGACACGACGAACTTCCCCAGGCGTACGTTTGGTGAAAAGCGTTCGCACTTTCTGAAGGACACGCCGCGCGAAGTTGGCGAAGGCGGGACGCCTTCGCCAACACGCGGGACGCGTGTGCTCCCCGGATTCTGCGCTCCACGCTCATCGTTTCATCCACTGGCTGAGCAGCCAGTAGCACC
>JAYWEP010000263.1:0-11133 GCA_043779205.1 Chthoniobacter sp. | reverse complement strand
CAAAGACCCCGGCCTCAGCAACGTCCTCCTCGGCGAAGTCACGCTCGAGGAAGCCTGCCGCCCCACCGGCCAGGAAAACCTCACCATCCTCAGCGCCGGACGCCATCTCGAAAGCGGCACCGAACTCCTCGGCTCACCCCGTTTCCGCGAACTCATGCAGACGCTCCGCGAGCGTTACGACCGCATCGTCATCGACACGCCGCCCGTGCTCGGCCTCTCCGAAACCTCGATCATGCAGGCCCTCGTGGACGGCGTGCTCTTCGTTATCTGGACCGGCAACACCCCCGCGCGCAGCGCCAAATCCGCCATCGACATGCTCGCGGCCAACGGCGCGAATTTCTACGGCTTCGTCCTCAACCGCCTCGATCTCAGCGCCACGGCGAACTACTACCAGTACTACTATTACTCCCACGATTACTACTACCAGCACCCGCTGGAGAACGCGTAGTCGCGCCTCCGTTTTCGCGGAGAAAAATCCGGCGCACCGTTGAACTCGCCCGGCCCGTCGCAAACCGATTCCGCCCGCGCGCCCGGCGTCTCGGTGGTCATTCCCGCCTTCAACTACGCGCACTTTCTCCCGCAGGCCATCGCCTCGGTCCTCGCCCAAACCCATGCCGAGCTCGAGCTGCTCATCGTCGATGACGGCTCGACCGACGCCACCCGCGCCGTCGTCGCCGCCATCGCCGACCCGCGCCTGCGCTACGTCTGGCAGGAAAACGCCGGCCTCTCCGCGGCCCGCAACACCGGCATCCGCGAAGCCCGCCACGCCTTCATCGCCTTTCTCGACGCCGACGATTTGTGGCAGCCGGACCTGCTCGCCACCGTCCTCCAGCGCTTCGCCGCCCTGCCGCCGGCCTTCGCCGCCATCGCCACCGCCAGCACGCGCATGGACGCCGCCGGCCAGCCCCGCACCGCCCCGGAGCACACCGTCCGGCACACCGGCGAGATCACCGTCCGCGATTTCTGCCTGCGCAACCGCCCGCTCTCCTCGTCCGTCGTTTTGAAAAAGCACGTCTTCGCCGACTGCGGCGGCTTCGACCCCACGCTGCGCAGCTCCGAGGATCGCGACATGTGGATCCGTCTCACCGCCCGCGGCCACCGCTTCTTTTTCCTGGAGCAGCCCCTCGCCTTCATCCGCCGGCATCCGCAAAACATGAGCAAAAACGCGCCGCGGATGAAGCAGAACTCCCAGTGCGTCATTACCCGCGCGTGGCGCACCGGCGCGGTTTCCCGGTGGGCCGCGCCCTTCTGGCTGCGCGTCTGGGCGATCCATTATTTCCTCGTCGCGTGGACCCATTTCGACGACGGCCTGCGCGCCCGCGCCCTCCGCTACTGGCTGCTCTCCGTGGCCCTGTGGCCCGTCTTCCTGCGCCCGCGCCGCGTCTTCGAGCAGCCGCTTTTCCGCCTCCGCGCGCTCCGCCATTTCCTCCTCCCCGCGCGCGCGTGAAAATCCTCCACGTCGTCAATTCGCTCGAGCCCGGCGGCATGGAAAACGGCATCGTCAGCATGGCCCGCGCGCTCGAGCCGCGCGGCTTTGAAATCCACGTCGCCTGCCTCGATCGCCGCGGCGCTTTCGCCGACCGGCTGCCGCATCCCGGGCGCGTCACCGTGCTCGGAAAATCCCGCGGCTTTTCCCCGCGCGCCGCGCTCCGTCTCGCCCGCGAGATCACCCGCCTGCGCCCCGACGTGCTGCACAGCCACAATCTCGGCGCGCTCATTTACGCCAGCCTCGCCACCGGCGGCGGGCGGCGCGGCGCGCTCCTCCAGGGCGAGCACAGCCAGCTCACCGCGGACGAACTCACCCCGCGCCGCCTGCGCCAGCGCCGCTGGCTCTACCGCGCCTGCCGCGCCGTCCACACCGTCTCGCAGCCCATGCGCGACGAGCTGCTCGCGCTCGGATTTTCCGCGGAAAAAATCTCCGTCATCCCCAACGGCGTGGACCCCGCGCGCTTCCACCCCGGCGACCGCCGCGCCGCGCGCCGCGCGCTCGCGCTGCCCGCGGATGCCGTCTGCATCGGCATCGTCGGCCGCTTCGGCCCGTTCAAACGCCATGCCGTCCTGCTCGACGCCTTCGGTGAAATCGCCGCGCGCTTTCCCGCCGCGCACCTCATCATCGCCGGCACCGGCGGCAGCGAGGAGCCGTCCATCCGCGCCCGCGCGCAGGCCGCCCCGCACGCCGCGCGCATCCACTGGCTCGGCTTTCAGAGCGATCCCCTCGCCTGCTATCAGGCGCTCGATCTCCTCGCCATTCCCTCCGTCAATGAGGGCCTCTCCAACGTCGCCCTCGAAGCCATGGCCTGCGGCGTCCCCGCGCTCGCCAATCTCGGCTGCGGCCACGAGCACATCATCGCCTCCGGGCTCGACGGCGTCATCGCCGACCTCGCCACGCCCGCCGCGCTCGCCGCGCAGCTCAGCGCCCTCTTCGCGCAGCCCGCGCGCCTCGTTGACTTCGGTCAAAAAGCGCGCACAAAAATGCTCCGGCACTTTTCCCTCGACTCCATGGCCGACGCCTACGCCAGCCTCTACCAAACCGCGATCACGCCCCGCCACCGCTGAATGGATCTCTTCGTCGTCATCGTTTTCCTCATCCTCTACTACCTGCGCCCGCAGGAGTGGCCCATCGGCCTGGGCGAAGTGCAGTTCGTGCGCATGACCATGCTCGCCGGCCTGGCCTCGCTCTCGCTGCGCGCCCGCGGCTTCCAGCTTCGCGATCTTTTTCGCACGCCGCACGACTGGGCCGTGCTCGCCTTCTGGCTCTGGATCGTCCTCTCCTCGCCCACGCCCTGGGCCACCTTCAAGGAATCCGTGAACCTCTACGTCTTCTACGTCGTTATCGTCCAGACGCTCTACTCCGTTCCGCGCCTCAATGTCTTCGTCGGCTGGTGGACCTTCCTCATCGCCGCGGTCGCCGGCCTCGCCGTGCTCAGCCTCTACGGCATCGACCCGCTCGACAGCCTCGAGATCACCACCCTGAGCATGAAGGACCGGCTCGTTCTCAACCTTTCCATTTTCAACAATCCCAACGCGCTCGGCCACAGCGTCGTCCCCGCCATCCCGCTGCTCTACTATTTCTGCATCTGGAAAAAACCCATCGCCCTGCGCGCCCTCGGCGCCGCGCTCATGGTCCTGGTCGCCTACTGCATTTTCCTCACCGTCTCGAAAGGCGCGTTCATCGCCGGGGCCGCGACCATTCTGGCAACCTTGACCTTTGGCCGTCCGAAGGCCGTGCAGACCGCCATCATCGCCGCCGCCGTGATGTTCGGCGGCTCGCTGCTCTACATGCTCCCGCGCATGCAGGAGCTGGACAAAGCGAAGACCGACGACGCCATTCAGGGCCGCGTCATCGCCTTCACCCACGGCTACAAAATGATGACCACCACGAACCACGGCGTCGGCTTTCACGGCTGGCAGCCGAGCTTCCTCGCCGGGCACTACCGCTTCAAACAGAAGCACACCGGCAAGGACGCCATCAAAAAGCCGGAGCCGATCATCTACAAGGCCCCGCACTCCTCCTACGTCTGCATCGGCGCCGAGCTGGGCTACCCGGGGTTTTTTCTCTTCTTCGGCATCCTCTACTGCTGCCTGCGCACCCTCCTCACCGCCCGGACCAGCACCCCCGACGAAGAGCGCGTCCGCCGCATTCTCTTCGTCCTCATTCTCTCCTACATGGTCTCGTCGTGGATGGTCGATTTCGAGTACCGTCCGACCTTCTTCATGTTCGCCGCCGCCACCGCCGCGCTGCACCGGCACCTCCTCGGGCTCCACAGCGAAAACGATCGCGAGCAGCGCGAAACCACCGCGCGCGCCCTCCAGCCCCACGTCCCCGCCTGGCGCGCGCGCCTCGTCCCGCAGCCCGCGCTCACCGCCGCGCTCGCGCAGATGGGCGTGCCCGCCGCCGTCATGACCCTGGAGCCGCTGCCCGACGAAGAGCGCGAACCCGCCGCCGCCGCCCAGCCGGCCGCCCGCATCGCCTCCGCCTGGAATCGCATCGGCTGGGTGGATGTCGCGCTGGCTTTCGCCATGACCTACGCCGCCGTCCGCTACTGGTCGTACCTGCTCACGCGGATGTGAAAGAGCTGTGAAAAAAATTCCCGCTTCACATTTCGGCACGTCAGAGAGCGTCCACGAAAGGCACGAAACGACACCAAAGGTCTCTCCGTTTTCGTGTCCTTTCGTGCCTTTTGCGGACCACAAATTATTTCCCTGTTTCTAACGTGGCCGCGCTCCTCGCATTTTGGCTCAGCGCCGCCGCGCTCGCCTACACCTTCGCCGGCTACGGCGCGCTCATGGCCCTGCTCGCCCGCGGACGCTGGGTGAAAAGTGCGCCGCCCGCACCGCCTCCCGACGTGTGCGCCGTCATCGTCGCGCACAATGAGGAGACGCGCATCGCCGCCCGCATCGAGAATTTGCTCGCCTCGGATTACCCGCCGGAAAAACTCCGCATCCTCCTCGTCTCCGACGGCTCCACCGACGCCACCCTCGCCCGCGCCGCCGCCCTCGATCCCGCGCGCACCACCGTCCTCGCGCAGCCGACACGCGCCGGCAAAGCCGCCGGCCTCAATGCCGCCCTCGCCCAAGCCACCGGCGACCTCATCGTCTTCACCGACGCCCGCCAGCGTTTCGCGCCCGACGCCATCGCCCGCCTCGCCGCCCACTTCGCCGACCCGCGCATCGCTGCCGTCAGCGGCGCGCTCGAGATCGACCCCGCGCGCAGCGCCGCCGGCACCGGCGTGGACACCTACTGGCGCTACGAAAAATCCCTCCGCACCGCCGAGTCCCGCTTCGATTCCTGCATCGGCTGCACCGGCGCCATCTACGCCATCCGCCGCGCGCTTTTCACCCCGCTCCCCGCCGACACCGTGCTCGACGACGTCGTCATCCCCATGCGCCTCACCGTCGCCGGCCACCGCGTCATCCACGATCCCGCCGCCCGCGCCTTCGACCCCCAGCCCCTCGAACCCGCCGTCGAAACCCTCCGCAAACGCCGCACCCTCGCCGGCAATTTCCAAATGCTCTTCCGCCATCCGCAATGGCTGCTCCCCTCGCGCAACCGCCTCTGGTGGCAGCTCCTCTCCCACAAATACCTCCGCCTCTGCGCGCCCGTCCTCCTCATCGTCCTCCTCGCCGCCAGCGCCGCCCTCGCCGCGCATCCGTTCTACCGCACCGCGCTCGCCCTCCAGCTCGCGTTCTATTTCGCCGCCGCGCTCGGCTTACTTTTCCCCGCGTTGCGCGGGAAAATATTCGCCCTCCCCGCCGGTTTCGTTTTCCTGAACGCGACCGTCGTCCGCGCCTTCCTCCACTACCTCACCACCCCCGACCTCCACCGCTGGACCAGCCGCCAGCCTTGATCCGCGGGCCGGCGGCAGCCCTCATCCCGCCCGCCGCCGGGCCGCCCAGCGCTGGCGCAGGATGAAGCCGAGGCACACCGCGAACGCGACGAAGAACACCCGCAGCAGCGTGAACTTCGGCGTCCAGTTCGCGCCCGCCGGGGTCACGAAAAATTGCGTGAAGAGCGGCTTGCCGACCTCGCCCGCAGAGCCGAGCGGCACCACGCGCACGCCGTAGGCCGTGCCCGGCTGCAGGCCGGTGAGCGCCGCCACATTTTTCCCTCCGTCACGCCGGACGGTCACCTTGGGGATTTCATCCCACACCACTTTCAGCTCGCCCGCGGCATCCGCGACGACCCGGCGGCTTTCCAAACGAAAGCGCTCCGCCGCATCCAGCGTCACCGGCCATTCGATCGTCGCGGCCGTCGGAGTCAGCCGCGTCAAAGTCACACCTTCCGGGCGGATCAGCTCCACCCGCAGCTCGGCCACGCCCGGCGGCAGCGGCTCCTCGGCGGCGATTTCCGGCGTCACCGCCGGGGAATTGTCCGCCGCTCGCCCCGCCGCCTGACTCCCCACGGCGCGCGGCGCGGCGGCCGGCGCCGCCTTGGCCAGCAGCTCCGCCTCCACCGGAATCTCCAGCCTTTGCGCCCCGACTTTCGCCGTCAGCCACGCGCGATATTTTCCCGCCGCCGCCGGCTGCGTCCGCAGCACCAGCGTTTTTTTCTCACCCGGCGCGAGCGCCACCGCCGCCTGCTCCATGACAAACGGCGCACCGATTTCCCAGCTCACGCTCGCCTCCGCGCCGCCGAAATTCTCCAGCTCGAAACTCGCGCTCGCCGCCCGCGCCGCATCCACGCGGCCAAACGCCACCGGCCCCCGCACCGCCCGCACCAGCGGCCCGACCCGCGCCGCCCGCACCGGCACCCGCACCGTGAGGCCCGCCGCCTCCACGCGCACCTCGCCCTCCAGCGCCGTCACATCGTCCGCCGCAGTCTGCACCGGGACGCTCACTTTCCCATGGGCAGGCACCGCCAGCTCCGCGGGCACCTGCAGCCGCGCGCCGCCGCTCAGCGTCACGCGGCGCTCCTCGTCCGTCTGGTTGGTCAGCTCGAACGCTCCCGCCCGCACCGCCTCGCCCGTCGCGTTTTGCAAAACGATGCGCGCGGGCGTGGCCGTGATCGCCTCCACCGCCTCGCCGCGCACCCGCACGCTCGTCTCCGGCTGCGAGCTGAAACGCACCGCACTCTCAAACACCCCGCCCTTCTCCGGCGCAAAAACGATTTTGAAAACCACGCGCGCGCCCGCGCCCAGCCGGTACTTCGGCGAGCCCTCGATTTTCCACGGCGCCTCCACCTCCGCCTGCCCCTCGGCGAGCCCCCCGCCACGGTTGCCGATTTCCAGCGTCTTCGCCGCCGCCGCCCCGGCGAGCATGGACGCAAAATCGAGCGCCCCAGGCAGCGCCAGTTGCGGCGGCTGATCGACGATCGTGATGACCACATCCACCGCCGCCGAGACGCCCGCGCCATTCTGCACCGCGTAGGAAAAGCGGTCGCGGGTGATCGCGAGATCCGCCGTCGGCGTGTAGGTCACCGCGCTGACCTCGCGCTCCACCACGCGCGGCTCGGTCAGCCGGCCATGCTCGGGCGGCACGCGGATGAGATACTTCAGCGGCTCGTTTTTCCGCCCGTAAATGCGCAGCGCAATCTCGACCGGCTCCCCGCGCTTCACCTTCACCGCCAGCGGCTGCGCCGGCGGCGGAGCCTCGGGCAGGGGCTCCTTTTTCTCCGCGCCCGCGAGCGGCGGCGCACAAACCAGCGCCCCGGCGGCGCAAAGCGCGGCGAGCGGGACGAAACGGCGGGCGAATTTTTGCACGGGCGGAAAGGTTGCGCAGCCCACCGCACTCCGTCCAATCTTTCCGCGCAGTCCGCGCCCCGCGCCGATTATGTGATTGCCGCCACGCCCCCGCGCCCGCTATGAACCGGCAACTTTTTCCGAAGCATGAAAAGCGTCCGCCTTCTCTCCACTCTCACGGCCACCCTGCTGCTCCTCCTCGCCGCCCTCGCCCCGGAGGCCGACGCGCAGCTCTGGGGCTCGCGCAATGCCAACGCCCCGATGCGCAAAGCCTCCGACATGATCGGCCGGCAGCAGGGGCCGAAGATCAACCGGGACCTCGAGTCCGCGGTCAATCAGGACAACTCGCACGTCGTCATTTCGCTGAGCAAACAGCGCGTCTATCTGATGACCGGCGACCAGATTTACATCGACTCGCCCATCTCCTCCGGCAAAGCGGGGCACGAATCTCCGCGAGGCAACTGGAGCGTCCTGGAAAAAGACCCGAACCACCGCTCCAGCGTCTATGGCAATTTCGTGGACCGCAGTGGCCGCACCGTCCGCGCGGGCGTGAGCACGAAGATCGACTCCGCCCCCAGCGGCACACACTACGAGGGCGCGCCGATGAAATGGTTCTGCCGGCTCACCAGCGGCGGCGTCGGCATGCACATCGGCATCCTCCCCGGCTACCCCGCCTCCCACGGCTGCATCCGCCTGCCCGCGGACATCGCGCCGATCATTTATTCCAAAGTGCGCGTCGGGACGAAAGTGGTCGTCGAGGCGTAGCCGCCCGCCGCTGAAGGGGAAGCTGCCAGCTTCCCCTACGGCGGCGCGGCTAAACCAGCCGGCGGCGGAGCAGGTCGAGTGCGGTCTGCGCGGTCAGGTTTTTGAAAGTCTCGCGCTCGTGCTGATAGCGATGCCGCTCCACGACCGTCGGTCCGAGCTTCGTCGACAGCGCGATGAACACCGTGCCCACCGGCTTGGCCTCGCTCCCCCCGCCTGGCCCGGCAATGCCCGTGGTCGCCAGCGCGTGATCCACACCCGCCGCCGCGCGCGCGCCCTCCGCCATCGCCGCCGCCACCTCGCGGCTGACCGCGCCGTGCTCGCGGATCAAGGCGGCCTCCACGCCGAGCGCCCGCGTCTTCGCCGCGTTCGCGTAGGTCACAAAGCCCTGCATGAAAACCGCCGATGCGCCCGGCACATTCGTCACCCGGTGCGCCAGAAAACCACCCGTGCAGGATTCCGCCACCGCGAGCGTCTCGCCGCGCGCCGCGAGCAGATCGACGACGACCTTTTCCAACTCCCCGCCGTCGCGCGAGACGATGTGCCCGCCGAGTTTCCCCACCACGATCTCCTCTGCTCGCGCCAGCACCTCCGGCCCGCCGATCAAGCGCAGATCGACCTCGCCGGGCCGCGCGCAATACCCCACCTCCAACCCCAGCGCGAGCAGCGGCCCGCCCACCAGCTCTTCCACACCCGACTCGCCCATCCCCGCGATCCGATAACTCCGCAAGGCAAACGCCGACCGCGCCGGCAGCAGTTTTTCCAAAATCGGCAGCACGCTCTCGTTGAACATCGGCTTCAATTCGCGCGGCGGCCCCGGCAGCAAAAAGATGTGCAGCGACATCCGCCCGCCCATCGCCACTGGCGGAAAGTACAGGCCCGGCGCCGTGCCGTGATGATTCCACAGCACCGTCGCCTCGCGCGGGCGCTGCGCCTGACGGCGGTTGCGCGGGCTCATCGGCATCGCGCGCCGCGCAAAGCGCACCTCGATGGCGCGCATGATTTCGTCGTCGTGGACGAGTTCGAGCCCGAGCAATTCCGCCACGATTTCGCGCGTGATGTCATCCGTCGTCGGCCCCAGCCCGCCGGTGATAAGCACGATCTCCGCGCGCGCCGACGCCTCCACCAGAGCCTCGCGAATCACGTCCCCATCCGGCACCGTGACCTGCCGCCCGATCCGCAAGCCCAGCGGAAACAGCGCCTCGGCGAAAAACTTGAGGTGGGTGTTGAGGACATTGCCGAGCAGCAGCTCGGTGCCGGTATTGATGACTTCGACGTTCATATTTCAACCCCGCTCCGCCTGCACCTCCTGCAAATCACCGGGCTCGCACGCGATGGTCAGCGCGATCGGCCGGCAGCACACGGCGCAATCCTCGATGGTCGTGTAGCCGCCCTGCGAGGTGTCGATCGTGGTCGGAAAATACTCGCCGCACCACGGACAGGGGATTTCCGTTTCGACGATGTAGTTCACAGCGCCAGCTTCAGGCGCGGTGCGTCGCTCCACAGATCCTCGAGGCTGTACAAGGCGCGCTTTTCCGTGTGGAAAATATGCACGATCACATCGGAATAATCCGCGACGACCCACTGGCTCGTCGGGTAGCCGTCGATGGCCATGGGCGTGACGCCGTGGTCGTTCTTGAGCCGGTCGTGCAGCTCACCGGCGATCGCTTTCAAATGCGGCTCCGAGGTGCCGGTGCAGATGACGAAAAAATCCGTGAAGGTGGAGATGCCGCGCAGATCGAGGGCGATGATGTCTTCGGCTTTCTTGTCTGCGGCGCATTGCGCGCAGAGGCGGGCGAGTTGTTCAGAATTGATGGGGCGGCTCCTGGTAAAGGTGGTGTTCGGCGATGATCGAGCGCACAGGCTCGGGAGTGAGATAGCGAATGGAAGCCCCGCGCGCAACCCGCGCGCGAATGTCCGTCGCCGAGATGTCGATGCGGCGCGCGAGCGTGGGGAAGCCATCCGTCGCATTTGTCGCCTCCGTCCCATCGGTCCCGCGTCCGAAAACGACGAACTGCACGAGCCGGCGCAGATCGTCGATGCGCCGCCAGGTGTGGAGTTCGCGCAGGTTGTCCGCGCCGATCAGGTAGTGGAGCCGCGCGCCGGGGAACTGCGCGGCGATGCGCTCCACGGAATCAATGCTGAAACTCGGGCCGGGCCGCTGGAGTTCCGAGTCATCGAGCGCAAAGCGCGGCTCATCCGCGAGCGCCGCGGCGAGCATCGCACACCGCAGCGCGGCGGGCGCGGGATCGCGCGCGAGTTTGTGCGGCGAAAGCGCGGCGGGAATGAAGATCACGCGCTCAAGCGCGAGCTGCTCCACCGCCTCACGCGCGAGGATGAGATGCCCGTGGTGGATCGGGTCAAAAGTGCCGCCGTAGAGAGCGAGGTTCATTGCGCGTGAGGATGCGCGATCCGGGACGACGGATGCCAGTGCGGAGATGCGCCCGCGGTTTTCAAGAGCGCCGATCAAACGCTCACCGCGGCTCAAACAGCACATCGTTCCCGACGACACGAGCGAGCAGTTCGCTTCGTTTCGTACGTCCCTCCAGAATCGCCTTTGCCAACGGCTGCGCGATGAGCGCCTCGACGGCGCGCTCCATCGGGCGCGCGCCAAACTCGGGGCTGTAGCCCTCGCGCATTAGCAACGCATAGACCGACTCATTGAGCGTCAGCCGCAACCCCTGCTCACCGAGACGCGCATTCAGCCGGGCGATGAATTTCTCTGCTATCTCGCGGACATTTTTCTTGCTGAGAGGATTGAACACCACCGTCCGAGAGATGCGGTTCAGCAGTTCGGGGCGCAGGTGACGTTTGACCGCATCGGCGATGCGCGCGTGTAAAGCCTGCGCCGCGTCCTCGTCGGCGGGCGTGGCCCCGAAGCCCATCTTTTTCCCGGCGGGCGCCGCGCTGCCGAGGTTGCTCGTGAGAATGATGACGGTCTCCCGAAAGCTCGCCTTCCGTCCGCGCGAATCGGTGAGCGTGCCCTCGTCGAAGACCTGGAGAAAGAGATCGAGGACGCGAGGATGCGCCTTCTCCACTTCGTCAAACAGGATGACGCTGTATGGCTTGGCGCGCACGGCATCGGTGAGTCTGCCGCCTTCATCGTGTCCGATGTAACCGGGCGGCGAGCCGATGAGTTTCGAGACGGAGTGCTCCTCCATGTATTCGCTCATGTCGAAGCGCAGCAGGCTCG
>JAYWEP010000262.1:0-10219 GCA_043779205.1 Chthoniobacter sp. | reverse complement strand
GCGCTTGATCTCGCGGTAGGCGACGAAGAGGAAATTGCCGCTGCCGCAGGCGGGATCGAGGACGCGGAAGAGGCGGAGGTCGCGCAGGGTGTCGCGGAGTTTGGGGAGGCTTTTCCCCGACGCCGCGATGCGCTCGCGCCACGGGCGGCTGATGGTGGGGCCGACGACTTTCATGATGTCGGCCTCGCTGGTGAAGTGGGCGCCAAAGGCGTGGCGCTCGTCGCGCTTCCCGTCCGCGCCGTCCTCCATGCTGTGCTGGAAGAGGGTGCCGAAGATTTCGGGCTTCACCTGCGCCCAGTCGTGGCGGTCGGCGGCTTTGAAGAGCTGATCGGCTTCGGTGAGCTTGAGTTCGATGGGATCGACGACTTTGAAGAGGCCGCCGTTGAAGTATTTGATGCCGGCGTAGCGTCCGCCGCGCGCCTCCTCTTCGGTGGCCATCTGGCGGAAGAGGCCGCCGAGAAGATCAAAGGAATCGGCGGGCCGCTCGACGCACTGCTCAAGAAGATTGGTGACGAAATTGTCCGGCAGCAGACCGATGTCTTCCGAGACGACGGAGACGAGGAGCTGGAGGATGAAGCGCTGGGTGCGGGTGCGGTCTTCCTTGCGGGCGATGATCTTGCGGAAGACTTCGGCGAAGGCGTCGGCGGCTTTGCGGGTGACTTCGACGCGGTTGTTGCCAAAGCGGGTGGGCTGCGGCACGGGCAGCATGAAGCCGAAGGAATTGCCCGATGAGGCGAGGTCGCGCAGGAGGACGCGCTCGACGGGATCGAAGAGCTGGATGTTCAGGTCGTAGATCCAGAATTCGTCGAAGTTGCAGAGGATGGCGTAGGCGGGTTTGTGCGGGACGATGTGGTTCCAGTAGTCCACGAGCTGGTCGTAGTGCCTTTCGAGATTCTCACCGCGCGACTTCATCTCGATGAGGACGCGTTTGGGCCAGACGAGATCGCCGTATTTCTTGCCGCCCTTCGCCTTTGCCGCGCCCTCACCTTTGATGAGTTCCAATTGAGCGGAGCCGGGCTTTTTCGCGATGCGAAACTCGAAGGTCGCGCCGGCCTCGATGACGCCGCCGTGGCCGAGCGCGCGGAAGAAATGGTCGAGGAAGGATTGCGCTTCGCTTTTCTCATCACCTTTCAGCGCACGCGCGAAGGTGACGAATGCTGCGAGGGAGGATTGAAGTTCAGCCGTGGCCACGGGGCGGAGACTGGCGAACGGGATGGATGAAGACAAGGGCGTCCGCGTCCGGAGGGCGAACTGATATTAGGCGTCGAGATAGCGTCTGAGCTTTTCCCTCAGCTCCGTGCGCGCGCGAAAGAGCACGCTCTTCACCGCCGGCACCGACAGGTCGAGAATCTCCCCGATTTCCTCGTACGGAATATCGTCATACCGCCGCAGGATCACCGCCAGCCGCTGCGTCTCCGGCAGCTCGTCGATGGCCTGCTGGATCGCGCGCTGCATCTCCTCGTCGAGCAGCGCGGTGTCGGGCGCTTTCACGCCGTGGTCGGGGGCCTGCATCGGGCGGTCGTCGCTGTTCAGCGCGTCGAGCGATTGCGCCGGGTGGCGCTTGCGGCGGCGCAGTTCGTTGAAGACGAGGTTGCGCGTGATTTTGAAAAGCCAGGTCGTGAACTTCGCCGTCGGCTCATAGCGCGCCGCGCTTTTCCACACGCGGATGAAGACCTGCTGCGCGATGTCCTCCGCATCCGCCGCGTCGCCCAGCATCTTCGCCACGGTGCCGATGATCCGGTGCTGGTGGGCCTCGATCAGCGCGCGCAGCGCCTCCGTGTCGCCCGCCTTCACCCGCGCCATCCACACGAGATCCTGCGCCGCGGCATCGGGCTCGGGGATGGGGTCTTGGCTCATTGGGAAAAAAGGGGCGTTCTCGGCCCGAACACGACCATCGGTTTGGCGTCGGACGATGCCCAACGAACCCGTGTCCTTGCAATTAGTTTCCCGGCTTTCCATCCTCCGTGCGTCTGTGTGCAAAGGCATCTTGCCTTGCCCTCAGCCCGTAAAGTACTCCATAGAAAGACCTCGCCGCACCCATGACCGCCAAGCTCATCTCGCCTGAACTGCGCCCCATTTTCGACCGCGTCGTCGCCGGCTGCCGGGTCACGGATGCCGAGGCCGTCCAGCTCTACGGCTCGAACGATTTGAACGGCATCGGCGCGATCGCCAACGTCCTGCGCGAGCGCAAAAACGGGAACGTCGCGACGTACATTCACAACCAGTACATCAACTACGCGAACCACTGCATTCTCTCGTGCCAGTTCTGCGCGTTTGGGGCGAAAAAACGCGAGGCGCACGCGTTTGAAATGACCATTGACGAGATCGTGGAAAAGGCGCGCGCGGGGCTGAAGATCGGCATCACCGAGATTCACATGGTCGGCGGGCTGCACCCGAGTTTGAAAGGCGAGTGGTACCTCGAACTCGTGAGCCGCCTGCGCGCGCTCGACGCGAATTTTTTCGTCAAGGCTTTTACCGCCGTGGAGATCCGGCACCTCGCGGATCGCGTCTTCAAAAAGTCCGTGCGCGAGACGCTGGAGCTGCTCCGCGAGGCCGGTCTGTGCGCGATCACCGGCGGAGGCGCGGAGATTTTCGACCAGGCAATCCGCGATCAAATATGCCGCGGCAAGGAGAGCGCGGAGGAGTGGTGGGAGGTGCATCGGACATGGCACGAGATGGGCATGCGCAGCACCGCGACGATGCTCTACGGCCACATCGAAACCATCGCCCAGCGCGTGGATCACCTGCGCCGCCTGCGCACCTGGCAGGAGGAAACCGGCGGCTTCACCGGCTTCATTCCGTTCGCCTTCGAGGCCGAGGGCGCGCGGCCCGGTGTGCTGAAAAACATCCGCCACGTCACCGCCTTCGAGGAACTCAAGAACCTCGCCGTGGCCCGCATCTATCTCGATAACTTCGACCACATCACCGCCTACTGGGTGAGCCTCGGCCTGCCCCTCGCGCAGCAGGCGCTGAACTACGGCGTGGACGAT
Source organism: Chthoniobacter sp. (assembly GCA_043779205.1). Lineage (GTDB taxonomy): Bacteria > Verrucomicrobiota > Verrucomicrobiia > Chthoniobacterales > Chthoniobacteraceae > Chthoniobacter. The sequence goes on along the minus strand of JAYWEP010000262.1, from coordinate 7,229 downwards.
CTCCACGGGACGATCATGGAGGAGAAAATCTTCCACATGGCCGGCGCGACCACCCCGCAGCAGCAGAGCTGCGCTGCGCTGGAGAAAGCGATCCGCGAAGCCGGCCGCGAGCCGATGCAGCGCGATACGTGGTATCGCCGCATCGCCCCAACCTGGCACCGGGCCGCGCCGGAACTCGCCGTCGCGTGACCCGCTACCCCGCGCTCCGCGCGCTCCGCGTCGGCTGCGTCCAGTATCTCAATGCGCGCCCGCTCATCCACGGCTACGGCGGGCCCGTCGTTTTCGATCACCCCGCCGGCCTCGCCCGCGACCTCGCCAACGGCGCGCTGGATGTGGCGCTCGTGCCGATCTTCGAGGTGCTGAATCACCCCCGCTACCTCCTCGCCGACGGCGTGGCCATCGCCAGCGATGGGCCGGTCTTCAGCGTCTTCCTCGCGCACCACGGCCCGCTCGCCGAAATCCGCACCATCGCGCTCGATCCCGCCTCGCTCACGTCCATTCATTTGCTCCAGGTTTTGCTCGCCGAATACCACGGCCTCCGCCCGCAACTGCTGGAGCTGTCAGCCTTCCCAGCCGATGCCGACGCCGTGCTGCTGATTGGCAACCAGGCCATCGACTTTCGCGAGCGCGACGCCGGCGCGCACCAGCTCCTCGACCTCGGCGAGGAATGGAAGCGCCGCACCGGCCTGCCTTTTGTCTATGCGCCCTGGCTGCTCCGCGCGGATCTGCCAAACGCGCCCGCCATCGCCGAAGAACTCCGCGCCCTCAAACGCCACGGCACCGCGCGCATCGCCGAAATCGTCCGCGCCGCCCCCCACAACCCCGCGCTCAGCGCGCGCTACCTCACCGAGCACATTCGCTTCGACCTCGGCGCTCGTGAAAAGGCGGGCATCGAAAAATTCCGCGCGCTGCTCGTGAAGCACGCCTTCATCCCCGCGTCGGACGAACCGCTGCGCTACGTGTAACGCGATCCCAAACCACGCCGTCATTCTGAACGCAGCCTTTGGAGGCTTTGCGACAAAGGCGGAGTGAAGAATCGCTGACTCTAAACGGGCGGAGGCGGCGGGGACGGGCGAGCGCGTGCTCCCACCAGACCGCCTCCGCCCACGTTTCTGTCAGCGATTCTTCACTCCATTCCCGCCCGCCTTCGCCCGCCGGGAATTCCGTTCAGAATGACGGCATGTTTTTTTTCCAAGCCGCCTCACCACCTAGGCTCGACGCCACCGCGCGCACCGCCGAAAGTCCGCCGCCGTGAACAACCCGAAGTTCATCATCCAAATCAGCAAGGGCCTCATCCGCGACCAGCGCGCCCGCCGCACGCTGATGTTTTACACCGTCCTCGTCTCCCTCGTGCTGCTCTTCGCGGGCTCCACGTTTCTGTGGTCGCTGCTCCGCGAGCATCCACTCGTCTTCCTGGGCTACTGGGCTGGTTGCGCGTGGATCACCCTGCTCGCCGTCCTGCTCGCATTTTACGACATGGCGAAAGTCCGCGGCGAAGCCCGGCGCGAGCGGCGGCGGATCGAGCGGGAGCTGGCCGAGAAAGCTGAGAACGAAAATCCGCATGATCCGCACCCGCGCTGAAAAGGAGGAGCAGGAGCGCCGGACGCTCGCCCCGTACGCGCAAAAGGCCGGCGATTCCGCGGGCCGCGCGCACCCCGAGCCGGCGCACCCGCACCGCACCGACTACGAGCGCGACCGCGCGCGGATCATTCATTCACGGGCCTTCCGGCGGCTCGAGTATAAGACGCAGGTCTTTCTCAACGGCACCGGCGACCACCTCCGCACGCGGCTCACGCACACCATCGAGGTCGCCTCGATCAGCCGCACCATCGCCCGCGCGCTCGGGCTGAATGAAGACCTCGCCGAAACCATTGCGCTCGCGCACGACCTCGGGCATCCGCCCTTTGGCCACAGCGGCGAGGAGATGCTCCACGGGCTCATGCGCGAGCACGGCGGCTTTGAGCACAACGGTCAGAGCCTCCGCGTCGTCGAGATCATCGAGCAGAAATACCCGCGCTTTGCCGGCCTGAATCTTTCGTGGGAAGTGCGCGAGGGGCTGCAAAAGCACGCGAAGTTTTACGACCCGCCGCCGACCGCCAAGGCCGATGGAGAGAAGTTTTCCAGCCCATCGCTCGAAGCGCAGATCGCCAACCTCGCCGACGAAATCACCTATTACAGCCACGACCTCGACGACGGCCTCGACTTCGACCTCATCACCCCGGAGCAACTCGCCGAACAGGCCGCGTGGCAGCACAGCTACGAGGAAGTGCGCACGCATTTTCCCGAACTGACCGGCAAGGATCTCCGCAGCTACGTCATCCGCTGCATCATCGACCGGCAGGTGCAGGACGTGATCGCCACGAGTGCGGAATTGATCGCAGATGCGAACGTGCAAAGCGCCGACGACGTGCGCCGCCAGCCGCAGCCGCTCATCCGCTACAGCGACGCGCTGCTCCTGGCGAACCGCGCGCTGCGGAAATTTCTCTACGCGAATCTCTACTACCACCCGCGGGTCGCCGGTGCGAACCAGCGTGCGTGCGGGCTGCTCCGGGATGTCTTCGAGGCGTATCTCGCGCAGCCGTCGCTGCTCGGCGATTCCACGTCCCGGCGAATCGCCACGGACGGCCTGCACCGCACGGTTTGTGACTACCTCTCCGGCATGACCGACCGCTACCTCATCGAGGAGCACGCGCGTATTTTTCCCGATCATTCTTAGAGGGCTTCTAAAAAGTCCGATCAGGTCTGTTTCTTCCTCTTCCTCTTCCGCCTAATCTTCCTCCTCGTTCGCCTTGGCTGGGAGGAAGATTAAGCGGAAGAGGAAGAGGAAGAGACCGGCGAAACCGACTTTTTAGACGCCCTCTTAGGAAGTGTCGGCGAAGCCGGGTAGGGACGGCACTCCGTGCCGTCCGCTGGGCGAGCGCAGCGAGGCGGTGGGCGCTGCAGATGCCATGCACATCCCGCCAGCCGCCACGCTACGCTCGCCCCGGACGGCACGGAGTGCCCGTCCCTACCTCACCACTGGATGACCGAGCTCGCCCACGTCAGCCCGCCGCCAAAAACCACGAGCAGCACGTAATCGCCGACTTTCATCCGCCCGGTGCGGTTCGCTTCATCAAGGGCGATGGCCACGGCGGCGGCGCTGGTGTTGCCGTAGCGGTCGAGATTGATGACGAAGCGCTCCATCGGCACGCTCATGCGCGAGGCGATGGCTTCGATGATCCGCAGATTCGCCTGGTGCGGGATGATGCAGGCGAGGTCGGCGGGCGTGATATTCGCGTCGGCGAGCGCGCGGGTGGCGGCGTCGAGCATGGAAGTGACGGCGTGCTTGTAAGTCTCCTTGCCGTTCATCTTGATGCAGTTCAGGCGCTGGTCGGCGTTGTCTTTGGTGGTGGGTGTGCGCGAGCCGCCGCCGGGGATTTGCAGGATGTCGGCGAGGCCGCCGTCGCTGCCCATGAAGGTGCTGATGACGCCGTGCCCGCCGCCGCGATGCTGGAGGATGGCCGCGCCCGCGCCGTCGCCAAAGAGGACGCAGGTGTTGCGATCCGTCCAGTCCACGATGCTGGAAAGTTTCTCCGCGCCGATGACGAGGATGGTGTCGTAGGTGTGCGAAGTGATGAACTGCTGCGCGATCTCGATGGCGTAGAGAAAGCCGGAGCACGCCGCGCTGACATCGAAGCACGCCGCGTTTTTCGCCCCGATCTTGTGCTGCACAAAGCAGGCGGTGCTCGGGAAAGCCATGTCGGGCGTGACGGTGGCGACGAGGATGAGATCAATATCGGCGGCGGTGATGCCCGCGTTTTCCATCGCGGCGAGCGCGGCTTTGGTGGCGAGGTCGCTCGTCGCCTCGTCGTCCGCGGCGATGCGGCGCTCGCGGATGCCGGTGCGCGAGACGATCCATTCGTCATTCGTCTCCACGAGCAGCGCGAGGTCGGCATTCGTCAGCACCTTTTCCGGCACATAACTGCCGGTGCCGATGATCGAGACGGTGCGCTTAGGCTGGCTGCTGCGCGGGCGGGGAGTGGGCGGATTCATGGGAAAAAGGTCACCAACAAATGACACCGCCCGCGCCCTCGCACGCAAGCGCCAATCCCACCCGCGCCCGCCCGCCGCACGGCGGCATCCGGGGAGCGCGCGCTTCCAGCGCGTTGGTTGCGGCATCCTGCCGCAACGCACTTCCCGCCGCGGATGGAGTGAAAGCGCACCCCTCCCGGATTCCACGCGCCGGGAAAGTTCGCGAAGGCGGAACGCCTTCGCCAACGCGCTAAAAGCGCGCGCTCCCCGGAAAACCGCCCGCCCGCGTCCCGTGAAAAAATCCTGTTGACGCCGCGCGCGCCGCCGTGCAGAAACCCACCCATCTTGTGAAAATGCCCGCGGAAATAAGCGTCCAGCATCGGAACCCGCCCCACGCGCAAACGGCGGAACGGCGGAACGGCGGAACGGAAATGCTTATTGTGACGCTCGGCTAAAGTCGAGTCTCGTTTTCAGCCCCGCCCGTCGCGAAAGTTTTCGCCTTCTCCGGCAGCCGGGAAACCCGGTTCGCGGGAGGCGCAGGGTGAGTGTCGGTTCGGTGTCCCGTGCCGGCGTTTCGGGCCTCCCGGCTCACGAGGGAGACGCCCCTTTTGGCAGCGGCACCGTCCGTCCACACGGACAGGGAACCCCTTCCCGCATTTCCTCCACCCGTCTGGCCCGGCGGGACTCCCGGCCCGCGATTGGGGTGCCTCTTTTGGCATTTTCGCCTCCCGTCTGCGCAGACGGGAGCCAGGCACTACGCGCTATTTCTCTGTAAAAACGGTCTTTTTCAGGAAAACGCCAGACTGGCCCCCCATTTCATTCTCCACCAACCCACCACCCTGAACTCCAAAACAACCTGACCTATGGCTGCCAAAAAAGACTTCGTTCCCGATTCCTGGAAAAATCTGCGCGACTGGGCGCAAACCATCATCGCCAATGCCGCCGCCCAGCTCGCCGGCGTCGAAGGCTGGGATGCCGCGCGCATCGCCGCGTTCGTCGTCCGCATCACCAAAATTCGCGACGCCGCCCAGGCCGTCCTCGATGCGCAAGCCGTGCTCGACGCCAAAGTGGGCGCGCTCGATACCGTGCGCACCGATGAACTGCCCGAAATCCGCCAGGACATCGCCAACATGAAAAAAAGCCGCGGCTGGAACGATGGCAAAGGCAACGTGCTCGAAGTCAACACCCCCGCCGCCAGCACCGATCCCTCCACCCTCCAGCCAAAGCTCGACGCCGCGAGCAAGCAGGGCCGAGTCGAACTCATGGGCAAGAAACTCGGGGCCGACAGCCTGAACGTCTATGTCCGCGTCAAAGGCACCGCCGGCTTCCGCCTCCACACCGCCAAGCGCGTCCGCTTCCCGATGGACGACGACACCGCCTCCGCCAGCGGCCAGCCCGAGGAGCGCGAATACCAGGCCGTCGCCGTCATCGGCGACGACGAAGTCGGCGTGCCCAGCGACATCGTCAGCGCCGTGTGGAGGCCGTGAACCCCTTTTTTCCGCAATCTCACGAATCCGCAATCCATGACCGACGATCAGAAAGCACTCCTGGATTACGCCCAGCAGTTTTTCACGACGGCCAATGCGATTACCGCCGCCTGCCTCTTGCAGACGGCGGCGTTCGTACTGGGCTTTGCCAAGGATGAGAAGCTGGTGGCGACGATGCTGCGCTGGCGGCCCTACACCAGCCTGGGTGCCCTGCTGACGAGTGCGGGATACCTCGCGGCAGTGTATGTCTGTTACAAAGCCGAGCGGGATTTGCGCAAGGCGGCCGGACAGGCAGCAGCCCTGGCCGCGTGCCGAATCGGCTTCCAACTGCGCCTCTGCGCAGTGCTCGGGGTATCACTTGGCTATCTGCAAATCTTCCGCCAAGTCTGCCGGGAAGAGGCCTGGGTCAACCAGAGGAAGGAGGGGCGCGGCGAACCCCTTCCCCGGCTCGTGCACCGGCTGCTGCCTCTCGAATGGCTGATCGGCCAAATCGCCGGAGCCTTCGATTGGCTGCTCTTTTCGGCACCCCTGAAAAGCGCACTCGCGCCGCGTGAATTCGAGGCAGACACACGCGAGCCAAACAAGCCGTTGCCGCCGACAGGAAAAAAGGCATGAATCCCCTCACACCAGGCATAGAAAAGGCACCCACATCCAATGACTACCGGGCTGTCGCGCTTGTTACGATCATCACGCCGTTCCTGGCTTTCCTGCTGGCGGTCATCCTGCTTTGGAGGCGTGCGGTCGGCCCCTTGGACCTTTGGCTCTGCCTTGCGATGTATGCAGTCACACTGTTGGGTATCACAGTGGGATTCCATCGGTTGTTCACGCACCGCAGCTTCCGGTGTCCGATGCCGATCCGGGCCATATTGTGCATCGCTGGAAGCATGGCTGCGCAAGGTTCAGTATTTTTTTGGGTCGCATCGCACCGACTGCATCACCAATGCAGCGATGACGCTGGCGATCCTCACTCCCCGCACTTAGCAGGTGGTGACGGGTTTGGCCTACTTCGCGGATGGTGGCACGCACATGTCGGCTGGATGTATTCCGTCGTGCCGAAAAATTATTTCAGACTTATTCCTGATTTGCTCCGCGACCGTATGATTGTGAGGGTGAACCGCTTTTACTTGGTCTTTGTATTTTTAGGATTGATTCTTCCCGGTGCTGTGGGAGCGGGGATCTCAGGCAAGGCCGAAGGTTTTTGGACGGGATTGCTATGGGGTGGGTTTGTCCGAATCTTCCTTGTCCACCATGTGACGTGGAGCATTAACTCGGTTTGTCATCTTTTTGGAGATTCCCCTTTTGTTACGAACGACCAGAGCAGAAACAACATTGCGTGCGCGATCTTCGGTTTCGGTGAGGGGTGGCATAACAATCATCACGCTTTCCCAAGCTCAGCACGGCACGGCTTTTACTGGTGGCAGATTGATTTTGGTTTCGTCATCATTCGGCTAATGGAGGTCTTGGGGTTGGCGGATGAAGTTCGGCAACCGTCATCCGAGCAGGTCATCTCGCGCCAGCGTAGTTGTGCGCTTATCGCTGAATCAAAGGCAGGGGAAACGTATGATCGGAGGAATTCATGACTGGAAAAGACTATGATTCCAACTCCATCGCTTTCACCAAGAATGCAGTGCATTTGGCCTGCTCCCCAAAAGTTGATCCAGGCGCTATGAGAGATTGGCGGCGCGATAGCGCCGCCGAACTCTCACCATGAAACGCAAACGACACACACCC
>JAYWEP010000261.1:0-29928 GCA_043779205.1 Chthoniobacter sp. | reverse complement strand
GCATAAGGCCGGCATCACCCAAATCGAAACCTCGAAACAAGCCGCCGAAGCGCTGCTCCCGCTGGCCGGAAAGTTCGCCTATCTGCTCTACACCGTCGGCCTCATCGGGGTCGGCTTCCTCGCCATCCCGACGCTCGCGGGCTCGGCGGCTTACGCCTTCGCCGAGACGTTCCATTGGGAACAGGGTCTCGATGAGAAACTGAAAAGTGCGCGGGCCTTTTATGCCGTCGTGATCTTGTCCACGCTCATGGGCATCGGTCTGGACTTTGCCGATGTCAACCCGGTGAAGGCGCTCTTTTGGACGGCGGTCATCAACGGCGTGCTCGCGCCTTTTCTTCTCGTCGGCATTTTGCTGGTCGCTTCGGACTCGAAGATCATGAATCAGCAGCCCAGCTCACGCCTCTCGCTGGCGGTGGTGAGCATCACCGCTCTGTGCATGTTCGGCGCGGCCATCGGGCTTTTCGTGTTTTAGACCCCCTTCATCCAAAACCAAAGTGACCTGTGAGCCACGAACACGAACATGAGTGCTGCGGTGGGCACGACCTGATGACGGTGGCCGTCATGGGTGCGCTGGCGATTCACCAATGGTCGGAAGGCGCGGCGGTCACGTTCCTTTTCGCGCTGTCGGAAATGCTTGAAGCGTTCAGCCTCGCGCGGGCGCGGAAGGCCGTGCAGTCGCTCATGCAGCTCACGCCCGAGACGGCGCTGCTCAAGGACGGCGCGGACTTTTGCGAAGTGCCGGTGGAGCAAGTCGGCGTCGGCGCGACCATCGCCGGGCATGAATACTTCGTCGGCAACCACCGCTTCACGCACGAGCTGGCCGTGTGCTCGGCGGAGATCGAGCAGCAGCTCGCGGAGATCGAAGCCGACGCGCAATCCGTCGTCGTCGTCGGCCACAAGCCGCACGCCGGTTGCAAAGGCGAAGTGCTGGGCATCCTCGCCGTCGGCGACGCCATGCGCGCCAACGCCCCGGAAGCCATCGCTGCGCTGCATCGCGCGGGCATCGCGAAGATCATCATGCTCAGCGGCGACAACCAGCGCACCGCCAGCGCCATCGCGAAGAAGGCCGGCATCGACGAGGCCCACGGCGACCTGCTTCCCGACCAAAAGATCGAGCGCGTGCAAGCGCTCCTCGCGACCGAACGCTATGTCGGCATGATCGGCGACGGCGTGAATGACGCGCCCGCGATGACTCGCCATCGCGGAATGGACAAGGCCGCGCGACAAGCTGATCGAAACGATCCAGACCAATCTGCGCGCGCTGGTCTTTTCAGACCTGCATTCCACCGCGCGCCCGGCTCTTGAGAAAGAGTTTGGCGTCGGCTTTGACCTGCGCGGCGTAATGGGCGGCAAACTCGGCGAGCGCCGCGTCCAGTTTCGCGGAAGCGCCGCAGTAGCCGGCGAGCGCCGCGGCGTCGCCGGTGCGGGCGTGGCCTTTGGCGAGCACCTCCCCGCAGAGCGCCGCGTATTCCATGAGCGCGCGGCCTTTCAAATCCGCCGGCTCCAGCGAGGCTTTGTGATCGGCCAGTTGCCGGACGAGATAATCCGCGCCGCCAAAGCGCGTGAAACCGAGAAAAGGATCGGACACCGTCTGCATCCGCTGCTGGCCTTCCGCCACGCGCTGGCCCTGGTGCCGGTCGCGCGGGCGGGGCCGCAGATAGGGCTCGTAGCACGAGGGCAGCTCCTGCTTCACCTGGAGAAAAAGCGGGTCGCCCACGCCGTTGCCGAACATCAGCACCACGTAGTCGCGCGTGCCGACGCTGCCGGTGCCGACGAGTTTGAACGCCACGTCCGCGGCGCGGTAGGCGTCGAAAACCATCCGCCGGCTGGCGATCAGCGTTTCGCGGTAACCGGCGAGGGCGTGGAGGATGGCGGACGCGGTGGCGCGCGGCACATGCTCGATCAAAGGCCGCTCATCGTGAAACCGAAACGCGCCGCCTTTCTCGATCGTGAGCTTCTTGAGGGTGCGCCGCGGCGTGACCCGCTCGGCTTTGGTGAGGATGCGGGTGATGACCGGCGATGCGCTGCGGCGGCTCACGAGAAAGCGCGCGAGCCCGGCCACGGGCATCTCCGCAAACACGCGCAGGAACCGGCGGTACGACGCGGCGAACGCGCGCACCGCTCCCTCGCAGCGCGACTCCGTCTCGCCAGCCTCGCCGCCCGCGAGCACGAGGCTCACGGCCAGCCGCTTCACGTCCCATTCCCACGGGCCGGGGATCGTCTCGTCGAAATCATTGAGGTCGAAAACGAGCCGGCCATCCGGGGCCGCGTACGCCCCGAGATTGCGGATGTGGGCGTCGCCGCAAAGCTGCACGTTCAAGCCCGTCTGCGGCAGCGATGCGAGGTCCGCGGCCATGACCACCGCCGAGCCGCGGAAAAATGCGAACGGCGACACGGCCATGCGCTGCTCCTTGATCGGCAGCAGTGCCGCGACGCGGCCGGCGTTCACCGTGGCGAGCGTCTTGAGGGGATCGGCACGGTCCTTCGGCGCGACCCATCGCGCCTGCGACTCGCGGGGCACCGCCGCCCGCAGTTTCCTGCCTTTTTCGTAGCGGTTGCGAAACGTCGAAATGGGTTGGGATAGTTTCATTGGCATAGGAGTCAGGGCCGATGATTGACCCGATTTCCGCCGTCACTGCAATGCCTGTTTCGTCCCCCTCGGGTTTGCGGTTGTGCATGTCGCGGACATCTGTGCAGAAAGGACGGCATGAACTGTGAGTCGAAAAGTAAGTCCCGGGCCTTCCTCCGCTCTCCCCTGGCTTTGACCATCTGCCTGTTCTGCGCCGCTGGCAGCCGTGCAGCCGCCCAGTCAGGGAGTCCGAAGCTAACGACGGCGGCCGATCTCTTTGCCGATCAACCAAAGGGTCTGAGCGATAAGATCGTGGCGTGGAAGCTAAACTATGTGGGTGAGGTTTTCGGCAATCCGTCCGGGGGAGACAGGCAGGGCGCTGTTTACAATGGCTATGTCAAATTCGGCATCGGGCTCAACTTGAAAAAGGCTTGCGGATGGGACGGCGCCTCCCTTTACGCCAACATGCTGTATCCTCATGGCCCGAGTCTGACCCGGAACTTCGTCCATGATCTTAACGTCATTAGCAATATCGACGGCTATGACAGTGCGAGGCTCTACAAGTTCTGGTTTCAGAAAAACTTCGCGGACGATCATTTTTCCTTCCGGATCGGCCAGATGGCCGCGGACAAGGAGTTCTTTGCCTCCGACAGCTCGGCGCTCTTCATCAACAATGCTTTCGGCACACCGCCGGTCTTCAGCCAGAGCATTCCCGCGCCGATCTACCCGGTCTCCGCACCCGGTATTCGCCTGCGCTGGAATCCCAGCCCGGCCTTTTCGCTCCGCACCGCACTGTTCAGTGGCGATGTCGGAAGCCAAACGGCGAACCAGCACCAGACCCGTGTTCACATTACCTCGCAAAACGGCGCGCTAATGCTCGTCGAGGCCAGCTACCGGACGAATCAGGCCGAGGGTGCCACCGGGCTGCCAGGCACGTTCAAGCTGGGAGGTTATTATGATACGAAGGACTTCGCGGACCATCGCAGCGGAGTGCAACATCATGGCGACGGAGGGATTTATTTTGTGGCCGACCAACAGGTCTATCGGGAAGCGGCCAAGGATGGCTCGGCGCGAGGGCTGGCGGCTTTCGTCCGTCTCGGGTTGGTGCCCAGGGATCGTAACCTTGTCGATTTCGAGATGGAGACGGGCCTGAACTACGTCGGCCTGTTGCGCGCACGCGCCAATGACATCGCCGGCGTGGGTTTCGCCTATACGCATCTCAGTCCTCGGGAGCAGGAGGTGACAGTTAGCTCTGTTTCCACCCACCACGAGGCGATCCTGGAGGCGAGTTACCTGGCCGTCATTAGCTCCTGGTGTTCGCTCCAGCCCGATGTGCAATACATCTTCAATCCCGGAGGTGTCACGAGGCAGCGTGATGCGCTTGTTTTGGGTTTGCGGCTCAATCTTAGCTTTTAGACGCCCACAATGCGCTGACTCGCGCGGCACCACCGCGCTGGCAATGCCCATCTCGACCGCCGCCGGATTCAATTCGCGGCAAATTTTCCCTCGCCAGCGGCTCGCGGCCCGCGCATTACTGCGCGGACTTTCAAAGCTATGAAATTTGCGCGCTCCATCAGTCTCGCTTTCCTGATTCCACTTCGCGGCCTGGCTGGCGAGGCGGTTCTGCCTGCCGCCACTCCGGAAGACTGGAATCTGCATTTTCAGACGACGGTCATTGGCCAGGGCGACGCAGGCTTTCGCTCTGGATATTCGGGGGGCAGCAGTCTGCACGAAGGAGGAGAACTGCGGGATACGGCGACGATGACTTTTTTTCTCGGACGGCGCTTGTGGGAGGGAGCGGAACTTTACCTCAACCCAGAGCCCACGCAGGGCATCGGCCTAAGTAACGCGCTCGGTGTGGCGGGCTTTCCCAATGGCGAAGCGACACGCGCGGGCGGCAATGAGCCGCAAGTCAACATCGCGCGGCTTTTTCTGCGGCAGACGTTTGGCCTCGGCGGTGAACGCGAGCAGATCGAATCCGGAAAAAACCAGCTCGCCGGGTCCCGGGATGTCTCGCGGCTCACCTTCACGCTCGGCAAGTTCGCCGCGTCCGACATTTTCGACGACAACCAATACTCCCACGATCCGCGCACGCAGTTTTTGAATTGGGCGCTGATGGAAAACGGCGCGTGGGACTATCCCGCCGATGCCAAGGGCTACACCTTCGGCCTCGCCGTCGAGCTTCACCAAAAGGATTGGGCGATTCGCGCGGGCGTCTTCGCCGTGCCGCGCGTCTCCAATGGCATCGCCATCGACAAACATATCCGCCGCGCCAATGGCAGCGTGCTCGAGGTGGAGCGGAGCTATGAGCTGGCGCGGCATCCCGGCAAGATGCGCCTGCTCGGCTACGTGAACCAGGCGCACATGGGCCGCTACGCGGACAGTCTCGGGACGACCTTCGTCGAGGACGTGAGCCAGCCGCGGCCCTATCGCTACAAGTTCGGCCTCGGCCTGAACGTCGAGCAGGAAGTGACCCCCGACCTTGGCCTGTTCATGCGTTTCGGCTGGAACGACGGGCGCACGCAGACGTTGATGTTCACCGAAATCGACCGCACGGCCACCCTCGGCCTCGCGCTCAAAGGCACGGCGTGGCAGCGTCCGGGCGATGTCGCCGGCCTCGCGGGCATCATCAATGGTTTGTCGCGCGATCATCGCGGTTATCTCGCCGCGGGCGGCCTCGGATTCATCATCGGCGACGGGCGGTTGCGCTACGGCGAAGAGGAGATTTTGGAAGCGTATTACGATTTCAAAATCACCGCGGCGCTTTCCTTCACGGTGGATTATCAATTCGTGAACCATCCCGCCTACAATCGCGACCGCGGCCCGGTGTCGATTTTCGCGGCCCGTCTGCACGCGGAGTTTTAGGCCGCGGCGGGCCGCCACTGGCATGACGAAAGAGCCCTTGCCGCGGTCGCGGAAATCCCGGCGGAAGGCCATCGCCGGGGCGCTCGGGATCGTCTTCCTGGTGGGCGTGGTGGATTATCTCAGCGGTTACGAAATCACGTTCTCGGTTTTCTACCTCGTGGCGATCACCGTCGCGGTTTGGTTTGTGGGTGCGCGGTTCGGCATCTTCATTTCGGCGCTCAGCGTCGCGTGCTGGCTGGCGGGCGATTTCGCGGCTGGCGCGAAGTATGCGAGCCGCTTCGTGCCGGGCTGGAATGCGGTGATCGCGCTCGTCTTCTACCTCGTCATGGTCGGCGTGCTCTCGCGGCTGCGCGCGCTGCACGATGAGCTGGAGGCCAAGGTCCGCGCCCGCACCGCCGCGCTGACCGAGGAGATGGCGAAGCGCGAGCTGCTCGAAAAAGAACTGCTCGCCGTGAGCGAGCGCGAGCAGCAGCGCATCGGCCATGATCTGCATGACAGCCTCTGCCAGCATCTCACCGGCACGGCGCTCGCCGGGCAGGTGCTCGGGGGCAAACTCGCGGCCCAGGCGCGGCCCGAGGCCGCGGACGCCCACCGCATCGTCGCCCTCGTCGAGGAAGGCATCACGCTGGCGCGCAATCTCGCGCGCGGGCTCGCACCGGTGGAACTGGAGGCGGAGGGGCTGGCGGTGGCGCTGCGCGAATTCGCGAAAAACACCGCTGAGCGTTTCAAGATCGACTGCCGCTTTGCCGCGCCTCATCCCGCGCCGATCGACGACCTCGCGACGGCGTTGCATCTTTTCCGCATCGCGCAGGAAGCGACGGCCAACGCCATCCGCCACGGCCACGCGAAGCAAGTCCTCATCAGCCTTTCCGCCGTGCGCGAGGGGCTGCGGCTGACGATCCAGGACGACGGCTGCGGCCTGCCGGACACACTGCCGGAGCGCCGCGGCATGGGCCTGCACATCATGCAGCACCGCGCGGCGATGATCGGCGCGTCACTGGCCATCCGCCGCGAACCGCCGGGCACGGTGGTGTCTTGCTTCCTCGCCGATCCTGCCGCAAAGGAAACGCCATGACTTCCCCCGAGCCCGGCGACCGCGCGAAACGCCGCGTCTTCCTCGTGGATGACCACCCGCTGGTGCGCGAGTGGCTCACGAATTTGATCAACCAGCAGGACGACCTCGAAGTGTGCGGCGAAGCCGACGACGCGCCGCAGGCCCGGCAGGCGATCGAGGCGGCGCAGCCCGACGCGGCCATCGTGGACATCACCCTCGCGACTGGCTCGGGAATCGAGCTGGTGAAGGATCTCAAACGCATCTGCCCCGCCGTCGCCGTCGTCGTGCTCAGTATGCACGACGAATCGCTCTACGCCGAGCGGGCGCTGCGGGCAGGCGCGCGCGGCTATGTGATGAAGCGCGAGACCACGAAAAAAATCATCGCCGCGCTGCGCCAGGTGCTGCTCGGAAAAATCTATGTCAGCGACGAATTCAAGGCGTCGATGACCGAGAAACTTTTCACCGGCGGCGCGTCCGGTTCCCCCGTCGAGCAGCTCAGCGACCGCGAGCTCGAGGTTTTCACCATGCTCGGGCAGGGCGTCGAGACGCGCCGCATCGCCGAGTCGCTCGGCATCGGCATGAAGACCGTGCAGGTCTATTGCGCGCGGATCAAAGAAAAGCTCAACCTCGCCAACGCCACCGAACTGCTCCGCGAGGCCGTGCGCTGGTGGGAAAGCGAAAGCAAGGGCTGACGGCCGCGCGCAACAAGGCCGCCGGCCCGCAGACTGCGCTCCCAAAGCCTCAGTTTGGGCACGAGGGGAAAAACACGGCTGCCGGAATTTCTCCATGCCGCCCCGGTGATGTGGCTCTCTGCGTTCCGAGTCAGTCTTTGAACGTTTTGCCAAGACCAAGAAGCATTTCGTCCCATGAAGCGCGCAGGGCTTCACGGATCTGACAGATAATGTCGATGCCGGGATTGGCTGTTCCCGCCTCAATCCGCTGGACATAGCGCCGGTCGATTTCCGCCTGCTCGGCGAGATCATCCTGAGTCAGCCCGCGCTGCATGCGCAGGCGGTTGATGTTTTTTCCAAGAATGGCGCGAGGCGGCAAACGCACTCGCGGAGCGTGCGCCATCGCCCGCCGACTGAGAGCGGACGGATTGTCGCTTTCCGCTTGCTTCGCGTCGCCTCACCGCCTATCGAGTCAGGCGTTCCTTCATCCTAGGCTCTCCCATGAATATGAAACGACTCCTCCTGGTTCTCCTCCTCACGCTCGCGGGTCTTTCGGGCGTCCACGCCATCAGCTTTTCCGCATGGCAGGCGGCGCATTTTTCGGCGGCGGAGCTGGCCGATCCGGCGCTGAGTGGCGAGGCCGCCAATCCGGCGGGCGATGGGTTGAGTAACTGGCTGAAGTTCGCCTTCGATCTCGATCCGCACGCGGCGTGCAGCGAAGGCGGGCCGGCGGCGCAGATGCTCGGCGGGGCGCTGGCGCTGAATTTCTTTCATCGCATGGACGGCGCGGATTTGTTTTACGCGCTGGAGGCTTCGCCCGATCTCACCCACTGGAGCCTGCGCAATGCTTTTCAGCCGAGCGCCATTCTGCCGGCGGCCGGGGCGGCCGCGCAGTGGACGGTCGCCGATCCCTACCAGTGGCCGGCGGGCGTCAGTAAGTTCCTGCGCCTGCGCGTGGTGGGTGGTGATCCGGGGATGTTATTCCTCGACCCGCCGGCGAACCTCACCGCACGGACGGTGAAGTCGCCCTTTGGCCTCGAACTGCGCTGGTCGGATCGCTCGAACGCCGAGATCGGTTACCGTGTCGAGCGCCGTCGGCTCACCGACGGCGTGTGGGACTTATTCGCCATCACCGGACAGGACACGATGAGTTACTTTGACCTGACGGTGCAAAGCGGCGTGGCCTACGCCTACCGCGTGCGCGCGATGTTTCCGTATGGTGTCTTTTCCGGCTGGAGTGAATCCGGCACCGTCATCCCGGGCGGCGGTGGAGGAAGTGGGGGAGGCGGCGGTGGCGGCGGTGGCAATCCCGACCCCGACCCGGACACCGACGGCGACACTTTCAAAGACAGCGTGGATGCCTACCCGCACGACAAGCGCCGCTCGCGCGATCTTCCGGTCATGTCCTATGTCGCCTTGGACGTCAGTTCCGCCGTCACCACTCTCCCGATCCTGGCCGTGGCGCTCGACGAACAAAACACCGTGGCTTTTGCCTACGAAGACGCCACGAAGCTCTATGCCGCGGTGACGCGCGATGGCGCCACCGTGGGCACCCCGCTGGCCGTGACCAAAGAACATACGATCACCTATGACCTTCAGGTGACGGATAACACCGATCCGAACAACCCCACGAAAAGGACCGTCTCCGAAACCGCCACCGGAAAGTTTTCTCTCTTGAGTTACGGCCAGAGCTTCGTCAACAGCGCCGGACATTTGACCGGCCACATCATCTATACCGCACCTGGCAGTGAGACCACACCGGGAGGCACATTTCGGCGGGTCTTCATCGCCACCTCCAGCACCCCGGTGGAAATCTACCCGCCCCTGCCGAGTAATCCGCCCGATTATTTCCGACCCGGTTTGGAGGGCGGCACTTTTGCCTGGGCCAGCTTCCTCGGGAACACCGATACCTCGGCCGGCAGCTTCTACAATTCGGAATCCTTTGTCGCCAGCGGCGCAGCGGCGCAATGGTTCGCTCATAGCTCCCCGAATCTTCCGGGAGCCACCGACGGCTCGCTCGATTTGGGCCCGAGCAGTTTCAACGGGACCGCCGCAGGTTATAAAACCAGCTACCCCAGTTATGCCACGACCACCTTGCTCTGGCCGTCGCAGACCCCACTCGGCACCCTTTGGCCGCGGGCGGTCAATGACAGTGGCCTCGTGCTCGGAGTGCAGCCGTCCCTGCTGCCCGGCAGCGACGACGTGGTTCTCTCCAGCCCCGCCGGCAAACTCGCCGACACCCTGCCGGCGGTCTATAAGCAGCAGATTCGCCTGCCCAAAGCCGACTTTGCCTGCCTCAACAACCAGGGCGACATGGTCATCGGCGGCGCGGAAGTCCTCGAAGGCCCGGAAGACACTCCGGTTTGGGGCGTGCATACCCTCCTCTGGCGCAAAGCGACCAGCGAGCTTTTCATCATCCAGCTCCCGGAGGGTGTGAGTGCCGTGCAGCAGTTCAACAATAGCGGCTGCTTCTCGGCCATCGCCGGCAGCCCCATCCTCGACGCCCAAGGCGACCCGGTCCTCGACGCCAACGGTAACCCAACCTACCGCCAATTCGCTGCGCTGGTGGTGCCGGTGGAGTTTGTCACCAAAGGACCTAATGGTGAATTCCTCCCGCAGGCGGTGACGTGGAACTCCGTCGTCCCGCCGCAAATCGAGGTGACCGCAGCCAGCGCGACCTATGCCGCGAATGCCTTGACGGTGAGCGTGACCGGCAAAGTCACCGATGCCACCTCCGACTGCACACCGACACCGGGCAAGCAGGTGGCCACGCTCTTCCTCACAGGTGCCCCCGCGGAGGTGCAAGTCACCCTCAATAACACCGCTACGCCGGTCGCCACCGACCCGTGGCGGCCCTACAAATACGAGGCCACCTTCACCCGCAACCTGACGATCCCGATCACCGGCCCCGGCAACTACGCCGTGCGGCTGCGAACATCCGAAAACGCAGGCGGACTCGCCGGCAATCAGGAAGTCAATATCCATGTCCAAGCCAGTGACCTGACGCAGGCCGTGCAGTTGCAGCTCCCCGCCAGCTTCTCCGCCACACAGGCGGACACCATCACCATGACGATGGGTGTGGCCCCGGCCACCGAAACCGTCACCCTGACTGAAACCGGCGACGCCACCCATATCTTCACCGGGCAAAGAGGCTCCAGCACCGTCACCCTCGCCTTCGCCCAGACGCCCGCCCTCACCGCCGCCGCCGATAACCTCAGCGCCACCCTCACCAAATCCCTCTCCGGCCAGACCGTCAGTTCCATTCCCCTCTCCTTCGTTGAAACCGGCGCGACCACCAACGCCTTCAACGTCCAGCCGCCTACCAATCCCTCCTACGATGTGACCACCTCCAGCGGCGGCAGCAGCGATCCCGGCAACTTCTACCCCACCATCGTCCGCTTCCCCGCGGGCATCGGCCAAAGCCTGATTACCGCCGGATACAAGATCGCCATCATGGAGCACGACTGGTCCTTGAAACTCAAAACCTACCAAGGCCAGGAATACGCCTACGTGGTGGACGACAACGACAAGCCCGTCGTCTTCAACCCATCGCTCTATGCCCACACGGACATCCAGACGAAGAAGCTCATCAATGGAAAGTTTCCGCTGACCATCAAAGGGCCCAATGGCGAAAAACTCTGGGGAAAGGATGAGATGCTGACTGTTGCCAGCGGTCTTTTGATTTATGGCACGACAGGCGCGACAGCCAAGGATTATTTGAAATCGAAACTGACGCACCTCGCAGAGCCCATCCACCCACGCGTCCAAGGGCGCGCCGAGGGTGCCTATCTCTATTCACCGGAAAAGGGTCAAGACCTTGGCCATCTCGGCAATGACATCGAGACGGAGATTGTGTGGCGGTACGTGAATACGAAGGACACGGTTGTCATCTTCAACAGCTACCAGGAAATGCAGAATGACATCGCGTATAGAAAGGAAATCTGCAGGCTGGCGAATACAAAGGTCGATCCGGGCTTCGGCAACGACAATCGTGCGAACCCGACCAAATGGAAAAGCGGTGATCTCACCGGGGTTCAATTTGGGCCGGTCGTAGGACAAAACGGAAAAAGAACATGGAAAGACTCATTGGACGACGTTTTTGCCGGAGGTGTAGTTGGTGGGTCTCCCTTATACCAGATTGGCTGTCAAAACACTGTAAGCTGCCTCCATCTTTTAGCCTTCGTGAACCTTTTTGGAGAGCCAATCTTGGAAAAACGGATTGGCGAAACTCGCGATGAAGTAGTCGATCCTAAGTTTTTAGCTAACTACACGACAGTCACATGGGGATTTCCATCTGCTAACAAAATTTCCCGAGACGACGATTATCGACAGTCGTGGATTCCCGGAGATTTGGGTTACATTGACAACACTTCCATCCCCAATTCAGATCCTGCGAACACCGGGGAGCATGTCCTCTACGTGGGTGGGTCGTTCGATCTTGATTATGCCCACTTCAAAGATAACGCGCAGTTTTTTGGTCATCGCTTTAGTGCAACACTGGTCAATGGACAACTTTTCCCCCTACGAGAAATTATGAGTTTGGCGGCTTGGATACTTAAGATCGATGGCCTCTCGGAAAATACGCCTGATGACGCTAAACTTGATCCATATCAACGAGTGCTCCGGCAACCCTTCACAAAATAATGAAAAACATTGCTCTGAAAATCGCGTATAGGTTCTTCATTGCCGCATTTGTCGGTCTCTGGATTGCGAGCCATGCGGT
The DNA here is from genome assembly GCA_043779205.1 of Chthoniobacter sp. Taxonomy (GTDB): domain Bacteria; phylum Verrucomicrobiota; class Verrucomicrobiia; order Chthoniobacterales; family Chthoniobacteraceae; genus Chthoniobacter. The sequence goes on along the minus strand of JAYWEP010000261.1, from coordinate 18,046 downwards.
CGCTGCCCCCAAGGTGAAGGCACCGGATTACCGTTTCGTTGTTTCGTGGCAGGCTTGGGATGGAGAAGATTTCGATAAGCGGGATGCCATAGTCGTGTCGCTGAATGGGAAGGAAATCGGAACTGTGGCCGCCGCCTTCAAGGTTTTGGAGGAGTTGCCAGTCGAAAAGGGTGAGCATGTGAAAGTGATCCTCCCGCCAGCGGAAGCTGGCGTGCAACCATTGCGCCCGGTGCATTACTACTCAAACTTCATTCAAATATGGCTCAGCAAAGGCGTGCTGGCGGATTTGTTTTTCAACGGCAAGAAGTTAAATGTCAAGACGCTGACCTGGTCCGACTTTATCAAGAACGGCAACTTTATTTTGGAAATGGACAAAGTGACGTGGAGTGTGGATGGGAAAGTGATCGGCAACGGTGACGCAATGGCCAAACAGATTGAGGAATGGGGGCGACGTGGAGATATTGTTGTGCAGGACGTCATTCCTCTCGGTTGGCTCCCACACAGCTTCACCGTTCACGGTGCCGTTAATGAAGTCTTGGAAAGGCTAAAGGCAGAGCACCGCATCCGCATCATCCCGGTGCGGCCCGATCGCGAAGCTTCCGAAAAATACCTTAGAGAGACGCTGCTCCCCTCGCTCAAAAAATGAGGGTGTTTTCCGACATCCTCATTGCCGCAATTATCGGTTTCTCGACTGCGAGCCATGCTGTCGCTGCCCCAAAGGTGCAAGCACAGGATTACCGGCGGTAGAGGTCAGGCGACAAATCTTGACAGCGAATGGCCGACTGAGGGAGCCAGCGAGAATCGCGCGAAGTGCCATTCCCTGCCGCTTAACGCGTGCCCAGCTACTCCGCCTTCACCGCGGGGAGGGGCTTTTTGCTTTTGAGGATCTCCTCCTCGGTGGTGAGCGTTTTCGCTTTGCCGCTGAAGATGAGGCGGCTGGGCCGTTCGGCGAGGGCTTGGGTGAGCGCCTTGGCGTGGGTGGAGACGACTTTGAGGTTTTCCAAAACGACGCTGAGTTCCTGCATGCGTGCGCCGAGGTTGCGGTCGGTCCGGGTGATGAGCTGGTCGGCGGAACCCATGGTCTGTTCGATCTGGACGAGCAGTTTTTTCACCTCGATCAGGTCGGCTTTGATCGGGCCGTCGGCGTCGGCGATGAGCTTGTCGAGCCGCTTGAGCGCGCCGTCGGCGGAGTCGGAGGTGACCTTCAGGCCGTCGATGAGTTTGGAGACTTTCGGGAGGGCGTCGCCGATGCCGTCTTTGAAGGTGTCGATGGCGACGCTGGTCTTTTTCAAAAGCGGGCCGATCTCGATCAGGGCTTCGTCGGCGGTGCGGAGGATGGGGCCGATGGAGGCGAGGAGGGAGTCGAGTCCGGCGGAGCCTTCGCCCTGGAGCACGGAGCCGGCGGCGAGCTTTTCGCCGTCGGGCGAGCCGGCGGAGAGGGCGATGAATTTGTCGCTGAGCAAGGTGTCGGACGCGATGGAGACGCGGATGTCGGCGGGGAGCGCGGGCACGTCGGGGCGGAGGGTGGCGGTGACGCGGACGGCGTTGCGCTTTTGCGCGTCGGTCCCGCCGGCGTTGCGCTCTTTGAAGGTGAGCAGGCGGACGGCGCTGATGGCTCCGGCGGGTGCGCCGGCGTAGCGCACCTCGGAATGCAGATGGACGCCGGTGACATCGGCAAAGTCGATCTCGATGGTGCGGCCCGCCTTGCCACTCCCCCAGCCGGAGAGCGCGTAGCCGAGCGCGCCGACGAGGACGAGGCTGCAGACGATGACGAGGACGGAGATGAGGAAGTCGGTGAAGTGCTTTTTCATGTGAACGCGTTTTTCTTGAGGCGCGGATGGCCGAGCAGCCGGGTGACGTAGTCGTCTTTGGAAAGCTTGAACGGCACGGGGCCGTCGGGCTCGCCATTGATGAACTGCCTGACCTCGCCATTGGAGCTGGCGCGCATTTCGGCGGGCGTGCCGGTGGCGATGATCTTCCCCTGGTTCGGCCCGGTGCCGAGCATGATCATGCGCGAGCCGATGCGGAAGGCGCTGGTCATGTCGTGGGTGACGACGACGGCGGTGACGCCGAGTTTGCGGGTCATGTCCTTGGTCAGAATATCGACGACGCTGACCATGATCGGGTCGAGGCCGGCGGTGGGCTCGTCGCTGAAGAGCAGCTCGGGATCCAGCGCCAGAGCCCGCGCGAGGCCGACGCGCTTTTTCATGCCGCCGCTGATTTCGGCGGGCTTCAGATGCTCGAAACCGGTGAGGCCGACCATCTCGAGCTTCAGTTTCACCATGAGATCGACGATGCCGGGGTCGAGCTTGCCGTGCTCGATGATGGGCAGCGCGACGTTTTCGCCGACGGTCATGGACTGGAGAAGCGCGCCGCTTTGAAAGAGCATGCCGAAGCGGCGGCGCACGCGGGCAAGCGCGGCTTCGTCCATCGTGGTGATCTCGTCGCCGAAGAGTTTGATCGAGCCGCTGGTCGGTTTCATCGAGCCGATGACGTGGCGGAGGAGCGTGGATTTGCCGCAGCCGGAGCCGCCCATGATGATCATGGTGTCGCCCTTCATCACCTTGAAGGAGATGCCGTTGAGTACCTTTCGTCCGTGGAATTCGCGGACGAGATCGGTGACTTCGATCACCGGAATATTTTCGGCGGGCGCGCTCATGTGAAAAAGAAAAGCGCGGTGAGACACGCGTTGGCGATGAGCATGATGAGTAGCGACCACACGACGGAATCGGTGGTCGCCTGGCCCACGCCCTCCGCGCCGCCCTCCACCTTCAGACCCATGTGGCAGGCGATGGTGATGATGAGCCAGGCGAAGACGACGCTCTTAATCAGCCCGGAGTAAAGATCCCACGTCTCGGCGTGCGTGACCGAGCGGTGAATGTAGCCTGCGGTTTCAAAATCGAGCGAGAAGTGGCAGATGGACCAGCCGCCGACCATGCCCACGCAATCGCCGAAAACCGTGAGCACCGGCAGCATGATCATCATCGCGAGAAAGCGAGGCACGACGAGGAAGCGGATGGGATTGATGGCCATGACCTCCAGCGCCTCGATCTCCTCCGAAACCTTCATGGTGCCCAGCTCCGCAGTCACCGCCGAGCCGCTGCGCCCGATGACGATGACGGCGACGATGAGCGGGCCGAGTTCGCGCAGAAGCGCGAGCGTGACGAGGTCGGGCACGAAGCTGAGACCGCCCATTTTGCGCAGCGCGCCCGCGCCCTGCATGGCCATGGTCAGGCCGATGCTGAAGGAGGTGAGCGCGGCCATCGGCAGCGCGCGGACGCCGATGAGGACCATCTGGTGAAAGACTTCGCCGATCTTGAACGGCTGGCCGCGAAAGGGCGCGAGGAGCGTCCAGTAAAGGATCCGGCCGTTGAGCGCGAAATAGTCTTTCACGCGCCGGGGGGGGCGAGGAGCGCGGCCCTGGCGTCCGCGAGGGTCGGGTAGATCGAGAGGAATTCGCTCAGCCGCACGAGGTCGAAAATGGTCTGCACGCGCTCGCTGACATTGACCAGGGCGAAGCTCCCGCCGTAGGCCTGCGCCTTGCGGACGTATTCGATGAGCGTGGCGAGGCCGGAGGAATCGACATAGCTCACGCCCTTGAAATCCAGCACCAGAGCGGGCCGGCGGGCCTTGGCCTGCGCGTGCAGCACCTCGCGCAATTCCGGCGAGCAGGCGAGGTCGATCTCGCCGTCGATGACGAGAATGTGCAGTCCGGCTTCGGAAATCTCGCGGGTTTGCATAAGGCGGGGAGGATTAGCAGCGCCCCCCGGCGGGCGGAAGGGCAAAATGTGCGCGGGCCATGGGTGCCCGCTCCTATGATTTAGAACTCGACGACCAGATTCCGCGGCCGCGCTTCGTTCGGAAACCGGATGTAAAGCAATCCCTCGGCGGCATCGTAGGTGAATGAGTCGAGCGGCTGTTGATCCAATTGAATCGAACGGGGAGGTTTCGCGGTGGCGATCAGGATGATCGCCGGGGTCTCGCCGACACCCTCGACGGTCCAGGCAGCCACGCCGTCCTCGCGCTTGGCGGGGAGCGCTTTGCAGGCGGAAGCGAGGAGCCGCGGGCGCTCCGACTTCACCGCGTCGAGATCCAGCAGGAAGACCCGCGCGCCCGGTGTCAGCGCGATGGACCGCTGCACTTTGAGGTCGGGATCGAACAGGTTCACAAAGCGGCCTTTCAGCAGCCTGGCTTCAGCCTCCACAGATTCATCCAGGCCCGCACCAATCACATACGGCCCCCGCCGCAGAGCCAGGTAGTTGGTCTCTTTCCATGTTAGGCCAGCCCTGCCCGCGGCCATTTTCATGACCCCAGCCAGCCGCGCGTCCGCCTCGGCGCTGAGGGCGAATTGCACCGGATTTTCCCGCAGCCAAAGCACCGCTCCCTTTCCGACCGCAATCATCGGAGCGCGGTCATCGTCTTTCACACCCAGCGTCTCGAACAGCCGCTGGCGGGGAGTGCGGTCGTTCTTACCGTCGTCATTCCACCATTCGCGGACCCGGTTGTAAGGGTCCTTGTCGTCATCCACCATCACCAGCACGCCGCCCTTCCTGACCCAATCCGCCAGCGGAGCATGCACCTCGGCGGAGAGCGGCTTCTGGCCTTGATAGCTCAGGATCAGGACGCGCTGTTCATCCAGAAAACCGGGCAGCGTCACGTTTTCCAACTGCACCGGAGTGACCGGCATTCCGCGTTTCAAGAGGGGCAGCGCCAGACCGTAAAAGTGTGCCATGTTGGGATCGCTGGGCGTCGGCTGCTCACGCTGAAACATCAGCGAATCGCTCACCAGCACGCCCACTTTTTGCGTGCCGCAATCCCACTGCACGTCCGCCTGCTGCATGTCGGTCAGCGCCTGCATCACCACCTGCAGTTCGCTGGCGTATTCCGGCGGGATCGCCTTGCGGTCTTCCGGCCGGGCAGTGCGCGGATATTTCCCGCCGAAAATCCGCTCGGGCCACGGCGCCACCTCGTAGCGCCAGACCTCCGGCTGGAGCAGCGAGGCGGCCAGGGTCGATTCCCAATTCGTGCGGTAGTCCGTCCAGTCATGGCGCGGATCGTCCTCCACGGGATCATTCAGATACCAGACCGAGCGCCCGGTCGCCCGGACGAGATTTTGCATCGCGCCGTATTCCAGAAAGGCCGTCTCAAAGGTCCGCTCCTTGCGCACGCCGCGGAAATGGTTCGGCGTGCGCGCCGTCCCCGTCCAGACCTGCGCGATGTAGCCATCGCAGCCCTCCAGTTTCGCGAGGCTCGATTGCGGGCTCACGATGCACCAGTGCGCGTAGTTGAGCAGGCTGTGCGTCGGCACATAGCAGCGGACTTTCCCGCCCGTGCGCTGGTTGAAAGCCTGGATGTGATGGAACACCTGCTGCAGCGCCCGGCGATACAGGTAGTATTTCAGCTTCGATGCGCGCCACTGCGCATCCACCGCCGAGTCCGGAGCCTGCCAGGGTTCGTGGTAAAAGCTCAGCCACTCCCGCTTGAAGCCTTCCGAGTAACCCGCGCGCGCCCAGAACTCCGGCTCCTCCAGATGCACGGCCTCCACCCCGGCATCCAGCGCCCGCTGCACACCCACGCACAGGTATTCGCCGTAGTTCTCCGCCGGACACATGTAATACACATCCCCCCCGTGACCGATCTTGCGCCCCTGGCGATCCGTCTGCGCGTTGTCCTCGTGGTTCACGCCGTCAAAGCGCCCGTAGAGGTAATCCTGATACTCGCCCCACGAAACACCCGTCATCAAATGCACCCGATAGCCGCGATCCCGCCAGCTCTTGACCCTCTCCGCCAACCCATTGCCGATGCCATAGACCATGGCCACATCCGCCCGCAGGTTACCCATAGGGCTCCATGGCTTCGACGTTTGAAAACTCGTGCGCTCGCGGAACTGCGCCGGGTCTTCAGGAAAAGCCGGAGGCTCCGCTGGCAGCAAAAGCGGCAATCCGCCAAGGCTGATGGCCGCAAGGAAAAGGGTCACGTTTCCCGAGGATGTCATCGTCACGGTGGATGTGGATGCTTATCAGCTTTTGTAAAGCGGCTTTACCACTCCGAAGGCGGCATGGGTTTCGTCGGAATAACGCGGTATTCCCCGATCACGCCGTGCTCATCAACGACCCCCTCGACATCCAGTGGCAACCCGGTGGTATCGCCCTGAAACAAGTAAATTCGTTTCCATTCTGTCGAAGGTGACCTCCCACCTGGTCCTTCGACACCGAGATCTGCATTACCAAAAGCTCGCACATGCAGCCCACCAAGCAGCCTCCCACGCGATTCGATGACATAATGGGCCACTGGCTCATTCGCTTTCTTCCACTCAACCGTAACCGCTGTCTCCTCGGCTCTCCTCGGCTCTTTATCGCCTCCCTTCTTCCCTTGTTCGATCCGCCTCATCTCTGCTGCAAGAGATGAACCGTTACCATCGTATCGGTTCAAAGAGGGAATATCCCGACAAACGTATGCTTCGACCGAAGGCAGCGGCCAACCGGCCACATACCATGGAAGATCATGCGTCCATGTTCCGCTCCCAGCCAAGGTGAGCGTAACGCGGAGGCCGTAGTCGATGGGTTGCTCGGCTCCAAGGTCAAATTCCACAGACCCATCAGGCGAGACCGCGACCTGCAGCGGCCCTTTCGTGGGCTTCCCCGTCCCACCAGCGGTCAGGAGCGCGGGTTCATCGGCGCTTAACATGACGTTTTTCCTCGTGAACCTGACTCTTTGCCCCTCGACGATCTCCACCCAGCGGACGCGGGTCCGTTCTCCACAAAAGAGGATTACCTCCTTTCGCCAGATGCAGTCCCCAACCATCGGATGGTCGGGTTCGACGGAGACATCCGGGTGGCTTAGCGGATTCCGCGGATCGGTCTGATAGAAAAGCTCCAGGCCATCGCAAACATCATCCCCATCCGAGTCGCCTGGAAGCGCACGCTGGGCGAGATCGCGGCAAACCCGCCAGAGGTGCTCCGTCATTCGCCCTCCTACGGCTCGCTCCAACCAATCGCGATGCCGCGTCACCGCCCAGCTAAGGGAGAAAAACACTACGATGAGGAGGACGAGAAAGCCCGCAGCCAGAAACAGGATTCGGAAAATGGGAAAGCGGGATTCAGACTTCATTGGGAACCGGGCGTTTCATGTTATCGCGGAGCTTCGGGTGCCGAAGTCTAGGTTCCGCCCTCCGCCCGCGCAATGCCCATCCCCCTCGTGCCGAAGCTTCAGCTTCGGCACGCGCTTGGGAGCGAAGTGGCCCTTCGCCGGGCGGGGCATGACGTGTCCCTCGTTCCCAAGCTCCAGCTTGGGAATGCACCTGTCTGCGAAGCTCTGCTTCGTCGGCCTGGAAGACCGCAGACGATCCATCCTGCTGCCGGCGCGGGGAAGCAGAGCTTCCAAGACAATGGCGTGACCAAGCCGGAGCTTGGTCACGAGGAGGACGGGGCGGGGTGCTCGGACGGCTGCTCTTTAGCCTCCGGCGTGTTCTCCGGAGGTTCCGGCGTATCGTCTTGCGGCTCCGGCGGGTTTCCACCGGTTCCGGCGCAGCCTCCCGGCCCTCCGGCGTGGCCGGAGCCTCGGGAGGCTGTGCCGGAACACCGCGAGGCTGCGCCGGAGGGGCGGGAGCCGGCGACGGCGGGGAGAAGTGCGCAGGCTTGAGGTTGCGATCCGGCGGGCTATCCTCCGGCCATGTCCAGTCTCGCCAAGAACCACATGACCCCCGAGGAATTTCTCGCCTTTGAGCGCGCCGCCGCAACCAAACATGAGTACCACGACGGCGTGGTCGTGGCGATGGCGGGCGGAGGAACTCCGCATTCGCTGCTCGCGGTGAATCTTGCCAGCGAGCTAAGACAGCATTTGAAAGGTCGGGGCTGCCTCGTGTTTAACTCGGACATGAAGGTCTGGACGGGCCAGTCGCGGCATTACTTTTACCCTGACCTCTCGGGCCTGTGCGGACAGCCGCAAGCGCATGACGAGGCGCGCGACGTTCTGCTCAATCCCACTTTCATCGTCGAAGTCCTTTCCCCAAAAACAGAAGGCTATGACCGGGGCAAAAAACTCGCGGTGTACATGAGTCTGCCGTCGGTAGTGGAGATCGTCCTCGTCGCGCAGGATGACATCCGCGTGGACAAATACACGCGGCAACCGGACGGCATCTGGCGCTTTGACGGCTACTCCGGGATGGATGCCGTGGCGCCTTTCGTTTCCGTCCAGTGCGACATCCGGCTCGGCGATTTTTATGAAGGCGTCGAGCTTCTGCCGCTCGCGGAGCCCGGCCTGCTGCGCTTCCGCGAAGACGAGCCCGGTTTATAGAGCCGCCGTCTCGGCGACTGCGGGCGCGGGCTCGACCCACTTGCCGTGCTCGCGGATCAAGTCCTGGAGCCGGTCCACGGCCTCGGCCTCGGGGATGTTGAATTTCACGGGGGTCTTGCCGACGTAGAGGTTCACCTTGCCGGGGGCGCCGCCGACGTAGCCGAAATCGGCGTCGGCCATTTCGCCGGGACCGTTCACGATGCAGCCCATGATGGCGATCTTCACGCCTTTCAAATGCGCGGTGCTGGCTTTGATTTTTGCGGTGGTGGTTTGCAGGTTGAAGAGCGTGCGGCCGCAGCTCGGGCAGGCCACGTAGTCGGTCTTGAAAATGCGCGTGCCGGCGGCCTGGAGGACGTTGTAGGCGAGGCGGAGGGACTGGCCGGGGGCGGGCTCGCCTTGGACGAGCACGGCGTCGCCGATTCCGTCGCAAAGCAGCGCGCCGATGTTCGTGGCGGCGGTGAGCAGGGTCGGGAGAAAATCCTTCGGCGCGTCGGTGGCGGGTGCGAGGACATCCTTGAGCAGAATCGGATGCCGCGGATCGAGGCGCGCGGCGAGGAGCCGGAAGGCGGCGATGACCGGGAGATCGAGGCCGTCGCGCACGGTCACGAGCTGCGGGTCGATGTTGGCGTTGATTTCATCGAACGCACTTTCGTCACGCGGATCGACTTCGAGGACGCGCGCGTTTTCGTAAATGATCTCGGGCTGGTAATCGCCCATCGCCTTCACCTTGTGCGCGATTTTGTCGAATGACGCCTGCCGGATCACGACGCGGACCAACTGCTCTCCGCCGAGCTTCACATCGTCGCGGACGGTCGTGGCAGTCCCGCGGCGCTCGTAGGAAAACGGGTTGTAGCTGGGAGGCGGGGGGGATGGAAAATGGCAGATGGAAGATGGAAAATTGGTGGCGAGCGCCTGCGCGACGGGGATTTCATGGACGCTGTCCTCGGTGAGCGAGACGCGGATGGTGTCACCGATGCCGTCGTTGAGCAGCGAGCCGATGCCGATGGCGCTTTTAATGCGGCCGTCCTCGCCGTCGCCGGCTTCGGTGACGCCGAGGTGGATGGGATAGTTCCAATCCGGCCCTTCCTCCGCAAGCCGCGCGGCGAGGAGGCGGTAAGCTTCGATCATCACTTTCGGGTTGCTCGATTTCATCGAGAACATGAAGTCGTGGTAGCCGAGAACGCGGGCGATGTGGGCAAACTCCAGCGCGCTCTCGACCATGCCGAGCGGGGTGTCGCCGTAGCGGTTCATGATGCGGTCGCTGAGCGAACCGTGGTTCGTGCCGATGCGCAGGGCGCGGGCGTGCTCCTTCATGAAAAGGACGAGCGGCGTGAAACGCTCGCGGATGCGCTCCAGCTCGGAGGCGTATTGCGCGTCGGTGTACTCGATGATCTTGAACTTTTTCGAGTCCGCATAGTTGCCGGGATTGATGCGGACTTTCTCGACCCACTTCGCGGCCTCCATCGCCGCCTCGGGTTTGAAATGGATGTCCGCGACAATCGGCACCTCGCACCCCTGCGCGCGCAGGCCCGCGACAATGTGCTGCAAATTCGCCGCGTCTTTGACCGTCGGCGCGGTGATGCGGACGATTTCACAGCCGACGGCGGCGAGATCGAGCGTCTGCCGGATGCTCGCGGCGGTGTCCATCGTGTCGCAGGTGATCATCGACTGGACGCGGATGGGATTGCTTCCGCCGACGGCGACAGTGCCGACTCGCACCTCACGGGTCAGGCGGCGCTCGTAGCTAAAGGGAGACGCGCAGTAGTTCATTTTTCCGGCGAGCGCTTTTCCTCCGTCTTCGGCGCGTCCTTTGATTTCCGGCCAAAGAAATCGCCCACGTCGAAAAAGGTGACGTAGAGCATGAAGCCAATGAGGGCGACGGCGCAGGCGGTCTGGACGATTTCGAGGACGCGGAGGCTGACGGGTTTGCGGCGCACGCTCTCGATGATCGCGAGCATGATGTGTCCGCCATCGAGCACGGGAAACGGCAGCATGTTGAGCAGCCCGAGATTGACATTGATGAGCACGCTTAGGCCGAGCGCGAGACGCCAGGCGTTCTCGGCCTCAAAGACCGAGTAGTACAGTTTCATGATGCCGACGGGACCGCTGAAGTGGGAGGCTTTGACATCGGATTTCGAGGAGGCCAGCGCGCCGACCATGCGGAAAATCGTGGTCGCACTTTCGCTCACCTGCTGCCACGGCGAGGGATACGAAAGCGTGGTGCGGCCCCAGCCGATGCCGAGATCGACGCCAGGTTTTTCGTCACCGGGTTTGGCTGCGGGCACGGCGAATGTGAGCGCGAGGCTCTGTTTGTCGCGTTCGACGGTTAGGGCAAGGGTTCCGCCGGGGTTGCCGGTGATGAATGGCTCGACGTGCTCCAAATCCTCGACCGGCTGTCCATTGATCGCGGTGATGAGGTCGCCTGCCTTGAGTCCCGCCCGGTCGGCTGGCGACTTAAGCTCGACGAAGCCGACGCCCGGCTTGATGCGCGGGCCGATCTGGACCTCGCGCAAAGCGGGCCGGTGCCAGTTTGCCTGCGCGGGCTTCAACCAGCCGGACTCGATGGTCTGGACGGTGTCGCCGCGCTTGATGCGAAAGGCGATCTTGAGACCCTCGCTGCGGATGATCGCCCACTTCACGCTCGTCGTGCCGCTAACGAAATGGTTCACGTTCTTGCCATCGACCGAAATGATTTCATCGCCCGGCTTGAGCCCGGCCTGATCCGCCGGACCGCCTTTGGCGACGTAGCCGATGGTCGTGGAATCGATCTCGTTGTCCGGCTTTCCCACGATCCAGACGGCGGTGGCCATGACGAAGGCGAGCCCCACGCTGAAGACCGGACCGGCGAGGGCGACGATGATTTTGCTGAATGGCGAAATGGGTTGCAGCGCCTCGCGCGGAATGTCGCTCTCGCCCTCGATCGCCTCCATCGGCGCGAGCTGGGGCAGCTTCACAAAACCACCGGCCGGAATCGATCCGAGCGAATACCAGACGCCGTTGATTTTCTTGCGCCAGATCGGCTTGCCGAACCAGATGCCGAATTCCTCGATGTAAAGTCCGCGCCAGCGCGCGGCGAGGAAGTGTCCGAGTTCGTGGACGATGATGAGGAGGTTGAAGATCGCGAGGACTTCGAACGCGATGAAGAGGAAATGGAGGATTTTGGCGAACATGAGGGTTTGTTAAGCGAACAGTTCCGCAGCGCGGGTGCGCGCCCAGGAATCGGCGGACAGGATAGCATCCAAGTCCGCGCCCGCAATTGAGCGGTGCTCGGACATGACGCGGGCGACGGTTTCCCAAATGGCGGGAAAGGTGCAGCGGCGCTGGAGAAAGGTGGCGACGGCGATTTCGTTGGCGGCGTTGAGCACGGCGGGGAGGGTGCCGCCGGTTTCACCGGCGGTGCGGGCGAGCGAGAGGGCGGGAAAATCGGCGATGCGCGGGGCCTCGAATTCGAGTTTCGCGAGTTTGGCGAAGTCGAGCGGGGGGAGCGAATTGGGCACGCGGTCGGGGTAGGTGACGGCGTATTGGATGGGGAAGCACATGTCGGTCGTGGAGAGCTGCGCGAGGACGGAGCTGTCGATGAACTCGACCATGGAATGCACGATGGATTGCGGGTGGACGATGACTTCGACGCGCGCCATTTCGACATCGAACAGCCAGCGGGCCTCGATCATTTCGAGGCCTTTGTTGAAGAGCGTGGCGGAGTCGATGGTGATCTTCGCGCCCATCGTCCAGGTGGGGTGCTTGAGCGCCTGCTCGACGGTGACGTGGGCGAGTTTTTCTTTCGGCAAAGTGCGGAACGGTCCGCCGCTCGCGGTGAGGATGAGGCGGCGGACGTCGGAAGAGGAGGAACGTTCAACGTCCAACTTCCAACGTTCAACTTTCAACTCGGAGGTCGATGCGAACGCGGCTTCCGATTCGTTGGACGTTGGACGTTGAACGTTGGACGTTGAACGTTCTCCCCGCCGGCCTTCGAGACATTGAAAGATGGCGTTGTGCTCGCTATCGACGGGCAGCACTTGCACGCCTTTGCGGCGCGCGGCGGTCATCACGGCCTCGCCGGCCATGACGAGGATTTCCTTGCTCGCGACGGCGATGTCTTTGCCCGCCTCGATCGCCGCCAGCGCGGGGCGCAGGCCGCCGGTGCCGACGATGGCGATGAGGACGAGGTCGGCCTCGGGGAGCGTGGCGAGTTCGACGAGGCGCTCGACGCCGTCGGGGCCGGAGGAGATGGCGAGTTTGGCGCGGGGAAATTCCTTCGCGGCGGCGTGGAGTTTGGCGGCGTTGGAATGGGCGGACATGCCGACGATCTCCATGCGCTCGGGGATGTCGCGCGCGACTTTCTGCGCGCTCTCGCCGATGGAGCCGGTGGCTCCGAGGATGACGACGCGGCGCTGTCTCATGGGGTTGGGAAAAACGCAGAGGCGCAGAGGCGCAGAGGTTCAGATTCGGCCCGGCTTCGCGATTGTAGGGGAAGCTGACAGCTTCCCCTACAGTCGCGGGCTCTCTGCGTCTCTGCGTCTCTGCGTTGCAAAAAAATCATGACACGCCGAGGACGAAACGGAGGTAGAAGAAAAGGAGTGGCGCGGTGAAGAGGATCGAGTCAATGAGGTCGAGCGCGCCGCCGATGCCGGGGAGGAAGCGGCCGGAGTCTTTTACGTCGCAACTGCGCTTGATGATCGACTCGGCGAGGTCGCCGATGATCGCCGCGAGACCGAGCACGAGGCCGAGGATGATGGCGTCCCTTTGGTGCAAATAGGCGAGCTGCCGCGGCATTAGCGCGAGGAGGCCGCACGCGCCGGCGGTGGAGAAGGCGAGCGCGCCGAAAAACCCTTCCCACGTTTTCTTCGGCGAGATGTGCGGGACGAGCGGATGCCGGCCGATGAGCGAGCCGGTGACGTACGCGCCCATGTCGCTGAACTTCGTCACGACGATCAGCCAGAGGACGTAATAGTGGCCGGTGACATGACCCGTCGCATGGGGAATCACATAGACAATCTTCGTCACGAAGCCGAAGAGCCACACCACGTAAAGCAGCCCGAAGAGCGTGTTGGCCATGGTTTCCAGCGGCGAAATGTCGCGCGTCTTCTGGAACATCTGCCGGCCAAAAACGACGAGCATGAAGAAGAGCAGCGTGGCGACTTCAAAGTCGTAGGACTGCACCGGGCCGACGGTTTTGAAATAGTAAAAACTGCCCCAACTGAAGAGCAGGCCGCACCACATGCCGATGATCTTGAAGTTCGGCAGCCGCTTGTGATCGAGCATCGTGTAGAACTCCCACAGACCCACGAGCCCGAGCGTGGTGATGAGGAAAAGGAAGCCGGGCTCGTAGCCGGAAAAGATGATCCACAGCGCCACGGCCCACAGCGCCAGCGAGCTGCCGAGGCGGCGGAGAAAGACGAGGCGCGTTGGGGTCATGGTTGGCGGGCGGGGAAAATGGAGGCGTGAGTGGGTGTTGGCAAGCTCCGCGGGGTTGGTGCCGGGGAGCGCACGCGTTCCCCGGCTACCGGCGCGCAGGCGCTTTGCGCACCAAGGTCGCGCGCTTGATCGGGATGGGCGTCGCTGCAGGCTCGTCGTACTTTTTCGTGGAGGGCCAGATGAGCCGCCAGGGCTGCTGCTTCACCGTATCGCTGGCCTGCTGGAGATTGGTGCCGACGGTGGAAAATTGCGCGCCGAGGTTGGTGATCGTGCGGCTGAGTGTTTCGGAGGACACGCGGAAATTGCGGAGCGTGACTTCGACATCGCGGTTGTTGGTCAGGCTGGCGGTGAATTTCTCGGTGTTCGCCAAAGTGTGCGCCAGCGCGCTTTCCGGGCCGACGATGGCGGCGAAATTATCGAGCGCTTTGCCGAGTTTGCCGTCGTCGCCCGTGATCGCCTGGACGTTTTTCAAGGCGAGATGCAGCGGGCCGTCCGGGCCGGTGAGCTGATCGAGATTCGCGCCGGTTTTTTTGAACTCCGCAAAAGCCACGGGCAGGTCGGCGCCGTCGGCGGTGAGGCGGGTGAGGTTGTCGGCGGTCTTTTGCAGGCTGTCGAGCGTGGTGGTGACCTTGGTCAGCGCGGGGTCGAGTTTTTCGAGCACGGCGGGCACGGCGTCGGCGAGGCCGCCGGGGCGGTCGCCGAGAAAGTTCGCGCCGTCCTTCGCGAGGCCGCTGGCTTCCTCGCCGTTGGTGAAGTCGATGACGGATTCGCCGAGCAGGCTGTTCTGGGTCATCTGCGCCTTGACCTTGTTGTAGATTTTCGCGTCGCGATCGACCTGCACCTCGATGAGCGTTTCCATCTTCGGCGTGGGCCGCTCCTTTTCCGGCACGGGCGAGAAAAGCGCGCGCACCTGGCCGATCTTGCGGCCGGCGAGGAGCACCTGCGCGCCGGGTTTGATGCCGGCGCCGTTGTCGAAATAAATGCGGTAGGTGTGCTGCGGCACGAAGACGCCCGGCGCTCCGAGGTAGAGCAGCAGCGCGGTCAGCGCGGCGAGCGAGAGGACGACGAGCAGGCCGGTGCGGATTTCGTTGCGGAGGATGTTCATCGGCGGTGTGGAAGGTGGGTGGGAATGTGAATGACGAATGAGGAATGAGCGAATGACGAAAGAAATCCGAATGCAGAATGCACGGGCGCGATCCGGGATTTTCGGACTTCGAGCTTCGTCATTGCCTCGTCATTCTTCATTCGTCATTCGTCATTTTCCGCCCTCCAAAATCGGGCCTTCCGTGTCGCCGGAAATAAACTGCGCGACCACGGGATCGGTGGATTTTTTGAAAGCCTCCGGCGTGTCATCGGCGATGATGCGGCCCTTGAAAAGCATGGCCATGCGGGTGGCGATTTTGAAGGCGCTCCCCATTTCGTGGGTCACGATGATGGAGGTCGCGCCGATCTTTTCGCTCAGCTCGATGATGAGCTGGTCGATGACGGAACTGATGACGGGATCGAGCCCGGCGCTGGGCTCGTCGTAAAGAATGACCTCGGGGTCCATGATGATGCCGCGGGCGAGGCCGATGCGTTTGCGCATGCCGCCGCTGAGTTCGGCGGGCATCTTGTCGCGCGCGTCGGCCATGCCGACGAGGGTGAGCTTTTCGTCCACGAGGGAATCAATCTCGGCGCGGGTTTTGTCGGTGAGTTCTTCGAGCGGGAGGGCGAGGTTGTCGCGCACGCTGAGGGAGGAAATGAGGGCGCTGTGCTGATAGACCATGCCGATCTTCTGGCGCATGGCGTTGAGCTGGCGGCGGCGCATCTGCGGGACTTCGCGGCCCTGGAACTGCACGGAGCCGCGGGTCGGTTTGAGGATGCCGAGGAGCAGCCGGAGCAGCGTGCTCTTTCCACTGCCGGACTGGCCGAGGACGACGAGCCGCTCGCGGGGCGCGAGGCGGAGATCGACGCCGGTGAGGATCTCGTTTTCGCCAAACGCGAGATGCACGTCGCGAAGCTCGATGATGGGCGCGTCGCTCATTGATCGAAGAGCGCCACGAGCACGATATTGCAGAGCGTGTCGAAGCCGATGACCGTGGTGATCGCCACGACCACGCTCGCAGTCGTGGCGTGGCCCACGCCCGCCGCGCCGCCGCGCACGGTCAGGCCCTTGTAGCAGGAGACGAGGCCGATGATGAGGCCGAAGAGGAAGCTCTTCACGACGCCCGCGACGATGTCGCGGATGAGCAGCTTTTCGACCGCGCTTTCGGCGAAACTTTGAAACGGAATGTCGAACGCCCAGCGCGAAATGATCGCCGCGCCCGCCACGGCGGTGATGTCGGAGACCACCACGAGGCACGGCATGAGCAGGAAAACCGCGAGCAGCCGCGGACTCACGAGATAACGCAGCGGACCGAGGCCCATCGCCTCGAGAGCCTCGACCTCCTCGGCCACGGTCATCGTGCCCAGCTCCGCGGTGTAGGCCGCGCCGATGCGCGCGGCGACCATGATGCCGGTCATCAGCGGGCCCAGCTCGCGGGTGAAACCGATCGCGACCAGCGGCGGCACGAGCCGCTCCTGACCATAGGGCTGGAGCTGATAGCCGGTGAGCAGGGCGAACGTCAGCCCGATGAAAAACGAGACGAGCGCGACGAGCGGAATCGACCCGACGCCGGCGCGATCCGTCTGCTCAAAAAAATTGGCGAGCCGAAACGGAAAGCGGCGGCGCATGACGTGATCGCCCATCTCCTGCACCGTCTGCACGAGCAGCCAGACGACGCTGCTGAGATGCTGGAGCACCGCGCGGGCATACGGGAGCGGGTTGATCATTGGCGCGGATAATCGGACGGCGGGCGGGATGTGTCGAGCGGGGGGTGACTCACTTTCCGGGCGCACTGGCCACTTCCACGACGAGCGCCGTGGTGTTGTCGCGGCCCGCGCGTTCGAGCGAGGCGGCGACGAGGCGCTGGGCGGGATTTTGCGCGACCTCGGCGGCATCGGGGAAGCGCAGGCGCTGGAGGAGCTGCTCGTCGAAAAGGCCCTCGGTCAGCCCGTCGGTGCAGAGCAGGAAAAGGTCGCCCGCCTCGTATGCGACCGCCCCGACCTGCGGGGTGACAAACTGGTGGCCGGCGCCGAGCGCCTTTTGCAGCACGGTGCGCCGCGGATGGCTGCGGGCTTCGCGCTCGCTGAGTTTCCCCTCGCGGAAAAGCCAGCCGACATGGGTGTCGTCGTGCGTGACCTGGCGCAGCCCGCCTTCGCGCGCGGGGAGGTAGTAGATGCGGCTGTCGCCGATGTGCGCGAAATACATCCAGCCCGGCGTGAACCAGCCCAGGCTCAGCGTCGCCCCCATGCCGGCGCATTCCTCGTAGCTCTCGCCCAGCACGGTCAGCGCGGCGTGTATCTGATCGAATAATTCCTCCAGCACGTCCTCGACGCCGGCGTTCAAACCCACGGCGCTTTGTTTGAATGCCCGCGGCAGCAGGCGCGTGATTTTTTCCACCGTGATGCGGCTCGCAAACTCCCCCGCCATGGCCCCGCCCATGCCGTCGCTCACGGCGAAAAGGAAGTCCGCATTCTCGGTCGTCGCGTCGCCGACCTTGCCCAGATGGCGCACCTCCTGCGCGTCGAATTGCAACCCGAGAAACGTGTCCTCGTTGTTCTTCCGCACCTTGCCCACGTCGGTCATGCCCGACCATTGCAGACGCACCGTCGCCGGATTTTTTGGCAGGGTGTCCATCTATTTCGCGTCTGGCAGGATCGTGGCAAACTCGAAATCGATCAGGCAAAAGCGCCCGTCCTGCTGGCGGTAGGTCACATTGCGCATCTCCACATCCTCGTGGCGCACGCCGTAGCGCTCCAGCTCCGCGAAAACCTCCCGCATCCGCTCCGCATCCAGATGCTCCACGCGGCTCCCGCAATTCGTCGTCACGATTTTCAACTGCTCCGCATCCGCCTCGATCAGCCGCGGCACAAACGGGCACCCGCGCTCCTCCAGATGCCGCAGGACCTTCACCTCATTGGCAAAACGCTCCTCCGCCTTCGGCCCGCGGAATTGCTTCGATACCCGCCCATCGTAGCCCACGCGAACCGTCGCGCGGAGAGTGTCTTTGACGATCGGCATCGGGGAAAGTTGAGGGTTGAAAGTTGAGGGTTGAGTGACGGTTTTTGCGCTGCGCTGCCGGTGCCCCATGCCGAAAGACTTGCTGGGCCAGAACCTTCCGATGAACCACCGGCGACACTCAACACTCAACTTTTCCTCCGGCAACACTCAACCTTCTTGCCACTGGCACTGGCTTTGCTAAACCTGCGCGCGCGTCCCCAAATCCTTGGGGCCGCCAGAGTAACTAAACCAACC
>JAYWEP010000260.1:0-4466 GCA_043779205.1 Chthoniobacter sp. | reverse complement strand
GCGCTTGGCGATCAGTGCGCGCACCCGCTCTTTGGTGCCGATGGACAAATCCGCCGGCAGACCTTCGAGCGCCGGGCGCCCCGCTGCCTTCAGGCCGCGTCTCGTCCTCGCGCGCGCTGCCGGAACCCGTCCGAGCTGCTTGGCGAGAAAAGCCAGGAGTTCCTCCTTCTGACGCGCAGGAAGGCGTTCCACGGCGTTTTCGATTTCGGTGAGCGTGCTCATGGGCCGACGATGCCCGAACCGGGAGCCATCGGCAACCGTTCAATCATCCTCCGCAACGCCGACTCGAAGGGCCGCGCCCTCTCGCCGGGTCGGGCTCACGCGCCGCCGCACTGGCTCCAGGCCGCCCCGCCCCTCACCACGAAGCTCAGCTTCCCCGCGCAAATACGGCGTTGCCAAGTCCACAACTTCGCGACGAGGGTGAAAAACGCTAATCACCGGGAAACCGCAATGATTCGCGGCCGCTCGGATTCCACCTCGGGCAGCCTCGCCATTTGCAAGTCAATCGGCACAACGCCTTCTACCGAGAGAATGAAGTTGTCGAGTTTCGCATCTACAATCGCCACGCCGTCTGCATAACGCACCCAGCCAAAATACGAACCGGGAACTTGCGAGAATCCGTGCTCTGCCAAAAACGCTGCGATTTGCTGCATCGACGGAATGGGATTGGTTCCGTCAGCAGCCTCAATGAAACCCTGAGAAATGACGAAAGACGGCTGGCCGCTTGGTTGGCCGAGCACCATCGACGGCTTGTCAGAAATGTTGACTCCTTCAAGGCGGAGATCGCTGGCGAACACCTCATTCTGCAAAGCCTGCCGTTCCAAGTAGTCAGCGGGAGAGGCTAGAATCCGCTCCAGCTTCCCATCGCGCCAGACGGGAATTTGGCCGTAGAACCTCGCCCACGTTTTCTTAAACACTCTCTTCCCAGAAAACGGCAGGCGGACTTCGTGTTCGCTCGTGTCGTCTGAGAGGAGTGGAATCCGCTCTATCTGTTCGTCCGTAAAGCGGACGACTCCGGCTTCCTCAATCCAGCGAATTATCTGCTGCTGCTCGGCATGTTGGCGAGCATCGTGGTTCGCGCCGTCTGCGTTTGCGCTTTTGCCCTGACGAATGAAACAGGCGGCATCTGTGAAAGCCGCTGCATTTTCGCTCTCAAATGGCTTGGTGCCGCAATCACGTTGCGCGCTCTGTAGGTCGTCGTTTGCATCACTCACTCAGTAACTGTCGGGTTCATATTTCTGTCAACAAAACTTTGATTTACTACCATCCTCCCCGGCCACCGCCTTGCGCTCTGCGCAAGGCGGTGGCCGGGGAGGATGGGATGGTATCTGTGCGACTCTTCATTTGTCGAGAAGAAAAGCATTTGGCTTGCCCAAAAGCGGCGCAGGTTGCGATGCCGTAGGTGAAGCCGTGAACACCGCGCATGTCGGACTTGCCTTGTGCCTTGTGCGGCACGATCCGGCACCGCGCCGTGCTGCCAAGGCCAGCGATGTGTGCGGATGTTATCCCGCCGTACCGGCGGGATTTTTCGTGCGCCGATGTTGCTCGTGGTGGCGGTTTTAATGGTGCGTGCTCGGCACCATTGCCCTGCCAGCATCAAAGGGCCGAACCGCGACGCCTCCGCAGCGAGAACATCAACCCTGATCCGAGCATCAACATGGCGGACGATGGTTCAGGAACCACGCTGGCGACACGAAAACCGCTGAGGCCGACCGGCCCGCTGAAGGCGCCGCGCCACGAGGAGCGAAGAGTGCCCCCAGTGTCGGCCCAATAACCCCCGCGGAGCGCGCGATCCTCCAACGATGAATCATTTACTCCATCATAAGCACTCTCCAGAAACTCGTACACGTTTCCGTTCTGCCCCATCGTCCCGTAGGCACTCAGCCCGCCAGCATTATTCACGTCCGTCGGCGAGCTGCCGCTATACACCGCCGAATCCGGCGTTGTTCCTCCCGAGGTCGCGTTAGGTACGCTGTTGCTCCCTGTCGCATAGTCCCAGTAGTTCGCCGTCACCCCATCATTCTTGTGAAAGGCCGCCTTATACCACTCGTCCTCGCTCGGCAGAAAGTAATACGCGTCTTTGTTCCGATACAGGTTTTCCCCGCCAGCCTGCCACGCCTGCGCGCTGCTCCACAGCGTCAGCGCCGTCGCGTTGGCGTTAATCTAATACGCCGCCGGGTGCCCGGTGTTCGTGTTGAGAAAGTTCACAAATGCCGCAGCGTCATACCATGAGATCGTCGCCACCGGCTGGCTGCCGGTCCACGGTCCCACCCCAAGGTTCCTCCCCAGCCCGGTAGCCGCCCACTTCGTGATTACATCCCGCGAAATCTCGTTAGTGCCCATCCGGTAGGCGTAGGGCACCCCGCCATACGGCGAAAAGAAGATGCCGCCGCCGGCCCCGGCGTCATCCGCGTTGCCAGCGTTTCCGATGTTTACGAAATTAATCGTGAAGATATTCGCGCCGCTGCCAAAGGTGTCCGCCTTCGCGTGAAGTGCGATTGTGAGGAGGATGCCCGCGGCGAGGATGTATTTCGTTTTCATGTCTTGGAGGGAGGGGAATTGGGTGAATCGGTTCTGCCTATCGAGTCGAGTAGTCCCGCTCGAGGGGAATCGCATTTTGATGCGCTGACGTTGCCGGATACGCGGTGGCAGGTCAATGCACGAAAAGGCGGCAAAAACCAAAATCGCTTCGATTACAGCGGTCTTGAAACGGCCGAAACGCGCTACACCGAACACGGCGAAATCCAACGGCCACGCGGCCGTTGCCGGGAGCGCGGGCGCGACGTTTTGGGAAGCGGTCGCGGTTCGGCGAGGCACTGTTTTACGGAACACGGTGATTCCCAACGCGGTGGACGAGATGATGGTCGCGGTTTCATGATACTTGAGGGCCGGATGTCAACTCGCAGCGTTCTTTCTCCGATCGGGGGTGAGGTTTCTCGGCGGGTATCCGCGTCGTGTTATTATTCGTGGTCATTTCTCACACCTCCGTGTCAAGTAGGCCATGCACATTGCACATTCAGAGAATGGACAATTCATCACCGTGGAGCAGCTTGCGAAACAGATCGGCTTAAAGCGCCGCCAAGTCGCCAATCTTGCCAAAAAAGGTGAGATTCCGGGTGTGATCCGTCCGAACGGCTGCCACTACCAGTATCCGTTTACCCCTGCATTGCGCGACTGGATCCGGCGAAAGCGCAGCGAAGTAAAGCGGAGGAGAGTTCGCGGACAGTCCGTGGTTCCGAAAAGCGGCAAGGCACTAACGCGCGGCGTCTCATCCATTCATGGCATCCGCATGGAGTTCGAGATATGGCTCCGCAGAGTCGGCGGACTGGACGGCATCCAAAAAATGGACCGTCAGACCCAACACATGGTCGTTGGCGAGATACGGGCAATCGCGACCTGCATTCGAGCATTGCACATGCGCTGAGGCGCAGAATGGTAAGCGAGCGGTAGGGGCGGAAATATTCTTGCTGTCACCCGTCACCAGCCGCGCCGTTCGTCGCCTGGGAGTGCGCGCGCGACCCGGCTGCCGCGGCCGTCGCGGGCCGGGAGCTGGTGCTTTACGTGAACCCGGAGTTGCAGCGGCTGCGGGCGCTGGTGGACGCGGCGCGGGCGCGGCTGGCGGAACTGGAAGCGGGCTTCACGGTCGAAAAGGCGAAGGTGGAGGCGATGAAGGCGCGGCTGTTTGCCCGGCTGCGCGAGCATTTCCAGCGGCGCGACCGGCTGCGGCTGGTCATCGGGTATCGCCGGAAGTATCTGGAATCGCTCGTGCGGCAGGGCGGGGAAGATCGCGCAGGAATACCGGCAGGCGGGCGCGCAGCAGGAGCAGGAATATGCCGAGACGGCGGCGGCGCGGGCGGAAAAGCAGGAACTCACCGCCGGGGAAGCCGCCGAGGTGAGCCAGCTCTGGCGGAAGCTGGTGAAGCTGTTTCACCCCGACCGCTGCGCGCACGAGCGGGATTGTAGCGGCGCTCTGTGAGCGTCGGTCGCCGCCGTTCGGCGGTCATAGACCGCCGCTACAACTTGCGGCGATCAACCACGCGAAGGATCATGGCGATCTGGCCACGCTGCGGCGCATCGCCGAAGACCGCCGCAATCGATTGGGCTCCATCCTGCGGCAAGGCTGGGCGGCGCTCGACTTCGGCGAGGAGCGCGAGCTCGCGCAACTGCGCCGGCTTGTGGACTCGATCGAGCTGGAAATCATCCGCGTGCTGGAGGCGGGCCATGCGCTCAAGGAGAGTCCCGATTACGAGCTGCACCGGCTGACGACGCAGACTCCGGTGTTTTGCGACGAGACGGTGCGCCGGCATGTCGAGAGCTTGGAGAAGGAGTTGGGGCTGTTGGAAACTGAGGCGGAGGAGCTGGCGAAGGAGATCGAGGAACTGAAGGGCGAGAGGGCGATCGGAAGCGAAGGTGGGGTCGGGTAGGGACGGCACTCCGTGCCGTCCGCCGGGCGAGCGCCAGCGAGG